>DPHD01000026.1:16573-18906 GCA_003523085.1 Oceanospirillaceae bacterium | reverse complement strand
AACCCAGGCTCAGCGGGCTTGTGGTGTGGTGGCTGCTTCGGCCGGTAACCATGCTCAGGGTGTGGCTATGTCGGCTAAACACCTGGGCATTAAAGCCACCATTGTGATGCCTAAAACCACCCCGGACATTAAGGTAAATTCGGTTAAAGCGTTGGGCGGCAAAGTGATTTTGTTTGGTGACTCGTTTGCCGAAGCCTATGCCCACTCGTTGGAGATGGTGGCTGATAAGGGTTTGGTATATATCCACCCGTTTGACGACGAAAACGTCATTGCCGGTCAAGGTACGGTGGCGGTTGAGTTGTTACGTCAAGTCCGTGGCAACATTGATGCCGTGTTTGTGCCCGTAGGTGGTGGTGGCCTCATTTCTGGCATTGCCGTTTATATTAAATACTTACGCCCAGACATTAAGGTCATTGGCGTGGAGCCAGAAGACTCCTGCTGCCTTAAAGCGGCCTTGGATGCCGGCGAACGAGTGGTGTTGCCCGAAGTGGGTATTTTTGCCGAAGGTGTGGCAGTGGCGCAAATTGGAGAGCTCACCTTTGAACTCGCACAAAAGTACGTGGATGAAGTCATCACCGTCACCACCGACGAACTGTGTGCAGCGATTAAAGACGTCTACGACGATACTCGGGCAATTACTGAACCTGCCGGCGCCTGTGCGTTGGCGGGCCTAAAAAAATATGTACAGCGTGAGCAAGCCCAAGGCCAAACCTTGGTGGCGGTCGCCAGTGGCGCCAACGTCAACTTTGACCGTTTGCGACATGTCGCTGAACGGGCCGAAATTGGTGAGGGGCGTGAGGCACTCATTGCAGCCCAGATTCCAGAGCAGCCTGGCAGTTTTAAGCGTTTTTGTAAGGCTTTGGGTGAGCGAAATATCACCGAATTTAATTACCGTTACGCTGACGATGAGCAAGCTCAAGTGTTTGTAGGTGTACAGTTGAAAACCGATGATGGTGGCCGTGCTCAGTTGTTACATGAGTTGTTAGAGCACGACATTCCTGCTCGAGACTTAAGTGACAACGAAATGGCCAAAACCCACATTCGCTACATGGTGGGTGGGCACGCCAAAGTCGATAACGAAGTCGTGTATCGTTTTACCTTTCCGGAGCGGCCGGGGGCTTTGTTGAAGTTTCTTAACAAATTGGGCCAGCCATGGAATATCTCCATGTTCCATTACCGCAACCATGGTTCAGCCTTCGGCCGGGTGTTGGTGGCTATGCAGGTGCCCGAGGCCGACAAGTCTAAGCTCGAGGGCTACTTACATGAGCTAGGTTATGCCTTCCATGAAGAAACTCAGAACCCAGCTTATCAGTTGTTTTTAAGCCCCAAGCCTTAATGCTTTAGGTTTTGAGGCTGGTTTTGGGTAGGCAGATTTCTACACACAGACCGCCAACTTTGCGGTTGCTGGCCTTAATAGTGCCGCCTTGGGCGCGGATAGCTTGTTCGGCAATGGCCATGCCAATGCCGTAACCGCCACTTTGTTGGTTGCGGCTAGCTTCCACCCGATAGAAGGGTTCAAACAAGTGGCTTAAAGACTCTTCAGGCACACCATCACCCTCATCCTCAATACGAATCATCACGCTGTCTTTGTGCTCTTCCAACTGCAAGTACACACGACCCTGCTCTGGGGTGTAGCGCAGAGCGTTACGCAAAATATTTTCGACCGCCCGTGACACTAGTTCTTGTTGGCCTACCACAGAGACCTGCTTGGGTTGGTTGAGGTCTACTTGGTCCTTTGACTGGGCTTCAAATTGTGCATCTTGGGTGAGTTTGCACAACAATTGACTCAGGTCGTAGGTTTCTATGGTTGGGCCGTGTTCGTTTTGTTCTAAGCGCAATAAGGTTAGTACTTGGTCGATGAGCTGGTTCATGCGTCCAACTTCACGTTCAATGCGGTGTAACGATTGATGTTCAGTGGCGGGCAATTTACGTGCGAGTAACTCTAACGCAATCTGTTGGCGAGCCAGTGGGGTACGTAATTCGTGGGAGATATCTCGAAATAAGCGCTGCTGGTTGCTCACCAGTAAGCTGATGCGTTCGGCCATGTGATTAAAGGCCAGGCCAACTTCACCAATCTCATCTTTACGGCAACCTACAAGTTTAGGTAAGCGCGTATCCAAGTTGCCACGGGCAAAGGAATCGGTGGCTTGTTTGAGTTTGCGTAATGGGTTGGTGATGCGCCAGGTAACAAAGGCAGTCAGCAAAGCCACGATCACCAAGGCGGTGAGCAGCTGTAGCATAGGTAAATGTTTGAACCAGGCCGGGTAGGGCCCGCGGTTGTCACGGTAAGCGACAAAGGTATAGGTGTGGCCGCTGGTGCTGGAGATGCGGTA
>DPHD01000026.1:8764-16340 GCA_003523085.1 Oceanospirillaceae bacterium | reverse complement strand
CCAGTTTTTGGGGAGGTTTGCTCGGCTGATGGGGCGATGCTGGGCGTCGAGCATAAAGCCTTTCACATCAAATTCTTGGTCTATATGGCGCAGGTGGGCAGTTAAGGCGCGGGCGCCTTTGCGCTCATATATATTGGCTGCTTGAATACCTAAGTGGATTACCTTTTGATATTGATCTTCATCGCGCTCGTTGACAATGATCTCGGATAAGGTGGCCACGGAAAAGATGGAGGCAATCAGCGTGAGCCAGAAAAAGAAAAAAATCTTCCAATACAGGCTGCGAAATATCAGCGGCCACTTAATCATTGATGACATATTGGTAACCCACGCCACGCACGGTTTTAATGCGCGCATCGTCGTTAGCAAAGGGGCCTAACTTGCGCCTCAGGTTGCTCATGTGCATGTCTACACTGCGGTCATATAAGGTGAGTTTACGACCTAATGCGGTTTCAGTCAGCTCTTCTTTGCTTAATACACGGCCGGCATTTTCAAGTAGGCTGGCAAGTAGATTGAATTCGGTGCTGGTGAGGTCCAGTGGCTTACCGTCTTTGGAGACGATGAGAGTATTGTGGTTAAGTTCAACGTCTTCACGCACCATCACCTGACGGCTACCTGTGGTTTGCATGCCAGCCTTATCCATATCTACGCGACGCAATATGGCGCGAATGCGGGCAATGATTTCCCTAGGATTACACGGTTTAGGCAGGTAATCGTCGGCCCCCATTTCAAATCCAAGAATGCGGTCCACTTCGTCGCTGCGGGCAGTGAGCATTAACACTGGTGTTTTGTGGGCCATGCGGAATTGTTTTAGCAGGTCTAGGCCATTCATTTTTGGCATCATAATGTCTAGCACTAAGGCGTCGTAGTTGCCGCTTAAGGCCATATTCAGGCCTTGTTCGCCGTCGAAGGCCTGATCTACGTCAAAATTTTCTAATGCCAAAAATTCGCTCAACAGTTCGTTTAACTCTTGGTCGTCTTCAATTAATAGTATTCGTTTAGTCATGGGCACTAGATCTCTATATCGATTCGCTCTGCAGCTTATCAAATAATGTATAGCATCAATTGTGCCACATTTAGCAGTGGAGTATGGCGGGAACGGGAGGGTTTTACAGACTTTTACAGGGCAATGAAATAAGGACTCCCCAAGGTGTCGGTTCCAATGGTTGCCCTGAACCCGGAGGTTCAAGGTGGGTGCTCCTGATTAGGCGGAAGGCGTTCCGACGAGCGGACGTGCACAGAGCATAAGCGAGAAGCACCCTATAAAAGTGAATCGGCTCAAGGACGTTATCGAATGCCGGGCACCACAGGGAGTCTTAGGGCTAGTATATGCCTGTGTTTTACAGAATGGAACAAAAAGTTTGTGACGGGTTATTAATCCAGCGCGCTAATAAGGCGCTGATCGAGTTGTTGCATGGCTAATTCTAAGGTCTGCAATTGTGCTTTGCAGTCGAGTAATTCGGCGCTCATGTTGAGACCTGCCATCACCGCCATGCGCTCTAAACCCATCACTCTGCCGGAGGCTTTGATGTCGCGTAGTTTAAAATCCAAATTAGTGGCGGCTTGTTGTAGGGCTGCTTCTTTGCCTGCTGGGCAAGTGAGGGTGTAGTGTTGCTCTAAGATGGACACTTGTACTGCTTGTGGTTTACTCATGGTCGGACACCTCTGCCTTGTCAAATAAACCAATCAGGTAAGTTAAGTCTGCTTCTATGGCCTGCTGCATTTCTTGTTGGCCGGCTTGATCGTTAGATTGCGCAAGCGTGTCGGCGATTTGTTGTTGCTGGGCGAGTTGGTGCTCGAGCTCGGCAATACGTGCTTGTAGTTGAGTGTGGCTTATTTGTAACTGACGATGCTGGGTGAGTAGCTGGTCAGTATGGTGCACCACTGAATTGATTATCGACATGATGGTCTGCATCGGAGAAGTTAAGGCTACTGATTTTATAGTAAATTACGCCCCTGTCTAGTTAGCCTCAGCAAAAGTCTAGAGAATGCCGTTATCTCAGGTATAATGGCAGGCTTATTCAACCTTATTATTAGCTTTGCGAGCGACATCAATGACCGACACTACGCCCAAGATAAACTACATATTTGATGACTTTGCCGACATGTTTGTAGAGCTCGGTGCCTTTGGTACACCCTCGGAATTGCACGGCTTGTTGGCCGGACAATTGGCGGCTGGCATTCGTGCGGACGCCGAAGCCTGGCTCGCCATGGTGGTGGCCCATTTGGACGTGCAAGAATTAGAAGATGATGATGACAAAGCCGAATTAGTGGGTTTGTATGACATTGCCTTAGCTCAGCTGCAACAGGCCGATTTTGGATTCCAGTTGTTATTGCCAGAAGATGACACTGAACTTGCCGCCAGAACTGAATCACTGGGAGCATGGTGTAGTGGCTTCTTGAGTGGCTTTGGCTTAGGTTTTGATCGTACTAAACAAAAACTGTCGAGCGAAATTACCGATTCCATGGAAGACTTGGCTAATATCGCCCAAGTGTCTTTTGATACCGATGATGAAGACGAAGATGCAGCCGAAGATAGTGCAGAAACCAGTTATATAGAGTTGGTAGAATATGTGCGTTTGGCTGCTATGATGGTGTTTGCAGAGTTCAATTTAGCGTCCGACGAACAACCACGTACGCCACCCAGCCAATTGCATTAAAGGCACGCACTATGCTTAAACTTCCAACTGTTGAATATGCTCAACGCCGACAACAATTGCTGGCTCAACTACCGGCAGGTGCCGTGGTGTTGATCCAAGCTGCGGCTAGCCAAATCCGCAACGGCGATGTGGAGCAAGACTACCGTCAAAACAGCAACTTTCAATACTTATGTGGTTTTTTAGAGTCAGACGCCGTATTAGTGCTTAGCAACCAGGCTACGGGCCCGGTCAGCAGCGTATTTTGCCGTAGCAAAGACAAGTTACAAGAAATTTGGCATGGCCGCCGTTTAGGTGTAGAGGCTGCCCCTGCAGCCCTCAATATAGATCAAGCCTTTGCCATTGATACGCTGGCAGAAAAGTTGATTGAATTATTAGATAACGCCAGCCAGGTGCTTTACTGTTTTAGCCGCGAAGATACTCAACAGTTGGTGCAGCGTAGCTTGCAGCAGTTGCGTGCTCTGAGCCGACAGGGCAAACAATGCCCCACGCACTTGGCCGACTTAGATCCTTTGTTAGACGCGATGCGTCTGCTTAAGTCCGATGCCGAAATAGCCCAAATGCAGGCCGCTTGTAACATTAGCGTGGCCGCCCATAAACGCGCCATGAGCATGTGCAAGGTTGGCATGAACGAATACCAACTGGCTGCAGAAGTACATCATGAGTTTGCCGTGCAAGGCAGTGCGCGGGTGGCCTATGGTTCGATTGTTGCAGGCGGTGACAATGCCTGTATTTTGCACTACACCAATAACGATCAAACCTTGCAGGGCGGCGATTTAGTACTCATTGATGCGGGTTGTGAACTAGATCATTATGCGGCGGATATTACCCGCACTTTCCCAGTTAGTGGCCGTTTTACTGCGCCACAAAAGGCCATTTATGAACTGGTGTTAGCGGCTCATCAAGCGGCTCTAGCGGTGATTAAGCCGGGCACGCGGTTTAGTGCAATGCAAGCAGCAGCAGTGGCGGTAATGACCCAAGGATTGTTGGACTTGGGGCTGCTAGAAGGCAGCCTTGATAAAAACATAGACGAGCAAAGCTATCGTAAGTATTACATGCACAACATCGGCCACTGGTTAGGTATGGATGTGCATGATGTGGGCATTTATAAGCTCGATGGTGAGTCGCGGCCGTTAGAAGTTGGCATGGTGACCACCGTAGAGCCTGGACTCTACATTGACCCCGAAGATGAAACCATTGACCCGCAGTGGCGTGGTATTGGTGTTCGCATTGAAGACAATATACTCATCACGTCGGACGGCTATCGAAATTTAACTCAAGCCTTGCCAGTCACCGTGGCCGACATTGAAGCGCTGATGGCTAGCGCATGACAGACTGTCAAAGCTACGACATTGTGATTGTAGGTGGCGGCTTAGTCGGCGCGAGCTTGTGTCTGGCGGTGGCGGGTATTGCTCAAACCTATGGCTTAAAAATTGCGATATTGGATGCCGCCAAAATTGAAGGCACAACCCCTACCGCTGGCGGCGTATTGGATGGCCGAGCGACGGCGTTGGCGTACGGCAGCCGCAATTTATTGCATAGCATTGGTTTGTGGCAACACCTGAGCGAACACGCTCAAGCCATTAGTAATATTCAGGTTAGCGATCAAGGACAACCCTGGAAGAGCGATATGTGCGCGCACAGCATGCAGCGTGAAGCCTTGGGTTATGTAATCCAAAACCAAGCCTTAGGGCACGTTTTTTTGCAGCAAATACAGCAACGCTGTAGTGGCTTTGTGGATTTGATTGATCAAGCACAGGTGGTGTCAATCGACAACGCGCGCCAGCACAGTCAGTTGATTTATCAACGTCAAACAGATGGCGATACAGCGCCGCCAATCACCCTTACCGCTGAGCTTATTGTTATGGCCGACGGTGGCCGCTCTCAATTGCGTCAGCAGTTAGGCATGTTTGATCGTGTCCATAGTTATGATCAAGTGGCCTTGGTGGCTAACCTTGAGCTGGAGCAGCCGCACCAAGGGTTGGCATGCGAACGCTTTACCTCATCTGGCCCCGTGGCGTTATTACCCTTGATTGATCACCTAAGTGACCCAGGCAGCCGTCATCGGGTGGCCTTAGTGTGGACTCAGCCACTAGCGCGGCAGCAGCAATTAGAGCAGATGAACGATGCTGACCTGTTGCAAGAGATTCAGCAGCAGGTGGGTTACCCCATGGGCGAATTTCGCGCTATTGGTGATCGCCAGGTGTACCCCTTAAGCATGAGCGTGGCTCAAGAGCAGGCTCGTCAGGGCATGGCGGTCATTGGTAACGCAGCCCATACCTTACACCCTATCGCTGGGCAGGGTTTTAATCTGGCTTTAAGAGGCAGTTTCGCCTTGGCCGAAGCTATTTTAAAAGCCTGTAAAAGCGACCTTCCGTTAGGTGATTTAGCTAACCTCAATCAGTTTGTTGAGGCCAGACAATGGGATCAAAACCGTGTCATTGGTGCCAGTGATAAAGTCATGAAACTGTTTTCTAGTCGCAAACCTCACTATTCCATCGTACGCCAATTGGGCTTGCTCACCATGCAACAAGTGCCGTTAGTGAAAACAGTATTTACCCGCGCTGCCATGGGGCTTGATGTGCCCTTAGCCCAAGTGTTACCTCTGCCTGCCGCTACTGTGGCTAGCGAGCGTGTGACATGAGCCATTTCGACATTGTGGTGGTGGGCGCTGGTATGGTGGGTGCGAGCCTTACCTGTGGTTTGGTGGATGCTGGGTTTAAGGTGGCGTTAGTGGAAGCCGGCCAGCTCGATTGCTCCAGTGACTGGCCACAAGATGATGTCGATCCCCGAGTTTCGGCCTTGAGCTTGGCCTCACAGAATCTGTTAACTCATTTAGGCGCGTGGCCACTGATTGAGTCTATGCAACGACTACAGCCCTACCAAGCCATGCAGGTGTGGGATGGTTGCGGTACCGGTGAGCTGGAGTTTACCGCCGCCGAACAACACTTGCCTTACTTGGGTCATATTCTAGAAAATCGTACCATTACCAGTGCCTTGCACCAGTGCTTAGCATCTAAGACCTACACCTTGTTTGAGCAAACAAAAATTGTTGATATGAGCCCCCAAGACGTTGCGCCACGGTGCTTGAGTTTGGCCAACGGTGAACAGATCACCGCTGATGTAGTGGTAGGAGCCGACGGCGCCAACTCAAAAATACGCCAGTTAGCTGGCTTACCAACACGGGAGTGGGATTACCCACATCATGCTTTAGTAACTCGCGTTAAAGTCACCCAAGATCATGTTAACACGGCTTGGCAGCGCTTTACTGAAAACGGTATTTTGGCATTTTTACCGTTATCCAGCCCAGACACAGACCCGCAAGCGCACTATTGTTCAATTGTTTGGTCGCAGCCTCAGGCGGCGGCTCAAGCTATGCAGGCATTGCCCGAAGGTGAGTTTTGCCAAGCCTTGAGTAGCGCTTTTGAGGGCAAACTAGGGCCGGTATTAGCCACCGACCCACGCCATGTGATTGCCTTGCGTCAGCGTCATGCCAAACGTTATGTACAACCCGGTTTGGTGCTGGTGGGGGATGCGGCCCATACCATTCACCCCCTCGCAGGCCAAGGTGTTAATCTAGGTTTGTTAGATGTGGCCGCCTTGGTACTGACTTTAGAACAAGCCCGCGATAACGGCCAAGACCTAGCCAGCTTACCGGTGTTAGAAAAATACCAGCAGTTAAGGCGTAGCGATAACCTACGCATGATGGCGCTGATGGAAAGTTTTGCCCGTTTATTTGGCAATCAGCACCCACTGCTGAGTTTAGTTCGCAACAGCGGTATGAATTGGGTGCAAAAACTCAGCCCTATTAAACAACATTTAGCGCAACAGGCCATGGGTGTAGGGCCACACTTACCGCCTTTGTCTCAAGCGCCAAAAACCACATACCCCCCCTTTTTTTCCAAAAACACCAGCAATAAGGAATAAACAATGAGCACTTTACCCCAAGGTTTGCAGTATGTAGCTAGCCACGAATGGATTCGCAATGAAGGTGATGGCACCGTTACCATTGGTGTCACCGATTTCGCTCAAGAGCAGCTTGGTGACGTGGTGTTTGTTGAGCTGCCAGAGGTGGGTGCAGAGCTTGCATCAGAAGATGAATTTGGCGTTATTGAATCGGTCAAAGCCGCCTCTGATTTATTTGCCCCCGTGTCAGGCGAAGTCATCGAAGTGAACGAACAGTTGGATGATGACCCAGAGTTGGTTAACTCGGACCCATACGGCGATGCATGGCTGTTAAAGATACGCCTAAGCAATGTAGCAGAGTTGCAAGGCTTGCTTGATGCGGATGCCTACAGTGCTTTATGTGACGACGAATAAATGCCTAATTTAATTCTTAAAGCTAAATCCGACCGACGCCTACGCCAAGGCCATTTGTGGATTTATAGCAACGAAGTTGACGTTGGCAAGTCACCACTACAGAGTTTTGTAGCAGGTGAGCAGGTGGATGTGTTGGACGCCAAAGGCAAACCCTTAGGTACCGCCATCATTAATCCTAAGCAGTTGATTTGCGGCCGTTTGGTGAGCCGCAAAGCAGGCCAGCCGTTAACTCAAGAACGTTTAAAAAGCCGCTTAAAGTCAGCCTTGGCTAGCCGAGAAGCCTTGTTTTACGACCACTGTTATCGTTGGGTTTATGGTGACAGTGACGGCTTGCCGGGTTTGGTGATTGACCGCTTTGGCGACGTCATTGTGATACAAGTATCGAATGCTGGCATTGAATTGCTATTAGAAGCCTTGTTGGCGGCGATTAATGAGTTGCTGCCTGAGCTGAATATTTTGCTCAAGAATGACGGCAAAATGCGCGCTATTGAAGGCCTAGATGAGTATGTACGAGTCGCTCAAGGTGACGTGCCAAAACTTGTGCCGCTCAAAGAAAATGGTGTGAGTTTCTTAGCCCCAGTATGGGACGGCCAAAAAACCGG
>DPHD01000026.1:0-8531 GCA_003523085.1 Oceanospirillaceae bacterium | reverse complement strand
GACATTTTTAGTTACATTGGCGGCTGGGGTATTCAGGCTGCAGCAGCGGGTGCTAAAGAGGTGATTTGTGTGGACGCATCTGCACCGGCGTTGGATTTGGTACATCAGCAAGCCGAATTAAATGGTGTGGCCGAGCAAGTGCACAGCTTAAAAGGCGACGCCTTTGCGGCCATGAAACAACTGCATGAAGACGGCGAGCGGTTTGATGTGGTGATTATTGATCCCCCTGCATTTATTGCCCGCCGCAAAGACATTAAGGCCGGTGAGTTAGCCTATCAGCGCGCCAACCAACTGGCCATGCGCTTGCTCACGCCAGAGGGTATTCTGGTGTCTGCCTCATGTTCCATGCATTTGGAACGTACACGCCTGACTCAATTATTGCAGGAAGCATGTCGTAAAAATGGCCGTAACGGCCAAGTTTTGGAGCAAGGCGGTCAGGGTGGCGATCACCCGATACACCCCGCTATTCCGGAAACCGATTACCTTAAGTCTGTCATTTTACGTACTTGGTACGAGGACTAACGTAAGCTCAGCACTGGCCAGCCCTTGGCCAGTGCGTGGGCTTCAAGCTGTGCGTCGGGATCTACTGCAATAGGCTCGTCTACCAGCTCTAGCAGGGGCAAGTCATTGTGGGAGTCACTGTAAAAACAAGCGCCTTCAATAGTGTGCCCCTGCTGGCTCATCCATGTCTTGAGCTTGTCGATCTTGCCTGCCTTAAAACAGGGTGAGCCGCTGAGTTTACCGGTATAACGGCCATCGATACATTCTGTAGGTGTGGCGATCAGGTGGGGAATATCTAAGTAACTAGCAATCGGCCCGGTGATAAAATCGTTAGTGGCGGTGATAATGACGAGTACATCACCGGCCTCACGGTGCGTTTGTAATAAGGCTTGGGTTTTGGGGGCAATCATGGGGATGACCGTGGTTTGCATGAATTGCTCATGAATATGGTTTAACTCTTGGACGCTGTACTGGGTTAGTGGCGCCAAAGCAAACTCGGCGTAGGCCACCATGTCCAAACTGCCGGCGAGATAATCTGCATAGAAGGCGTCATTCTTCGCACCATAGTCGGCGGCGTCTACTAACCCTTGCTGCACCATAAACTCCCCCCAGCCGTGGTCGCTGTCACCGGCCAATAAGGTGTTGTCTAAATCAAATAAGGCGAGTCTTGATGACATGGTTAATCCTAAGATAATTGCTTATAAAGCATTATTTTAGCTCATTTTCATCTGTGGTTGTTGTTGCCTGCCGTTTTGTGGAACAATGGGTACAAATATATTTTGTATGGTGCAAAGCCGTGATCGATAAAGATGGTTTTCGCCCCAATGTAGGCATTATTCTGGCAAACTCCCATGGCCAAGTGTTATGGGCTAAACGTTTGGGTTGGGATGCGTGGCAGTTTCCTCAAGGGGGTATTGACGCCCATGAAACGCCAGAAGAAGCCTTATTTAGGGAATTAAAAGAAGAAATTGGCTTGTTGCCAGAACATGTGGAAGTATTAGCCTGTACCCGAGGCTGGTTACGTTACCGTTTACCTAAACGGATGATACGTCAGGGCCAACAACCTTTATGTATTGGCCAAAAACAAAAATGGTTTTTGTTACGTATGCTAGCGCCTGATTCAGCGGTGCAAACGGCCACCACAGATCACCCAGAATTTGATGCATGGCAGTGGGTGAGTTATTGGTATCCGGTGGATCAAGTGGTGTCGTTTAAGAGAGAGGTTTATCGCCGAGCCATGAAAGAGCTGTGTTTACGGCATTCACGTTTGGTGTTTCACAATGGTGTGCTGGCGCCAACACAACCTTAGTTAGGAAATTAGTTTAATGTTGCACAGTTTACGCAAAATAATCCAAGCGGTAAGCGCTGCAGAGGATTTACAATCGGCTCTGAAATTGGTGGTACACCAAGTTCGGCGAGCCATGCGTACCGACGTGTGCTCTATTTATCTACACTTTCCACAAACCGACAATTACGTGCTGATGGCCAGTGAAGGCCTCAATCAGGCGTCGATTGGCCGTGCCTGTTTGCCCTCGGGCAAAGGTTTGGTGGGTTTGGTAGGGCACAAAGCAGAACCGGTTAACCTGAAGCGGGCTGCCGAACACCCCAACTTTCATTACGTACAAGAAACCGGTGAAGAAGCCTTTAACTCATTTTTAGGCGTGCCGATTATCCATCACCGCAAAGTACTGGGTATCTTGGTGGTGCAGCAACGTGATGAGCGCCATTTTGGTACCGAAGAAGAAGCCTTGCTGATTACCTTGTCGGCCCAGTTGGCTGGTTTTATCGCCCATGCCGAAGCCACTGGCGGTGGTTTGCGCCACGATGCTTTGGCCGACGATGAAAGCCTAGATTTACATTACGAAGGTGTGAGTGGTTCTGGGGGCGTGGCAATTGGCCATGTGGCCGTGATTGCACCGCCGGCGGATTTAGATAAAGTGCCCGACCGGCGCTGTCGTAATCCAGAGGCCGAAGTCGAGGCGTTTCAAACGGCGTTAGAAGCCGTGCGCCGTAAAATTAAAATTGTTAGCCGTACCTTAGCGCGCAACTTAAAAAACCAAGAACACGAATTGTTCGAGGTGTATATGCGTATGCTAGACGACAACGCCCTCGCTGGCGAGGTGATTCAACATATGCGCCAGGGTCAGTGGGTTCAAGGTGCGTTGCGTAAAGTGGTACAGCAACATATTCGTGCCTTTGAAGCCATGGAAGATCCTTATTTACGGGAAAGAGCCACGGATATCCGCGACTTAGGGCGGCGTATACTGGCCGAACTGCAGCAAACCAATACCGAAGTACGTAGTTTCGAAGATTCCACCGTGTTGGTGGCCGAGGAAGTGACCGCGGCTATGTTAGCGGAAGTACCAGCCCATAAGCTCAAAGCGATTGTATCAACCTTAGGTACCAATAATTCCCATGCCGCCATACTTGCGCGCTCTATGGGTATTCCCACGGTGATGGGTGCGGTGGACTTCCCCTATCGGCGTATGGAAGGCAAAGAGGTGGTAATTGACGGTTATGTCGGACGTATATTCCGTAATCCGAGCCAAGACCTACGACGCCAGTATGAACAGGCTATCGCCGAGGAAGCCTCGTTCACCAAAGAACTCGAAGTCCTACGCAATGTTCCGGCGCAAACGCGGGACCAACATACGGTGCCTTTGTTGGTGAACACCAGCTTGCCGTTAGATGTATCCCGTTCATTAGATCAAGGTGCAGAAGGCGTGGGGCTTTACCGCACCGAAGTGCCGTTTATGATCAAAGAACATTTTCCGTCGGAAGATGAGCAAACCGATTGTTACCGGACCCAGCTACAAGGTTTTGCGCCTCAGCCTGTGACCATGCGAACCTTGGATATTGGCGGCGACAAAAACTTGCCTTACTTCACCATCGAAGAAGATAACCCGTTCTTGGGTTGGCGTGGTATTCGGGTAACGCTGGATCATCCAGAAATTTTCTTAGTGCAAATTAGAGCCATGCTGAAGGCCAGTGTAGGGCTTGATAACTTGCGCATCATGTTACCCATGATTACCCATGTTAACGAAATTGATGAATCGATTCGTTGGATAGAGCAAGCCTTTGCCGAATTGTGTGAAGAAGGTTATCAACTCGTACGTCCGCCGATTGGGGTGATGATCGAAGTACCAGCTGCGGTGTATCAAGCCAAACATATTGCCCAGCGGGTGGACTTTATTTCCGTGGGTAGTAATGACTTAACGCAGTATATTTTGGCGGTGGACCGAGATAATCCGCGCGTGGCTGACCTCTACCACACCATGCATCCAGCGGTATTAATGGCCTTGCAATCGGTCGTGGATGCCGCCAAACAGGCGGACATTCCTGTGAGTTTATGTGGTGAGTTGGCGGGCGACCCTGCTGGCGCATTGTTGCTTATGGGTATGGGTTATGACAGTTTGTCGATGAACGCGGCCAGTTTGCCTAAAGTAAAGTCGGTGATCCGTAACTTTAGTCTCAGCCAAGCTCAAGCTATGCTGCAACAAGCGTTGCAGCAAGTGGGTGCCGACGGCGTTCAACAAGTCATTCAAGAACACCTCAAAGCAGCCGGACTTACCCGTTTACATAGCCGCTATGTGGACGATTAAGCTGGCCGCAATACTCCACATAATCAACCCAATCAGCCCATCCAATACCCGCCACGCAATGGGGTTTTTGAATACTGGCATGAGCCATTGTGCACCCCAAGCCAAACCAAAAAACCATATGAATGACGCGCTCACGGCGCCTGCACCAAACCATAGTTTTTCTTGGCCTAAATATTGAGTGCTAATGCCACCCAGTAAAATCACCGTGTCCAAATAAGCATGGGGGTTTAATAGGCTTACACTTGCGGTGATGGTGATTGCCTTAATAAGTGAGTATTCACTATTGCCAGACTCCCTTGAGATTTCGTGATTGCTGGCAGCTGACCTAAAAGATAAAGCGCCGTATAAGAGTAAAAATACGGCCCCGCCACAAGTGATCCAAAACAATAGATTGGGTTGCGCTTGCACCAGTGACCCCATACCAAAAATACCCAAACAAATAAGGCTGGCGTCGGTAATGCTACAAAACGAGGCGATCGCGTATTGGTGTTGGTTACGTAATGCGCGGTTAAGAAGAAAGGCATTTTGCGCACCGATCGCAATAATTAAGCCGGCACTTAGGGCTAGGCCATTAATAAAAATTAAGCTGTTGTACATGGCATTTTTGCGGTCCAGTGAAAGTTTTGTTGTTTGGGGGTGCTGGTATCAAAGCAGCTTTCTTGCACGTCTGTGTTACCCCACCGGTCGCGCCATAAACTAATACAGGTGCGGGTGCCGTAATCATACTCCGGCGCATCAATAAAACACGCCGACAAGCGCCGTTCCCAGTGGAGGGAGATGCCTGTTTGCGGCAATAGGTGGTCTGGCGCTGGCGTTGGGTGTTGCATCATGGTTTGCAGACGTGAGTGCTGCGGCGGTTGTGAGAGTGACTGCTGTAATTGATCTTTTACATGATTCACTTTGGGCCAATCACTGTTCAAAGTGCCGTTGCTCAACGCATATAACCCTGGGTCTAGTACCTGGGGCTCGGTAGGCTGCTCATTGGAGCAAAACACCAGCTCTTGGTGGTCCCATAGTAATAAATTATAACCCGCCAAATGAGCGCTTTTTAAAGCTTGTGCAAAGGCTAAGGCAGGCCCCTTTTGGTTGAGAAAATCCAGTGCCAAATGGCCGCGGGAATAGAGCGCTGGGCTGGGGCTTTTTAAGCCACGCCGAAAATTAGTCACCGCTGCCCAGCGGCCGTCTTGGTGTAGTGCTAACCAAGTGCCACCCGCCTCTAAGTCCTTGCCCGCCAAGATGTCTATATTAGGCCACCAAAACATATTTTGCGTCGAACGCTGTCGAAATTCGTCACGGTTGGCCGCCATAATTAAAGGGTAGTCGGTGTTGAGTTGGTGGGCGAATACAATGAGGCACATGGGTGAATGTGTGTCCTAAACTTTGCGCTTGGGGTGCGTAGCGTAGATAATAGCGTCTTTCTTAGCAAGATGTGAACACATGATTTTTGTCACTTATATGGCCCTTGGCGCAATTGCCGGATTATTGGCCGGCCTGTTTGGTATTGGCGGGGGTGTTATTGTTGTACCGGTTTTGGTGCTGGCCTTTAATTTACAGGGTATTAACCCTGAAGTTGTGTTCTACATGGCCATTGCAACATCCTTGGCCAATATTATATTTACCTCCATGAGTGCCATTCGTACACACCATAAAAGGGGCGCCATTGAGTGGTGGTTGGTGAAACCCATTGCCGTAGGCATGTTGCTTGGCTCATTTATTGGTGTCAACACGGCCCTAGCTATTCCAGCCATCTATTTGCAGGCTACTTTTGGCGCCTTTGCCATTTTCCTCAGTTTAAGAATGATGTTGTCGGCGACACAGCAAGGTAAGTTAACATTACCCAAACCCTTAGCTTTGGGCGTAACTGGCGTGTTTATCGGCTGGGTTTCGGCGCTGTTTGGCATCGGCGGTGGCAACTTGCTGGTGTCGTGGTTATCTAACCGTCAATTAGTTATGCAAAAAGCCGTGGCTACCGCCAGTGCTTGTGGCTTTGCCATTGCCATAGTCGGCGCTACGTCAAATGCAGCATTAGGTTGGGGCAACCCACTTTTGCCGAGCTATAGTTTGGGTTATATCTACCTACCTGCATTACTTGGTATTGTCTCTACCAGCTTTATAGCTGCGAGTTATGGGGCCAAAATTGCCCACAAATTATCTGCCATAGTGCTCAAGCGTTTGTTTGCCTGGATGCTGTTATTGGTAGGTTTACGTATGTTAATAAGTATGTGGTTTTAAGGAAAAATATGTTGATGTTTCCCAATATTGACCCCGTGTTGATGCAATTAGGCCCCGTTGCCATTCACTGGTATGGGGTGATGTACTTGTTGGCCTTTGGTTCGGCCCTATGGCTCGGCAACCGGCGTGCAGCGATGTACGGCTTTAGTAAAGATCAAGTAAGTGACATGATCTTTCTGGGTGCCGTTGGCGTGGTGCTAGGTGGCCGCTTGGGCTATATTTTGTTTTATCAATTTGACGCCTTTTTAGCGCAACCCAGTATGTTGCTGCGAGTATGGCAAGGTGGCATGTCGTTCCACGGTGGTTTACTTGGTGTTATTGCTGGCGTGCTTTGGTTTGCCCGTAAATACCAGGTTAAATTCCATCAAATAATGGATTTTGTTGCTCCCCTTGTGCCCATTGGCTTAGGCGCTGGGCGCTTAGGTAATTTTATAGGCGGCGAACTCTGGGGTCGACCCACAGACTTGCCTTGGGGCATGGTGTTTCCCCACGTGGACGCATTGGCTCGGCATCCATCACAGTTGTATCAATTGGCCCTTGAGGGGGTGCTATTGTTTGTGCTGGTGTGGCTCTATTCGGCCAAACCACGGCCTGCCTTGAGGGTGTCGGGCATGTTTCTGTTCGGTTATGGATTACAGCGCTTGGTGGTGGAATTTGCCCGTCAACCCGATGCACACCTTAATTTCGTGGCCTTTGAATGGATGACCCAGGGTCAACTTTTGTCATTACCCATGGTTGTCCTGGGTATATACCTGTTAGTGCGCAAAGCACGCTAACAAGCGGTCTAGAAAAGGTGTAAAATAGGCTATCAATCTTAAGCTCAGCTGAAACCTTACCTATGCAACAATATCTGCAACTTATGCGCCATGTGCGTGACCAAGGTGCCCATAAAGAAGACCGTACGGGCACCGGTACTGTGAGCGTGTTTGGTTACCAAATGCGCTTCGATTTAAGTCAAGGTTTCCCGGTTCTTACCACCAAAAAGCTACACCTGAAGTCAATCATTCATGAGTTGTTGTGGTTTTTGCAGGGTTCCACAAATATCCAGTATTTGCAGGCAAATGGTGTGCGTATCTGGGACGAATGGGCGGATGAAGAAGGCAATTTAGGCCCAGTATACGGCTCTCAATGGCGCTCGTGGCCAAAGCCCGACGGCGGCCATATTGATCAAATTAGCCAGCTTATTGAACAGATTAAAAACAATCCAGATTCCCGCCGCCTTATTGTTAGCGCCTGGAATGTGGCCGACGTAGAACGCATGGCTTTGCCGCCGTGTCATATGATGTTTCAGTTCTACGTAGCCGATGGCAAACTTTCATGCCAGCTCTACCAACGCAGCGCAGACATTTTTTTGGGTGTGCCATTTAACATTGCCAGTTATGCTTTGTTGACCATGATGATCGCCCAAGTTTGTGGCCTTGAAGTCGGTGATTTTGTGCACACCTTGGGTGATGCTCACCTGTACAGTAACCACTTGGAACAAGTGGATTTACAATTGTCGCGCGATACCATGGCGTTACCAACCATGCGCATCAATCCATCTGTGGATGATATTTTTGGGTTTAAGTTTGAAGATTTTGAATTACAAGATTACCAATCCCACGCACACATCAAAGGAGCGGTAGCGGTATGACTTTAGCACTCATTGTGGCCGCCTCAGAAAATAATGTGATTGGCCGTAATAACCAATTGCCTTGGTATTTGCCCGGTGATTTACAGTACTTTAAGGCCATGACCTTAGGTAAACCGGTAATTATGGGCCGCAAGACCTTTGAGTCGATTGGCAAGCCGTTGCCGGGACGGGACAATATAGTCATTAGCCGCCAAGCAGATTATGCAGCTGAAGGTATTAGGCTGGTGTCCAGCCTAGCGGCTGCCATTGAGTTAGGCGAAAGCATCAACCTCATCAATGGTGCCGAGGAAGTTATGATCATCGGTGGTGCGCAGATCTACGCTGAGTCATTGTCATTGGCGGATCGGGTTTATCTAACCCGGGTCCATCGCCATGTTGAGGGTGATGCATTTTTCCCTGAGTTGGTGTCTGAGCAGTGGACTGAAGTGGCCCGTGAAGATGTTGCCGCGGCTGAGCCTAATCCGTTTGATTTTAGCTACCTGGTGCTAGACCGCGCCTAATCCACCTTCGCCAAGGCACAGCCTGTGGCAATCCGCCAGCCCGTCATTGCGAAGGCGCAGCCT
>DPHD01000075.1:3558-4346 GCA_003523085.1 Oceanospirillaceae bacterium | reverse complement strand
CATTGCAGGTCTCAGCATTATTGGTGTGCCACTGACTGTTGGGTTTATCAGTAAATGGTATTTGGTTACCGCGGCACTAGAGCAACAACATTGGATTTTAGCCGCATTAGTTTTAGCGGGTTCATTGTTAGCCGTGATCTATATAGGGCGAGTGATTGAAGCCGCGTATTTTCAAAAACCACCAGCAACCCAAGATTCTAAACAAGTGAAAGAAGCCCCCTGGTTGATGCTGGCTCCAATGTGGGCACTGGTGTTAGCCAACATTTATTTTGGTGTTGATACAAGCTTAACCACTGAAGCGGCTAGAAGTGCATCTGAATGGCTTTTCCAAACCAGCACCATTGCAGCGACCAGTAGTGCAGAGGTGCCTCAATGAATCTTTGGCAAAGTGTCGAGCCTTCACAGCTCATTAGTCTTTCTATATTAATTCCCTTTATTGGCGCGTTGCTGGTTGTGGCAACCGGAAAAAACCCGAACTTAAGAGAAGCCGTTACATTAATAACGGCCACTATTTTGTTCAGCATTGTGCTTGCTATTACTGACTACACATTCCAAGGGGTCGAGCTGCGTCTTGATGTGGCAGAACTTTTCCCAGGGCTTAGCATTAGCTTTGCGGTAGAGCCTCTGGGTGTCCTATTTGCATTAGTGGCCAGTTTTTTGTGGATCATTACCAGTATCTACGCCATTGGTTACATGCGCGGGCATAACGAAGAAAACCAAACACGGTTTTTCTGTTGCTTTGCACTAGCCATCAGTTCCGTTATGGCGATTTGTTTTTCAGGCAACTT
>DPHD01000075.1:2412-3385 GCA_003523085.1 Oceanospirillaceae bacterium | reverse complement strand
TAACACTCTTTATATTTTATGAAGTCTTAACACTTTCGACCTACCCATTGGTTACCCATGCCGGGAATGATGCCGCCAAACAAGGTGGACGCGTCTATCTGGGTATTTTGCTCAGCACATCCATCGCGTTTTTTCTGTTTGCTGTGTTAGGCACTTACAGCTTGACCGGAACCTTAGATTTTAAAGCCGGTGGTATTTTTGACGATTCCCACAATAAAATTATTCTGAGCGTTCTGCTTGTGCTTTTCTGTTATGGCATTGGCAAGGCTGCCATCATGCCTTTTCATCGTTGGTTGCCAGCAGCGATGGTTGCACCCACACCTGTAAGCGCACTCCTCCATGCGGTGGCCGTGGTAAAAGCCGGTGTATTCTGTATTTTAAAAGTCGTGATTTATATTTTTGGTTTAGACACACTTAAAGAACTCGCTACCACTGATATGATGCTTTACATAGGTGCCGCGACCATATTGCTTTCGTCCTGCATCGCAATGACCAAAGACAATCTAAAAGCGCGACTCGCCTACTCCACCATCAGTCAATTGAGCTACATAGTCGTGGGTGCACTTTTGGCATCGTCTATTGCCAGTGCGGGTGCTGCATTGCACATTGCTACTCACGCGGTGGGTAAAATTACTTTATTTTTCTGTGCGGGCGCCATCATGGTGGCCAGTCATAAAAAGAACATCAGCGACATGGGCGGTCTCGGCAGGCAAATGCCCATTACAATGGCCGCGTTTACCATCGGTGCCATCAGTATTATTGGTTTACCACCCATGGCAGGAACCTGGAGTAAATGGTATCTGGTCGTGGGCGCGTTAGAAGCCGATAAGCTATTTATTGTGGCCACCTTAATGATCAGTTCACTGCTTAATATTGCGTACCTGTTGCCCATTCCTATAAAAGCGTTCTTTCATACCCAGCCCGGTGAATCTAAACCTTGGACATGGGCTGAGACTAAAGAAGCCCCCCTACT
>DPHD01000075.1:1795-2165 GCA_003523085.1 Oceanospirillaceae bacterium | reverse complement strand
GATTTGATTAATCTAATCCCTGGTGTATCAACCAATGCAGAGATAACAAGCAACTTAAAAGGAGAAGGCTAAATGGCTGAACAGCATGAACCCAGTGGCTTCTTCGATAAGCCCGAAAACATCCGCAAAATGCTCAAAGTTTTTTACGTCATTTGTGGTCTGTTGGTGGTTGCCGACTTTATTGTGCATCGCCATATTTACCACGACTGGGAAAAAATTCCCGCCTTCTATGCCATCTATGGTTTTGTCGGTTGTGTGGTATTAGTGATAATTGCCAAAGAATTACGCAAAGTGCTAATGCGCGGGGAAGATTACTACGATGAATAGTATCATACCGTTTATTCCACTATTGCTGGGTGCTCTCGCGGCT
>DPHD01000075.1:1092-1572 GCA_003523085.1 Oceanospirillaceae bacterium | reverse complement strand
AGCATTAAATTTAATGGGGATAGAGCACGGTGTGTTCTGGTCTATGGAGTTTATGGGATACGTACTTGAACCAGTGCGTGTCGATAAACTGAGTTTAATGTTTGGCTACCTCTTTCACCTTGCCTCATTTATTGCCGTTGTTTATGCACTTCATATTAAAGATACCGTGCAGCATGTAGCCGGACTTGCGTATGCTGCCAGTGCAGTGGGTGCGGTATTTGCGGGTGACTTACTCACGTTATTTGTATTTTGGGAGTTGCTTGCGCTAACGTCTGTGTTTTTGATTTGGGCACGCAAAACTGACCGAGCCTATTCGTCTGGTTTTCGCTACCTCATCATTCAAGTCTTATCTGGTGTTTTGCTGCTCGCGGGGCTGTTGATTCTTGCACAGGTGAATAACAGCCTGTTGTTTAATCAAATATCATTGAATCATGAAGGTCTTGCGCAAGTTGGGGCTTGGTTGATTTTCTTGGCCTTTGG
>DPHD01000075.1:0-869 GCA_003523085.1 Oceanospirillaceae bacterium | reverse complement strand
GAAGCAACACCCACAGGCACTGTTTTCTTAGCTTCATTCACCACTAAAGTTGCAGTCTATGCGTTTGCCCGTGGCTACCCCGGAGAAGAAATTCTTATTTGGATAGGCGTAAGCATGGCGTGCTTTCCGATTTTCTTTGCAGTTATCGAAAACGATTTACGTCGAGTTCTGGCCTACAGCTTGATAAACCAAATCGGCTTTATGATCGTGGGCATTGGTATTGGTACCGCCCTCGCGTTAAACGGCGCGGTTGCTCACGCGTTTAACGATGTCATATTTAAAGGCTTACTCATGATGTCTATGGGTGCGGTATTGCATATGACCGGCAAGATTAATGGGTCCGAATTGGGAGGTTTATACAAGAGCATGCCCAAAACCACCATACTCTGTATTGTGGGCGCCGCATCTATCTCAGCCTTTCCACTGTTCAGCGGCTTTGTATCAAAATCCATGATCATGGCAGCAGCGGTGGCCGAAGGTTACGACGTAGTTTGGTTATTGCTGCTTTTTGCTGCCGCAGGGGTGTTCCACCACGCCGGTGTTAAAATTCCTTACTTCGCCTTTTTTGCCCATGACTCTGGTATTCGCACAACCGAACCGCCAAAAAATATGCTCATTGCCATGACCATAGCGGCGGTAGCCTGTGTTGTGATAGGTACCTTCCCTGCGCAAACGGTTTACGCGCTTTTACCTTGGGAGCATAACTACAACCCTTATGATATGACCCACGTATTGACCCAACTTCAACTGTTATTCTTCTCAGCGCTGGCCTTTGTTTGGCTCAACCTTAAGAATATGTATCCCCCTGAGCTGCCGTCAACCAATCTCGATGTGGACTGGTTTTACCGTAAGCTTGCACCGAATGTTGT
>DPHD01000092.1:35234-37664 GCA_003523085.1 Oceanospirillaceae bacterium | reverse complement strand
TGCGGCGATACGTAACGCCCACGGCGAAGTGGTGGGTGGCATATCTGTATCTGGACCTAGTGTGCGTTTTGAGCCACAGCACATCGCCCTCATTGGCGCTAAAGTAACCACAGCGGCCCAGCAAGTTAGCTTGACGTTAGGTGGGAAAATATAACCTGCTGGCCAAGGCGGTCATCCTGACGGAGGTCAGGATCTTTGGCTGTGGTGAGATTCCGGCCTTCGCCGGAATGACGGAAGTGCAAGGCCGGAATGACGGAAGTGCAAGACCGGAATGACGGTAGTGCAAGACCGGAATGACGGAAGTGCAAGACCGGAATGACGGTCATCCTGACGGAGGTCAGGATCTCGGGCTGTGGTGAGATTCCGGCCTTCGCCGGAATGACGGAAGTGCGAGGCCGGAATGATGGTCATCCTGACGGAGGTCAGGATCCCAGGTGGTTATTAATACTTGTAGCTTTCGGGCTTAAATGGGCCTTGGGCAGGCACGTTAATATAGTTTGCTTGAGTGCTCGTCAGTTTAGTCATTACTCCACCAAAACCAGCCACCATGTCGGCTGCGACTTCCTCGTCTAGCTTCTTTGGTAACACTTTGAGCCATAGGTTGGCTTGCTTGTCTGCGGCGTTTAGGTTGGCGAACTTGGCTTCCCATAAGTGCATTTGTGCCAGCACTTGGTTGGCGAATGAGCCGTCCATAATACGTGATGGGTGACCGGTGGCGTTACCTAGGTTCACTAAGCGGCCTTCGGACAAGAGGATAACGAAGTTGCCTTTGCCATCACTCTGGTCGGCAGCGCGGTATACCTTGTGTACTTGTGGCTTAATTTCTTCAAATTTCCACGTTTCACGCATGAAGGCGGTATCAATTTCGTTGTCGAAATGGCCGATGTTACACACTACTGCGCCGTTTTTAATGGTTTTAAGCATGTTGGCATCGCACACATTGGTGTTGCCTGTGGTGGTGACAATGAGGTCTGTAGTGCCCATGATGGCGGTGTTGATACAGCTCACATCACCGGTGTTGTCGCCGTTGAGGTAGGGCGAAACCACTTCAAAGCCGTCCATGCAAGCTTGCATGGCGCAAATAGGGTCGATCTCGGTGATCCTGACGATCATGCCTTCTTGACGTAACGAAGCGGCAGAACCCTTGCCGACGTCGCCGTAACCGATGACTAGGGCTTTTTTGCCGGCTAGAAGGTGGTCTGTGGCGCGTTTAATAGCGTCGTTTAGTGAATGGCGACAGCCGTATTTGTTGTCGTTTTTGCTTTTGGTGACGGCGTCGTTGACGTTGATGGCGGGCACTTTTAAAGTACCGGCTTCAAGCATTTCTTGTAAACGGTGCACACCGGTGGTGGTTTCTTCAGAGATGCCGTGGCAGTTGGCCAAAACTTCTGGAAACTTGTCGTGCAGCATCACGGTTAAGTCACCGCCGTCGTCTAGGATCATGTTAGCGCCCCAGTCTTTGCCGTCTTTAACGATGGTTTGCTCGATGCACCATTCGGCTTCATCTTCGGTTTCGCCTTTCCAAGCAAATACAGGGATGCCAGCGGCGGCAATGGCAGCAGCAGCGTGGTCTTGGGTGGAGAAGATGTTACATGATGACCAGCGAACTTGCGCGCCTAAATCAACTAGGGTTTCGATCAACACGGCCGTCTGAATGGTCATGTGGATACAACCCATGATTTTGGCATTGGCCAGAGGCTGTTGAGCAGCATACTTGGTTCGCAATGCCATTAGGGCAGGCATTTCGGTTTCGGCGATGTCGATTTCCATGCGGCCCCAAGAGGCTAAGGAGATGTCGGCAACTTTGTAGTCGGTGAATGTGGTCATGAGTTTGGGCTTCGCAATGGCTGGGAGAGATCCTGAATCAAGTTCAGGATGACGCCCCGTTTAATTAGCGGGGAATTATACGCTAATAGACGCCAGATTCCGACTCTGATACGGCGGTATTTTTGTATTGAGCCACCAAACTATCGGTGGCTTTAACGAAGCTGGTGACGTCGGTGCCTACGGCGACGAAAGTGGCGCCGAGCGTTAGGTATTGCTGTACTAATTCTGGTACGGCCATAAGGATGCCAGCGGCTTTGCCGGCGGCAACGATCTGCTCGATAGCAGCGCACACGGCCTGTTGTACAGGTTCGGCGGTGGGTTGGCCTAAGTAACCCATGTCTGCGGCTAAATCGGCTGGGCCGATAAATACGCCATCGATGCCGTCTACGGTGAGTATTTCTGTTAGGTTATCTAAGCCGCGCTGGGCTTCAATTTGTACCAACAGACACACTTGCTCGTTGGCGGTTTGTAGGTAATCGGGAATACGGTTGTGGTGAGACGCCCGAGCAAGGGCTGCGCCTACGCCACGAATACCTTGTGGCGGGTAGTTCATGGCTTGTACCAGTTGCCTAGCTTGCTTGGCAGTTTCTACCATAGGCACCA
>DPHD01000092.1:31009-34923 GCA_003523085.1 Oceanospirillaceae bacterium | reverse complement strand
CGTCAATCAATAACCAATCAAACCCCGCGCCGCCGGCAATCTCGGCAGCATTAGGGCTGCCCATGCCTAACCAAAAACCAATTTGTTGCTGGCCTGCTAAGAGCTTTTGTTTAAATTGATTAATGGGTGCGGGCATGGGAGATTCCTATTGATAGTAGAGGGCTTTAAAAGCGGCAGCTAACCTGACCAAAGTCACCAAAATCAGCTTCGATTAAGGTGCCTGATTGCGTTTCGATGGGACGAATAAAGGAGCCAGAGAGTACGATTTCGCCAGCCTTTATGCTATCACCATACTCATGTAAGCGCGCGGCTAACCAAGCAATGCCTAGGGCCGGTTGGTTGAGTACGCCCGCACCTAAGCCGGTTTCTTCTACTTCGCCATTAGCACTTACAATAGCGCCTATCCAGCGCATGTCTATGTCTTTAGGGTCTGTGTGTTGTTCACCTAGCACTAAACCGGCATTGGCCGCATTGTCGGAAATGGTGTCAAACACATTGCGAGCCACACCCGTTTGTGGGCACTGACGGTGAATACGAGTGTCTAATATTTCTAGGGACGGCACTAGGTAATCGGTGGCGGCAATGACTTGCTCAACGGTGACATTATCGCCACTAAGGTCGTGCTTCATCACAAACGCAATTTCGGCTTCTACACGGGGTTGAATAAAACGCTTTTGAGGAATGGTGGCGCCACTGGCGAACAACATATCATCAAACAACACACCTGAGTCTGGGATGTCTATATTGAGTGCAGCCTGCATGGCCTTAGACGTAAGACCAATTTTATGGCCTACAATGTTGCGGCCTTTACCTAATTTGTGCTCAACCCAACCGGCTTGAATGGCATAGGCGTCAGCCATGGTCATGTCAGGATAAACCAGCGACATTAAACCCGTTTGTTGGCGGGCTTGTTCTGCAGCGTCTAGACGCTGCGCTGCCTGTGTGATCTGCTGTTTGCTAAGGGCCATTAATTACGCCTCGTCCACTATGGTGTTACATAGGCGGCCAATGCCTTCGGCTTCAATCTCAACCACATCACCTGGCTGCAAATAAACTGGCGGATCTAAGCGCGCACCAGACCCTGTAGGTGTGCCGGTAACAATGATGTCGCCAGGGACCAAGGTGGTAAAGGTAGAAATGTAGTTGATAATGTAGCGGAAGTCGAACATCATGCGGCCAGTACGGTCTTCTTGGCGTAATTCGCCATTGACCTTGGTGGTGAGGCGAATGTCGGCAATTTGGCTTTCATCTTTATAAGCCACCATCCACGGGCCAATGGCACCAGTAGAATCAAAGTTTTTGCCTTGGGTGACGTTAAACTTGGCGTGGCGTACCCAGTCGCGCAAGGTGCCTTCGTTACATAGACTAATACCGGCAATGTGGTCTAGGGCCGTTTCTTTGCTAATGTGGCGGCCACCTTTGCCGATCACAATCACAACTTCGCCTTCGTAATCCAATTGGCTAGACGCCTTAGGGCGTACAAGCGGGGTGTTATGACCGGTGAATGAACGGGCAAAACGAATGAACATAGATGGGAACGGCGGCGCGTCTTGGCCATCTTTGTACTCTTCGTTGCGGGCCGGGTAGTTTACGCCAATACAAATCAGTTTTTCGGCATTGTCGATGGGGATTTGGTAGCTAAAGTCAGCTTCTGCAAAATCGTCCTGTTGGCCTTGTGCCGCTGCCGCTAAAGCATCCAATTGGCCTGCTTCAATGACATGCTTTAGGGTAGGGTATTGGGCACCAAAGGTGTTGCTTAGGCTGATGAAGCCGGTGTCGGTAACAATACCGTAATGGGTTGTGTCGTTGGCCGTAACAGTGGCGAATTTAGGGTAATTATTCATGCTAGTTCCTGTCTCTTGTAAATTTGGTTATTTGGCCAACTGCGGTGGTTGGTGACCGGCCAAGGCAAAGCTAATGTTTTTGGTTTCCATGTAAAAATCGAATGACCAATCACCGCCATCACGGCCAATGCCAGAGGCCTTAACGCCGCCAAAAGGCGCAGGTAAGTGACGTGAGTTTTCTGAGTTGACCCAAATCATGCCCGCTTCTAACTGGTCAGAAATAGCCCAGCAACGCTCTACGTTCTGGCTCCATAAGTAACCGGCCAAGCCATACTGGCTGTCATTGGCAATGGCTACGGCTTCGGCGTCGTCTTTAAACGGAATGGCGGTAAGTACAGGGCCAAATATTTCTTCTTGCGCTACCCGCATTTGGTTATTGGCTTGGGTAAATAACGTCGGCTCAACATAACAGCCGGCGAGCTCAGATACTTTTTTACCACCGGCGGCAATGGTTGCACCATCAGCGGTGGCGGCTTCAAAATACGACAGTACTTTGGCTTCGTGTTCTGGGTGGATAAGCGGGCCAATCACCGTGTTGGGGTCTAAGGGGTGGCCTACTTTAATACGCTTGGCGCGATCGGCGACCATGGCACAAAAAGTGTCGTAGATACTTTCTTCTACTAATAGGCGTGAAGACGAGGTGCAACGTTCGCCATTGAGCGAGTAGATCATAAAGGCGGCGGCGTCGGCGGCCTTGTCTAAATCAGCGTCAGCAAATACTAAAACCGGATTCTTGCCACCTAATTCAAAATGCGCACGCTTTAACGTGTCGGCACCTTGCTTTTGGATCATAGAGCCAGTACGGCTTTCGCCAACAAAGGAAATGGCTTTAATGAGGGGGTGCTCGGTAAGGGTTTTACCAGCGTCTTCGCCCATGCCGTTGACTAAGTTCCATACGCCTTTTGGAAGGCCTGCGTCTTCAGCGATTTGAACCAACAGGCTGGCCGTTAAAGGAGAAAATTCCGCGGGTTTGTGCACAATGGTGCAGCCGGAGGCTAGTGCGGGTGCAATTTTCCAAGTGGATAACATGAACGGCGTATTCCAAGGCGTAATAACACCTACAGGGCCGATAGGGTAGCGTTTAGTAACATTAACCTGACCCGGAGCATAAAGTGACTGACCATCTTGAGCTTGTACCGCTTTGTCGGCAAAGAAGCGGAAGTTTGCAGCGCCGCGTAAGGCTGCCTTGGCCATAAACTTAATGGATTGGCCGGTATCGATGCATTCCAACAGGGCAATTTCCTGAGCGCGGGCTTCAATGCCATCGGCTACTTTGTGAAGAATCTTTTGCCTTTGTTTGCCACCCATGGCAGCCCAGGGAGTGAATGCGCGGTGCGCCGCTTCGGCTGCGAGGTTGATGTCGGCGGCTTTGCCGTGGGCCACTTTAGCAAGGGGCTTGAGGTCGATAGGTGATAGGCTCTCGAACCAAGTATTATCGACGGCCGGCACTTCTTGGCCATCAATGTGGTTGAAGACACCCGCGTCAAACTGAGTTAAAAATTGCGCGACGTCTTGTTTGTTTTGGGCAAAGCTGCTCATTATGAGTTTCCTTTTTCTGTGCTTGCGGCGTTACGGATGCGTGGGTGCATGGCGTTAGTCTTCCAGCTGAGGGGGGTGTTGATTTCCCTCACCTCTATAGACAGCGCAAAGTAGGGCTGAGCTAGCTGGGGGGCTAAAAATGTATTCATGGTGGCATTAATGGCTTCGCCTAGGCGCTCTTTGTCGGCCTGGCTGCGGCCTAAGCCAATACGGATGGAGGTGTCGATAAAGCTGTTTTGTGGCAGCAAATCGGCTACCGCGTAATGCTCGCACTTAATAGCGCGTACCCGTACGGCACCGAGTTCAAATAAACCGGTGTCGATACCGGTGCTATGGATGGCGCGGCACAAACCGTCAAAATCAACTTGTGATTCGAGGTTGGCTGAATATTCCATGGTGACGTGGGGCATGGGTGTGTCTCTTTATAAACAATATGGGGCAAACTAATTAATATGTTAACTAAATTTATAGGATGATGCAAATCATGTTTGTTAGGTGTAGGTCATTGTGATGGAGGAGGTCATCCTGACG
>DPHD01000092.1:18841-30690 GCA_003523085.1 Oceanospirillaceae bacterium | reverse complement strand
TGCGGAATGACGCGTGGGGTGACGCAGGTCATCCTGACGCAGGTCAGGATCTAGTTAACCTGTTTAGTATTTTTGCGTATGGCCGTATAATGCGCTCACTAAATTAATAACTGTTCGAGACTGACCATGCAGCCTACCAAAACAGACCGAGCGTTACCTTTGGCCTTATTACGCGCCCGAGAAACGGTGATGTCGCCTATTCGTAAGGTACTTAAAGATCACGATGTCACTGATCAACAGTGGCGTGTGTTGCGGGTATTGCACGAAAATGAATTAATGGATGCTAAGGAATTGGCAAAAAGCGCTTGTGTTCTGGCACCAAGCCTTACTCGTATTATCAAGAACCTAGAAGAAAAGAACATGCTCACACGCCGTGCAGACGGCAAAGACGGGCGCCGAGTCTTGTTGCAAATATTGCCGTTGGGTGCCGAGCTAATCGAGTCGGTGACACCAGAGGTGCAAGTGATTTATCAAGGTTTAAACGATAAGTATGGGGCTCAAAAAATGAGCGATCTGTTAGATCTATTACACGATGTGGTTGAGCTAAGCTAACCTAACCTGGCCAGGACATGGCTAGGTTAGCTACACGGCT
The DNA here is from genome assembly GCA_003523085.1 of Oceanospirillaceae bacterium. GTDB lineage: Bacteria > Pseudomonadota > Gammaproteobacteria > Pseudomonadales > Balneatricaceae > Njordibacter. Next base: position 30,098 of record DPHD01000092.1, on the reverse strand, counting down.
AGGGCCCTACAGTAAGCGTGGGTCTGGCTCTAAACCTACCAAGTGACGACCGTAGATCTGCTTGCAAACATCGTAGTCGGTGTAGGCGTGGGCGGCAGTCATGTGGGAATCTCGGAACAATCGTTGGGCTTCGTTGCTTAAGAACCAGGCATTGGCACCGCTTGATTCAAACAAACGGTCGACGGCGGCCACACACATTTTAACGGCATAGGCTTGGTTGGTGCGCCATTGGGCTAGTTGGTCGGCATTGGGTAGCTCATGTTTAACACCCATTTGCGCTAGGTCGTTCCAATCCTTTTCTAACAGTGCCCGGGCGGCATTAATTTGATGCTTAGATTCTGCTAAACGCATGTAAGCCGGTACGTCTTTGCCTACTTCGGCACCCGTATAGGCACGTACGCGGGTTTTAGAGCGTTCGGTAAACCAGGTGACCATTTGTTCGGCAATGCCTAAGCTAATGGCCGAGAAACCACAGGCAAAGTAGGGCCGGTAGGCGGCAAAAAAGATGTTGCTATCTGGGTACATGCCATAGCCAGTCGATTGGCCGGTCATAAGGGCCTTGGCCGATTCGATGCGGTGCTCTGGTACAAATACATCGCGTACTTTAAGTACCTTAGTGCCCGAACCTTTCATGGCCATGGCGTGCCAATTGTCGATGATCTCGTAATCGCTGCGCGGTACTAAAGCAAAATGTTGGTGTGGTTTGGCGTCGACTTTCGCACCAGCCCGGATAAAGCCCATAATGGCCCACTGGGCATGGTCACAGCCGCTGCTCCAGCTCATGTCTCCGCTAAACATCACACCGCCGTCCACTTCTGTGGTTTTACCAAAAGGAGCAATGCTGGAGCTAATGGTGGCTTCTGGGTTTTGGCCCCACACATCTGCTTGGGCTTGTGAAGAGAATAAGGCAAGCTGATGGCTGTGGGTGTTAAGTAGGCTGGCAGACCAAGCCGTGCTGGCACAAGCGCCAGACAACATGGCCACGGCTTCAGCAAACTCAGGCAAGGAAACTTCTAAACCGCCCCATGCTTTGGGTTGGAAAGCACGCAAAAATTTAATCTTTGTGAGTAGTTCAATGTTTTCATGGGGAACCATGCGCATGGCTTCGGCTTGTTCGGCGTTGGCGGCTATCGTTGGGAGTATGTCTTTTAAATCGTTCAGTAGCTGGCTAGATGAAGTCATGGGCAAGGGCCTAAGTTATGTTTTTATAAAAGTAGTTAACATATTAACTATTAATAGGTGTATAGTAGCAACTGTTGCGGTAGGCCGCAACTTTAATAAAATGATTCATAAAAAAGCTAATTTATTTAAAAAAAGTATCATATATCCATTTGTATAGTTTACATGTGAACTTGATCGCGTGTATGCTGAGTTCAAATTGGTGACCCTAGTCACTGGTTTCTGGTTCGCTGATAAATCTAAAAATTTGGAGTAATACATGAAAAAGTTAATCGTCGCGACTATGGCTACTGGCCTAATGCTAGGCGCGTCTACTGTGGCAAGTGCTGCTGAAACCCTATTTTTGTCATCTTGGTTGCCACCTAAACACCCTGTGGTTGCCGACATTATTAAGCCTTGGATTAAAGCCGTAGAAGCCGAAAGTGGCGGCGAGCTTAAGGTGCGTATTTTACCTAAGGCATTGGGCGCTCCACCAGCCCACTATGACCTTGCTAAAGACGGTGTTGCCGACATTACTTACGGTGTGCATGGCTACCAGCCAGGCCGCTTTAAGTTAACGGCCTCTACCGAGTTGCCATTTTTGGGTGACAGTGCAGAAGACGTATCTGTGGCTTACTGGCGCATCTACAAGAAGCACTTAGAATCAGTTAATGAACATGAAGGCACTGTGTTGTTGGGCTTGATGTCTCACGGACCGGGTGTAATTCATAACAACGTTCGTGCGATTAACAGCGTTGAAGACATGGCAGGTTTAAAGTTCCGCGTCGGTGGTGGTGTTGCGGGTAACGCAGCTAAGGCCCTAGGTGTGACTGCAATGTTGGCCTCGGCCACTAAAAACTACGAAATGCTATCTAGCGGCGTTGCCGACGGTACTTTCTTGCCGACTGAATCCATTAAGTCGTTCAAGCTAACCAAGTTGTTGAACCATGCCACTAAGGTGCCTGGTGGTTTATACAACACTAGTTTCTTCTTAACCATGAACCCTGCTAAGTTTGAAGGCTTAAGTGCCGACAACCAAGCCGCTCTAATGCGTGCCTCTGGCGAAAACTTTGCTCGTATTGCGGGTCAAGGTTGGGATAAGCATGATGCGTTAGGTCAAGCTGCGATGAATGATGCAGGTATTGCTACCGTGACGGCAAGCGATGCGTTTGTAGCCGAAATCAAAGCGGCAACGGGCCATTTAGAAGCTAACTGGATCGCTACAGCCAATGGCTTGGGTGTAGACGGTTCTGCAGTAATGGCTGATTTACGCGCCGAAATTGCAAAAGTTGCTGCTGAGTAATGTCAGTTAGTCAAACGAGGAGCCGGGTACTTGTATCTGGCTCCGTCATGCAGTTTGTGCTGCAGCGTATATTGGGTGGCTTAGCAGCCACCCTTTTGTTTTTGTTGATGTTGTTAACCTTAGTCGACGTGGTGGGTCGCTATGGGTTTAATGCGCCGGTAAACGGCAGCTACGAGATCACTGAATTGCTGTTAGCGGCCATTATATTTTCTGCTCTACCTTTGGTCTCTGCCAAAGACGCCCACATTACAGTGGACCTTATTGATAGCTTTGTGCCCAACTTTTTAGCCTGGTTAAGAGACGTTGCTATTGCCGTAGCTACGAGCATAATCTTAGCTGGCATTAGTTATAAAGTGTGGCATAAAGCCCTTGAATCGGTACGTTACGGCGATCAAACCGCCATGTTATTGTTGCCTACGGCGCCGGTATTTTTTTACATCAGTATCGCTATAGGCTTAAGTAGTTTTATTGCCTTATTATTGGCTTGGCAATATGCTCGAGCCGGCGTTACACCATCTATTCCTTCTTCTGAAAAAGCATAAACACTATGTATGAATCTTTAATTGCCTTTGCTGCGATGCTCACCTTAGTGATTGTTGTGCGTATGCCTATTGCGTTTGCCATGGGTTTGGTGGGGTTTGTAGGGTTTGGTTTAATGACCAGTTTTTCTGGTTCGATGGCCATGGCCAGTATTATTACCTACGACACCGGCTTGAACTATGGCCTATCGGTGGTGCCTTTATTTATTTTAATGGGCAATTTTGTTAGCCGTGCAGGCTTATCGGACGAGCTGTATACGGCAGCCAACGCCTTTTTAGGCCATCGTCGTGGTGGCCTTGCCATGGCTACGGTGGTGGCCTGTGGTGGTTTTAGTGCGGTGTGTGGTTCGAGTTTAGCTACCGCGGCGACTATGTCTAAAGTGGCCATGCCACCCATGAAAAAGTATGGCTATGACGAAGGCCTAGCCGCAGGCTCCATTGCTGCTGGTGGTACCTTGGGTATTTTAATTCCGCCCAGTGTCATTTTAATTATTTTTGGCATCATGACCGAAAGCGATATTGGTTTGTTGTTTATTGCCGGTATTTTGCCCGGTTTGTTGGGCGTTATTTTGTATTTGGTGGCGGTGTTAGTCACGGTCACCTTAAAACCCGAAAAAGGCCCACGTGGCGACCGTTTTGGTTGGCCCCAACGGTTACAGGCCCTGTGGGGTGTGTCTGGCGTATTGGCCTTGTTTGGTTTGGTCATTGGTGGCATTTATGGTGGTATTTTCACGCCCACAGAAGCCGCAGGTATTGGCGCTTCGGGAGCCTTCTTTATTGCGTTAATTCGTCAGCGCCTCAGTTGGCAGTCGCTGTTTGAAACATTAGTAGAAAGTGCACGTACTACGGCCATGATTTTTGTTATTTTGATTGGCGCAGAAATTTTCTCCAACTACGTGAATATTGCCGGTTTGCCTGAGTTGTTGTCGGACTGGGTGGTGTCGTTTGATTTGTCTGCCATTGCGGTGATTATGCTCATCATGTTGGTCTATGTGGTGTTAGGTACGGTGTTAGAAAGCCTGTCTATGATTATGCTCACGGTGCCCGTGTTTTACCCGCTAGTATTAGGTTTAGACTTAGGTGGTTACTCTGAGGCCTTGATGGACCCTGAGTTGGCGCTTATTTGGTTTGGCATTATAGTGGTGGTGATTACCGAGATTAGCCTCATAACGCCGCCCGTGGGCCTCAATGTTTTTGTACTTAAGAGTATGTTGGACGATGTTAAATTGAGTACCATTTTCCGTGGTGTCACGCCGTTTTGGATTGTCGACATCGTGCGATTAATGACGCTCATTCTGTTGCCTGGTTTAGTATTGTGGCTGCCTAACTTAATGGCTGGCTAGCCCCATGAGCATAAGCCAGCGCGAGTTTGTCATTATTATCGCCTGCTTAATGTCTATGGTGGCCTTGTCGACCGATGCCATGTTGCCGGCCCTAGGCCTTATGGCGCAAGACTTTGCAGTGGATGGTAATGCCATTCAATTAGTCATCACCGGAGTGTTTGCAGGCCATGCCCTAGGACAGCTAGTGTATGGCCCTATTTCTGACAAATATGGCCGTAGAAGCAGTATTTTTTTAGGTTTGGCTATCTTTAGTCTAGGTAGCATTATTAGCGCCAGCGCGACTAGCTTAGAAACCATGCTCATTGGCCGCTTTTTGCAGGGTTTTGGTGCCTCAGGACCGCGGGTGATGGTGGTGGCTTTAGTCCGAGACTGTTACAGTGGGCCAGCCATGGCACGTATCATGTCGTTTGCCATGACCTTGTTTATGGCGGTGCCGATTATGGCACCACTGGTAGGGCAGGGGGTGTTGTTAGTGGGCCCTTGGCAGTGGATCTTTGGCCTGTATGTGGCTATCGCTGCTATTATGATGGTGTGGGTGTTTGTCCGTTTAGACGAAACCCTGAAACCCGAAAACCGTTTATCCTTGCACCCTAAAAAACTTTGGTCCACCATGTTACAGGTGTTGGTTAACCCCATTGCCACCGGTTATGCCTTGGTTTCTGGACTGGTGTTAGGTGGCTTTATGGGCTATTTGAGCTCCAGCCAACAGATCTTTCAGCAGACCTATGGCGTAGGCGAAGCCTTCCCTTTGTATTTTGCTGTGTTGGCCTTACCCACTATAGGCGCTTCGTTGCTGAATGCTAAGTTGGTGGTGCGTTTTGGTATGTACCGTTTAGTTCAAATCACCAATGTTATGACTGGCATCTCTTGCTTGGCCTTTTACATCTACGCCCTAAGCTTAGCCAACGGCCCAAGTTTAGGTGACTTTATGGCGTTATGTAGCATTATATTTTTTGGCATTGGCTTTCGGTTTGGCAACTTAAACGCCCTTGCCATGGAGCCTTTGGGTAAACTAGCAGGCATGGGTGCCTCCGTGGTTGGATCTAGCGCTACCTTGGTATCAGTGCCTATTGGTATGTGGGTGGGCATGTCTTACGATGGCACAGTGTTGCCGCTGGTGTTGGGTTTTGCCATCACTTCTTGGGTCACCTTTGTGGCCATGCTTTACCTCAATACCTTACCTAAACCAGCGGTTAAAGCCTAACCGATATTTTTTGTGAACACTGGATTTTTATTGACGGCGGAGTATGCTGTAACAACAATAATAATTAGGAGTTCACCCATGGTTATTTATCCAGACATCGAAATTCAAAATGGTCGCTGTGTGAACTTGCACCGCGGCCACATGGAAGATCCCATTGTGTATGATGTGTCGCCCTTACAAGCGGCCCAGCAACACGTCGCCCAAGGTGCGCAGGTATTACACGTGGTGGATTTAGATAACGTCATGCGCGGTGGTCACGATAATCACAAAACAGTATTGGAAATTATTCAAGCAGTGGATGTGCCAGTACAAGTGGGTGGCGGCATACGCACTATTGAAGGCGCCCGTTGGTGGTTTGAACACGGCGCTTCTCGGGTGGTCATCGGCACGGCGGCCATCGAAGATCGCCACTTTTTGCATGAATTGTGTAACCATTACCCGGGTCAGGTGGTGGTGTCTATCGACGCTCGGCAAAATAAAGTCATGTGCCACGGTTGGACGGAAGAAACCATATATTCACCATTGGAAATGGCTAAAGATCTGCAAGATCATGGTGTTGCGGCTATTATATACACCGACATAGACTTGGACGAGGATCACCCCGAAGCCACCTTTGCCATGACCACGCAAATGGTGGCAGAGCTCAATATTCCCGTTATTTCTAGTGGTACGATTAAAACTTTGGATGACATCTCTACCCTACGCTTATTGCCTAATATTGCCGGTGTGGTGGTGGGCCGTGCCCTCATGAATGGCGCTGTGGCATTAGCAGACGCACTGGGAGTATGCCAACAGGCCGATACCCATGCGGAGTTTGTATAACCGGTTATTGCGTAGTTATTGGTGGCGCCAATATGGATTTGTTAGGTTCGCCTAGCAATACACTCTTAGGGCGTACCTCAAATCCAGGCTATGTCAGCACTAGCCCTGGTGGGGTGGGCCGCAATATTGCCGACAACTTAACTCGGTTACAGCAGGCCTGTTGGTTAATGGCGCCCTTAGGTGATGATGCCAATGGCCGCTTCCTAGCGCAGCATTGCCAACAATTGGGTATAGAAATTCAAGCATTATCTGTGCTCAAGGGGCAGCCCACTTCAACCTACTTATCGATCGTTGATGAACACGGCGAGATGCAGGTGGCGATTGCCGACATGGGTTTGATCGACGGTTTTGGTGAGGCGCACTTGAAACCTCATGTAGATCACCTTAGAGCAGCAACCTTAGTGGCTATGGACACCAACTTAAGTGCAGCGTGTTTGCACTACGTGTGTGCTACGTTAACCGAAAAACCCTTGTTTGTAGACACAGTTTCAATGGCTAAAGCTGTGCGTATAAAACCTCACTTGCAGCACATACATAGCCTTAAACCTAACTTGTGTGAAGCCCAGGCGATCGCGGGCACAGACTATGGTCCAAGCCCCACCGACGCCCAACTTAGTTGCCTTGCTCGATGGTTTTTACAACAAGGTGTACGCCATTTGTATTTAAGCTTGGGTGCTCAAGGGGTGCTCTATAGTGGGCCAAAACAGCAGTTTTTAATGGCCTTAAAAGAACCCAGCAAGGCCCCCGAAATGATCAACAGTAATGGCGCGGGGGATGCTATGATGGCGGGCCTCTGTGCCGCTTGGATACAAGGTTTAGACGCCTCAGATCGGGTGGCCTACGGTGTTGCTTGTGCGCAAATCGCCATGTCGAGCCAAGCCACCATTAACCCACAGATCAGCCACCAATTAATACACCGCATGTTAAAGGAATACCCATGCCAAATGACACCATTGCGCTAACCAACTATGTAGATATACACCCTCGAATTGCCGATGCTTTGGCTAATAACCGGCCTGTTGTAGCCCTCGAATCTACCATTATTTCCCATGGCATGCCGTACCCACAAAATGTGCAAACGGCACTGTTAGTAGAGCAGGCAGTAAAGGAAAATGGGGCTGAACCTGCCACCATTGCCATTTTAAATGGCCGTTTAACGGTGGGTTTAGACGAGTCACAAATCACCCATCTGGGAAAACGTGGGTTTGAGGTTGTTAAGACGAGCCGCCGTGATATGCCATTTATGGTGGCTCAGCAGCTTGATGGTGCCACTACAGTGGCTTCCACCATGATTATTGCAGCTATGGCTGGCATCAAAGTGTTTGCTACCGGTGGCATTGGTGGGGTACATCGTGATGCAGAAAATACCATGGATATCTCCGCCGACTTGCAGGAGCTAGCTCGTACCTCCGTTGCAGTGGTATGTGCAGGCGTAAAGTCGATTTTAGATATTGGTTTAACCTTAGAATACTTAGAAACCCAAGGCGTACCAGTGGTGGGGTACAAAACTCAGGTGATGCCTGCATTTTATACACAGAGCAGTGGCTTTAAAGTCGATTACGAGCTGGATTCAGCGGCTAGTATTGCCCTAGCCTTAAAAGCCAAGTGGAACATGGGCCTAGAGGGGGGCGTAGTGATCGCCAACCCCATTCCAGAGGCTTATGCCATGGACGCTGGTGAAATTGAACAGGTGATTGCCGATGCTCTTGTCGAGATGCAAAAAAAGGCTATTCACGGCAAACAATGCACGCCATTTTTATTGTCTAAAATAGCCCAAGTCACCCAAGGTGAAAGCCTTGCCGCAAACATCCAGTTAGTGCTCAATAACGCCCGTTTGGGGGCTGCTATAGCGTCTGAGTTGGCGCTGGTGGGCTGATAAAGAAACTCGATGATAATGAAAAGCGTAAGCATAAGGCTGTAATGTGATTTCGAGTGAGTTGCCGCTGCCCTGATAAAATGCGGCTGACGACCGACTTGTCTCCAACCTCGGGCAAATCACTAGTGTTGAGTTGATGTTGGTCCATTAGAAAACGAAGCGTAGAAGCATCGTCAGTTAACCCCATTGCTTGCTCAACAAAAGTGGCGACTAGCGGGTCTTCTAATTCGTGTGCTTCCAATGCGTTAGCAACTAAGTCATATAAAGGTTTGATGCTGTCGTCGTAACGGCCTGCTAAAGACTCCAGCCATGCGCTGGTATTCTCATAGTCCTCGTCATTTTGTATGTGTAATAAATGCTGCGCAGAGTCCATAAACGCCATGTAGGACTGTTCAGCTTTTTCATAGGTGCTCATCATCTATAACACTCCTTTGGAGAATTTTGAACATAACGCGTTATACACCGTGTGGGTTTCAATGTATTTAATCCAGATGGACCTCGCCGGGAAATAAATTGACAGGATGACACGCAAATTATTGCCACCCACATCTATGACGTAATAGTTCTTAACTGACTTAATATTATCCAAAGATGGTATCTCGCGCTTCATGTCTGCGGAACATGCATAATCACCTCGGGCTAAGCGTTCGTACAGTTTGAGTAAAGCACTAGCGTCGTTTGGAAAACGATTCATTGCCAATACAAAGATCTTTTTTGAAATTACGTGCATGACCTTGCCCTGTCCCTAGTTCAACACTATAGTCGAAAGTTGTCAAAATGACAACGTCGATCCTTGCGACTCCTTGAGTTAACCTTAGACCACGGTGAGAATTTCGTCCAACGACTTTTTGATTTTGGCGACGCCGGGTACAGTGGCGTCGGGGGATGGGTGGCCAACAGCCATGATCATGACGGCTTTTTCGTGATCGGGGCGGTCGAGTAATTTGTTGAGAAAGCGCATGGGGTTAGGGGTGTGTGTGAGGCTGCACAGGCCCGCATGATGTAATGCCGAAATGAGAAACCCCGTGGCTATACCTACGCTGTCTGGCACGTAATAGTTTTTGAAACGGGTGCCGTCATCAAATACACCATAACGTTGGGCAAAAATCACGATGAGCCAAGGAGCGATGTCTAGGTGTGGTTTGTGGGCATTGGTACCGATAGGTTCCAGCGCTTTTATCCATTCGTCACCGCCACCACCGGCATAAAACTTTTCTTCTTCGGCCTCGGCTGCTAAGCGAATCTGGTGTTTGATGTCTGGATTACGAATCGCAACAAAGTGCCATGGCTGGTGGTTGGCACCACTAGGCGCAGAGCCTGCGGTGCGAATACACTCTTCGATGACAGCAGAGGGGACTTCTCGGTCGATAAAATCCCGCACTGAGTGCCTTTGTTTCATGGTGTGGTAATAATCCAGTGCTGCTTGTTGCATCTGGGTGTCGCTAATGTCTGCTCGTGGTGGAAGTTTAATGGCTTCGTAGGAAAGGTTTTCGCGTGCAAACATAGGGTGGTCCGTGGTTGTCAGATGTCGTTTTTGTGTTACAGTCAGAATACAACAATTAAGCTGAGAATTATAATTGTATGCACCAAATTTTGTTGGTTGAAGACTCGGAGTATTTACGTAAGGTGATTGGTTTTACGCTGAAACAAGCAGGCTATGGCGTGACTTGCGCGGGCGACGGTGTAGAAGCCCTGCAGTTGGCTTCTGAACAAACCTTTGGAGTGGTAGTGACGGACCTCAATATGCCCCTCATGAGTGGCCAAGACCTTATTGCTCGGTTGCAGGAGGTCCCAGGCTATGAAAGTGTGGGGGTGATTTGTTTAACCACCGAAACCTCGCAGGATGAGTTGCCAGAGCAGATTAAAGCCCTTGTGTTTGCGGTGGTAGCTAAGCCCTTTAATCCGGTGGAATTACTGGATCAGATTGAGTTGCTTGTTGCTGCTGGATAGTTTGTTTTAGTTGTTCAAAGCTGGCATTCACCTGTTGCGCATGGTGCCACGCTAAGTCTAATTTTTGCTCTGACACTGCCTTTTCTATGGTGCTGCATATGCGGCTTAAAGCCATAGCCCCTGTGACTCCCGCAGCACCCGAAATGCTATGTGCTGCTTGCTTCAAAGCCGCTTCGTCGTTTTGCTCGATGGAAGTTTGTAACTGGTCTACCAGGGTTTGAGTGGAGTCGACAAACAGCTGTAGCATTTCTTGTTTTACCGCTAAATCGTCACCCAATAATTGGCTCAACCGGTGTTCGTCAAGTATGGCCTGTTGCGGCGGCGCATCGGTTTGTATTTGTCTAAATTCAGTGGCTTTGGGTAAATAGGTCTGAACTACCGCATCAAGTGCTGCAAGCGTGATGGGTTTGGTGAGAAAATCATCCATGCCTACGTCACGGGCTTTTTGTGCATCTTTGGCCAACACGCTGGCCGTGACTGCAACGATAGGTAACTGCTCGCTATTGAGGTGTTGGCGAATTTTTTGCGTCAGTTGGTAGCCGTCAAGCTCAGGCATATGGCAGTCTGTGAGTAACAGCCCAAACATACCTTCATTAACGGCTTGCCATGCGGCCTGTCCGTCTTTCACCGCCGTTGAGGCGTAACCTAGCCGGTACAGCATTTTTTTGCATCACCCTCAGGTTTACAGGGTTATCCTCGGCAATGAGTATCATGATGTTATTGGCGTTGGCTACAGCGTCAGACGGTGGTTCAAAGGCTTGGGTGTTGGCCTCAATACTCGGCGGTGATAACGCCGCAGCGTGTTGTGCTGCGATGGGTGCTTCTTGCAGGGGTAATTCCAACCAAAAGGTAGAGCCAAGGTTGAGTTTGCTGTGGACGCCAATGGAACCGCCCATTAGCTCCACTAATTGTGAGCAAATGGAAAGGCCTAAGCCGGTGCCGCCAAATATTCTGGTGGTGCTAGAGTCGGCTTGGCTAAAGGGCATGAATAGGGTGTGCTGTATCTCCTCAGTTAAGCCAATGCCTGTGTCCACAACCTCAATACGGATGCAACTTGCCGTG
>DPHD01000092.1:0-18528 GCA_003523085.1 Oceanospirillaceae bacterium | reverse complement strand
AGTGCTATGTCTACCGATAGCGACAAACCTTTGTATTGGGCTTTAGGTTGCATCAACTTGTTAACGGTGGAAATTTCAGAGGCTATATTAAAGGCGATGTTTTCGACCTCTAATTGACCAGCTTCGATTTTTGAGTAGTCTAAAATATCGTTGATGATATGCAATAACGTGCTGCCAGATTCTGCCACTACCTGAGCTAATTCTCCTTTTTCTTGGTTGAGGTCGGTTTGTTGTAGCAGTTCAACCATGCCCATCACGCCATTCATAGGGGTGCGTATTTCATGGCTCATGGTGGCTAAAAAATTAGTTTTTGCTTGTGCTGCGGCTTGTGCTTGATTACGTGCAAGGGTCAGTTCTTGGGTACGCAATAACACTTTTTGTTCCAAGCTGTTATTGGCTTTAATCACCTGCTTACGCGCTAGATTGGCTTCTCTAAGTAACACATTGTACTGAGCTGCAAGCTCAGCCATGTCTGATAATGGGTCGATGTTTAGTTTAGCTTTATGACCGTTGCCGGCATGCTTTATTTGGTCAATTTCTTGTAACAACTGGCTGTGTTCGGAAGCCAAGTGGTGGGTCTCAAAATTGAGGCCCATACGTTCGGCATTGAGGTGTATGCGCAGCGGATAAAACTGATTAATGAGTTTCAGCAGGGCCCAAATCAGACCGAAGCTCAGGGCAAAGCACGCCGCCGCGCCCAGCAGCTGAACCGCCAATTGATTGCTAAAATCTAGCCCCGTGGCTAATACCTTAGGATCGCCAAATAGCGCCACGGCAATAATGCCCCAGGTGCCGGCAAAAGCGTGGGTAGGTACAGCACCCACGACGTCGTCTATTTTACGTTGTTCTAACCAGATGGTGCCCGCGTAGCAATGCCAGGCACCAATAGCGGCAATGATAATGGCTTGTTTAATGTCGATGGCATGGGCCACCCCGGTAACACTTACTAAGCCTGCTAAGACGCCGTTAAAAATGAGTTTGATGTCTGGGTAGCCACGTAGCCATTGGGACGCGGCTAAGTTCGCAATACCACCCATGGCTCCTGCGATGAGTGTAATAACTATAATGCCGGATGTAGCGTCCGTCAGGGCAAAGGCTGAGCCACCGTTAAAGCCAAACCACCCCAGCCACAGCAGTAACACGCCCACGGCAGACATAGGCAAGTTTTGCGCCTTCATCACTGGGCGTTTTTTGTCGAAGCGGCCGGTCCGTTCGCCTAATACAATAACGGCAGCAAGGGCCACCCATCCGCCTGTGGCGTGAACTACACTGACGCCAGCAAAGTCGACAAAGCCCAAGGCTGACAGCCAGCCCGTGGCTACACCATCGATAGGTAACGCGCCGCCCCAAACCCATTGACCGAAGGTGGGGTATACCACGATAGCCACTAGGCAGGTGAGAATGAGGTAAGCTGAAAAACGAATGCGTTCGGCCACTGCGCCAGAGACGATGGTGGCGGCTGTACCTGCAAACATTAATTGAAATAAGAAGACCGTATTGAGGCCTAAATCGGTGCTAGAAAAAAGAAAGTAGTCGCTTGCTAGGTGCCACTGGGAAAAACCCCCAGCAAACATAAAACCAAAACCAAACAGCCAAAAGATACCCGCAGCCAACGCAAAGTCGATAATGTTTTTAATAGCAACATTGACCGAGTTTTTACGCCTAACTTGGCCATCTTCTAAACAAATAAAACCAATTTGCATCAACATGACTAACGCCGCGCAAACTAACATCCAAAGGTTATCTATGTGTTGTAGTTGCATGGATTGGGGCCTTGGTTTAATTTAATACCGCAAGATTTTATGTGAAAAGATTAACTCCAATACTCCTATGGAAATTGATCTTGGTCAAGTAATGGGTTTTACTCCTGGTATGAAAACGCACTCAATCCCTTTATCAACACGCAAACATGTTCTTAATATGGGTCTATGCTTAGGCCTGATATGGGGCATTGTCGATGCCGTCACAAGCCCCGACTTTGTGTCTGAGCTACGTGACTTTACTGGCCGTTACGGTGCTTATTTGTTACTTATTAGTTTGATGTTTACGCCGTTAAGCAAACGTTGGAATTGGGTGCGGCGAAACCTAACCATGCGCCGTAATGTGGGCGTATGGGGTTTTGTGTATGGTGCAGTTCACTTGCTGGTGTGGATCGCTTTAGAGTTTGCCTATGATTGGAGCTTGATGTGGGATGAAATTGCCGGCAACCTGTTTATATTATTGGGTATATTGGCGTTTGTATTGTTGTTGCCTTTAGCTATTACCTCCAATAAGTGGGCTTTACGGCGCTTGGGTTACCGACCTTGGCAGAGCTTACACACGCTCACTTATATGGCCGTACCTGCCGTCATTGCACATCATTTTATGGCGCAAAAGTCAGATGTTATAGAGCCTATTTTGATGGGGCTTGTGCTGGTTTTATTGTTAGTTTGGAGGTATCGAAATGCCCATTAAGTCATCTGAAATTACCCCTGAAAAAATCTATAAAAAACGCCGGACATTTATTGCAGCAGGGCTTGGAATACTTGCATTGCCTATCGTTGATAAAGGCTATGCGGTACTGAACACCCCGCAAGGTGGCGCTGATCAGCCTTTCCCACCGATAGAATCCATGCCAGACGCGGCCAACATTGTGTTGCAACCCACACCATTAGACACCATCACTAGCTACAATAACTATTATGAGTTTGGCTATGGCAAAGATGACCCAGGTGAAGCTGATAAAACCCTGATTACCTCACCTTGGAGTGTCGAAATTGGCGGCCCGGGAGCCGACAAATCGGGTGTTTATGATATCGCTGAAATCAAGGGTGAACACGCCATAGAGAATCATATTCACCGTTTTCGTTGCGTAGAAGCCTGGTCCATGGTGATCCCTTGGAATGGCATTAAATTGGCGGATATCATTGGTTCGGCCCAGCCCAACAGTAAAGCTAAGTTTGTTCGTTTCACTACACTCAATGACCCTATACAAATGCCGAATGCCGGTTGGCCTGGTGGCGCCTATGTAGAAGGTTTGACGATTGAAGAGGCCATGAACCCATTAACCATGATGGCCACTGGTATTTACGATAAACCCTTAGAGCAGCAAAATGGCGCGCCTTTACGTCTGGTTGTGCCGTGGAAATATGGTTTTAAGTACATCAAATCCATTGTTAAGATTGAACTGGTAGAACACATGCCCCACGGCACTTGGTGGAAGCAAAATGATCGTGAATACGGTTTTTATGCCAATGTTAATCCGCGTTTTGACCACCCAAGATGGAGCCAAGCTACGGAACGGGTGATTGGCGAGCGAGGCCGTAAACCCACCTTGTTATTTAATGGCTACGCAGATCAAGTGGCGCACATGTACCCCGACCCAGACAATCGTTTGTACTTTTATTAGGGCAGAAATACCACGCTAAATAGGCCCCATGCCTGCTGGCCGTGCAGCAAATATACTAATCCGCCGACACTCAAAAATGGCCCGAAGGGCATTTGTGGGTCGGTGGTTTTGTTGCTTAAGCGCAGTAAAACTCCTACCACTATTCCCGTAACTGTGGCTATCAGTACAATCATGGGTAATGCTTGCCAGCCTAACCATGCGCCGAGTGCAGCGAGAAGTTTAAAGTCGCCATAACCCATGCCGTGTTTGCCGGTGGCAAGTCGAAAGCCCCAGTACACCAGCCATAACGACATGTAACCCCCTATGGCACCCCATACCGCAGACTCCAATGAGGTGAGGGTGCCAAAGGCATTGAGGATTAAACCCAGCCACATAAGGGGCAGGGTGAGTTGGTCGGGCAGTAGTTTATGGTCTAGGTCTATAAAGCTCATGGCTACTAAAAAGTACACTAGCACCAGGCCCAACACACCGCTTAGGCTAGGCCCGAGTACCCATGCCACACAAAACCCTAACACCGCGGTAAGTAGTTCAATAGCAGGATAGCGCGGGCTAATGGGAAGCTTACAGAAAGCACACTGGCCTTTAAGTAATAGATAGGAAATAACAGGAATGTTATGCCATGACTTGAGGGGCGTGTGACAATTGGGACAGTGGGAGGCGGGCCATGCAATGGACGCGATCGCGGGTTGGGTTGTTTGCCCCGAGTCTTGCTCTTCATCGAGCTCTAGCAGCAACCGGCAATCCTGTTGCCATTGTTTGTGCATGGCTTTGGGCAGGCGGCCTATAACCACATTGAGGAAACTGCCTACCAGTAGGCTAAATAGGGTTGCGGCGCACAGCCAAAATGCGGGGTTGGTTTGAAGTATTTGGATTAGGCTTTGCATGTCAATGATGAGGATTCAGTGTTTGGATGCCATACTGGGTAATAAAAGTATCTGCAGTAACGAGCATTAGGCCTTCGGCCTGCGTCTGAGCAATGAGCACTCTGTCAAAAGGGTCCTTGTGTATGGGTTTCAGTTGGCCAGCTTGGTGAGCATGAAATGAGCTAACGGGTAGCTGCTCGAAACCTTCGTCGTCAATTACAGTGACGATATCGGAGGGGATTTGTAGTTGTCCAAGAGTTGATTTGATACTCATTTCCCAAATACTTGCAGCGCTGATAAATACGGTATTACTTGGTCTGATCAGCATTTTTTTGGTTTTAGAGCCCAGTTTAGGGTCGTCAGTTAACCACCACAAGAGTACATGGGTGTCTAACAATAACCGCTTCATAAGGGCGCTTCAAATGAACTGATGATGTCATCGCTAGTCTGATCAAAGTCTGGTGCGATAAATATTTTACCTTTAAGCCTTCCAGGCTCGCGGTCTTGAATGACTTCTTTGTGCGGAAGTAAATCCAAGTAGGGTTTGCCCGCTTTGGCAATGACCACACGTTCGCCTTGCCACACGCGTTCGCCAAGCTCAGATAGACGAGATTTTGCTTCGTGCATATTAACTTGTGATTTGTTCAAGGTAAGCCTCCACACTTAAGCTAATTGAGCAAATGCTGGTCAAAAAAGCCCACAATACGTTGCTCTAGATCTGCAGCGAGCTGTTTTGCGGGTATGGTGCCGGCTAGGCCTACGGTTTGCATAAACGGAGAGAATAACGGCGCGTCCGAGAAGTCAAAGTGCTCTGTGCCTGGCATCAGCACCGATTTGTGGTTTGGGCTGTTGCTGAGTAAAACGTCTAGTTTTTGGTAGTTTAGCGGATCAGGCCAAGTTTCACGACCAATGAAGAGTATGGGTGTTTTTACACCTTGCTCAACGACTTGAGGCGGCACGGGCAATATCCAACCGTCTAGCACAATGGTGGCGTCTATACGCGGGTCTTGGTGGGCCGCAACGACGCTGGTAGCACCCCCATAAGAGTGGCCGAACATACCAATGTGTTGTAAGTCTGCTGCGCCCCACAATGGGTCTTGGGCAGCGGCTTTTTGGGCCACGGTGTTGATCATAAAGTCGATGTCGGCAACGCGGGTTTTAACTTGCGGATTACGCAGTGCCCAAAACTCGTCTTCGCTGAGTTCGCCCTCGTAGCCAGAACGGAAATCGGCAATGGTGCCATCGTTAAAGATGGTGAGGCTGGCATCATAGGCGTGGTCTACGGCGAGTACAATGTAACCACGGCTGGCCAAGGCTTCAAATTGTGCGGTGTTTTGAAAACGCATGCCCCAAATGCCATGGGAAAACACCACCAGCGGAGTTTGCGTCACTTCGGGATGTAACGGTGCATTGAGAACCGAATGGGTATCGATATCGGTTAAATGGTTAAACAGAAATTGGGGTAGCTGCAACACTACACTCAAGGCGGGGAGCCATTGGTCTGGATTGGCCAAGTAGGGCAGAGGTTTAACATCGGAGGCCTGTGTAGGGTACCAAGTTTGTACCACAATACGGCGTTTGTCGCCTTGCTCTTCGGTAAACCACTCATCACGGCAGTCATCGCGCCATTCAAACATTTGCGTACCCACAGCATAGGGGCCTGTGGGTGCCGGTAGATCGTTTAAGGGGATGAGTATAGGCATGATGCTACGATGCCCTAGGGCAAAAGTAACGCCCAGCAGAATAATGAAACCAAGGCTATATAGGCTGATTTTTTTGACGGTGGGATTGAGCATTTCTGAGTAGTGTCGAATAAAATATGGCCGTATTATATCACTAAATAACACTCAATTTAGAGAAGTGCCATAATCTGCAATTCGTTAACTTCGATAATCGACGGCGTGGTATCCGCAGCGCAGGTTCTCAATAAATTGGTGAAGCGACTTAAATCAGTGAGCCGGTGGTATGGTAAACCGTAAGCTTGTGCTAATGCATCAAGTTGTGGCGGTTTTGGGCTAACGCCAACGGGAGTGACACCAACCGCCAGCATAGACGACTCAATTTCGCCGTAGCCGTGGTTGTTCCAAACAATAAAGATAATGGGTAAGCCGCAGTCCTTTGCGGTGGCTAATTCTGCTATACAAAACTGCAGGCCACCGTCGCCTATGATGGCAACAATAGGGCGCGTATCGCTTTGTTGTTGCTGCCCCAGCGCTACACCAATGGCTGCTGGAACTGCATAACCTAAGGTGCCAAAACCCGTGGCCGAATTAAACCAACATGTGGGGCCGGTAGCCTCAAAATAACAGTTGCCAGCATAAACAGGCTGGGTTGAATCGCCTACGAACCGTGCGGTGGGTAGAGCCTGGACTATGCTTGTTAAGAACCGATGGTGTTTTTGGTAGTTGGCTGGCAGCTCATCAAAGGCTTGCTTAGAGGTGGCCTTTGCTATCATTTCGCCGCCGCAAAGGGCAGGGTCTTTAGGGTTTAACAAAGGCAACAGATGACCCAGCGCGCTGCCGACTTCAGCATGGACAAATACTTGCTTGGTCAAAGGTGCTAAATTGGCATTAATGTCGATGCGAATCAAGTTGGATAAGGTTGGGAACTGGCCATTAACGTACATGTCATAATCGGTTTGCCCCATCTCTGTGCCTAAAGCAAGCACACAGTCGGCCGCGGCAAGTAAGGCCCGAACGGCGTCAAGGCTAGGGCTTGCAGGCACCGACAGTGGGTGTTGAACCATCAAGCCTCGGCCGTTTATAGTAGTGACTACTGGGGCGTTTAGTGTGGTTGCAAGTTGTTGTACTTGCGGCGCTGCATGCACCGCGCCACCGCCGGCCAAAATGACGATGTGCTGGTGCTGGTTGAGCAAGTTGGCAGTTGTTGTTAGGGCGGTTTGGGTTGGCGTGCTGAGTACCGGCGCTACAGGTATTTGCGTGGACGTGTGGGCCTCACACTTTTGCGCCATCACATCTAGCGGTATTTGCAGGTGTACTGGCCCTAGTGGCGTGCCGTTGTTGTTATTTAAGGCCATGAAGACTTGTCGCACTGTGTCTTCTAAGTGATCACTTGCCATGAGTTCAAAGGTGGCTACGGTCAGGGGTTTAATCATGCCTTGTTGATTAGGCATAGCGTGTAGACAGCCTAGGCCTTGGGAGCCCGATGGGTTAACAGTGGAGATAACCAACATAGGAATGCTGTCCGCTAGCGCTTGGCCCATGGCTGTGGCGATGTTGGTAAGGCCCGGCCCCGTAATCACAAAGCACACACCGGGTTTGCCGGTGACGCGGGCATACCCGTCTGCCATAAAGCCCGCGCCTTGTTCGTGGCGCGGGGTAATGTGTTGAATGCTAGACTCGGCTAGGCCCCGGTAGAGCTCCACAGTATGTACTCCGGGAATACCAAAAACGGTGTCTACGCCGTAGCCTTGTAGCAGTTCGATGAGGCGCTGGCCCGTGGTGTTCATGCGGCATGCGCTTGGCATTGGGCGATAAAAGCATTAATACGCGCGCAGGCGTCAGTCAGCAGGTTGTCATCAACGGTGTAGGAGATGCGAATCCAGCCGTGGGCGGTTTTTCCAAAGGCCCCCGCATCGAGTACCGCGACGCCGGTGGCGGCGTATAACGCCTTGGCAAATTCGAGGCCATCCATGCCTAAGGCACGGACATCCATCATGATAAACATGCCGGCTTGTGGTTTTAATATCGGCGTCAGTGGGTTGCCGTCTAGGGCCTTAAATACTAAGTCGCGACGCTGTTTAAAGGTATTGCGAATGGCGCCGCTGGCGGCTGCAGATTGCTCTAAGGCCACTTGGGCGGCCGCTTGGGTAAAACCCGCTAAACCATACAGCATACACAGACCTAAGTTGGAAAAGTGGGTTATTAAGGTCGCCGGGGCAATGGCCCAGCCCACACGCCAGCCGGTCATGGCATAGGTTTTGGACAAGCTGTTAAGGGTCACCGTACGTGCAAACATATGCGGTTGTTGAGCAATACTAATGTGCTGCCCTTCAAACACAAGTTCCCCATACACTTCATCTGAAATGACCCATAAATCGTGCTCCAAGGCGAGGGCGCAGAGGGCGTCTACTTCTGCCTCGGACATCATGACCCCGGTGGGGTTGTTTGGGTTAGTAATGAGAATGGCTTTGGTGTTGGGGGTGATGGCCGCACGAGCGGCTTGGGCATCAAAGCGAAAACCGCTGTCGGCGCTTTGTGGCACGGAAACTAGCTCTGCACCAGAGGCGCGAATTGTGGCTTCGTAGGTGACGTACATGGGGTCAAGAGCCAGCACCTGATCACCGGCATTGAACAGACATAAGCTGGCAGCAAACAAGGCGTTTTGCGCCCCCGCAAACAACATCACATGGTCGGCATCTAAGTCACCCGTGCTTGGGGTTTGAAATTGTTTGGCAATGAGGCTGCGCACCTCTGACCGGCCGGCGACCGATTGATAGTGGGTATCCCCTTCTTCTAGTGCCGTAATGGCGGCTTTGGTGATCTTGTCTGGGGTGGCAAAGTCTGGATCGCCAACACTCAAAACAATCACATCTTCGCCTGCGGCTGCGGCTTGCACGGCCACTTCGTGCAGGTCCCATGCGGCTGCCCCTTCACCATCAATACGCTGAGTTAACTGAGAATACTGCATAAATGCCTCGGTACAAATGATGCCACTATTGAACGATCGTACAATAGTAATTGAGCACTTGCTCAATAGTCAAATAAAGTCGACAATTAGCAGTTATTAATTTGTTCTTTTTGGGCCTGTTTTGAAGAAAAAAACTGATCGTTTATCACCGCCGGAAAGGCGCAATCAGCTGGTTGAAGCCACGCTCACGTGTTTGATGCGTGATGGCGCAGAAGGTTTGTCGTCGCGCAAAATTTGTGCCCAAGCGGGGGTTTCGGCGGGATTGCTAAATCACCACTTTGCTAGCCAAATTGAGTTGTTGGCTGTGGCTTATGAAGCCATTTCATTGCGTTACCACCAAGCCTTAGAAACCCGCATAGATAACGATTTTAATAACCAGGATGCGCCTATAAAAACCTTGGTGGCCTGCGCCTTTGAAGAGGATATTATGTGTCCAGACCAACTGCGGGCATGGGTGGTGTTTTGGTCGAAAACCATCGAATCACCGGTGATGAGAGCCATGCACGACACCATTAATGAGCGTTTACACGATTTTCTTGTAAAGGTGCTGGCTAAGTCTTTACCGCAACACAATGAGCAACAATTAACAGTGCTTGCCGTTGAATACAGCGCCTTAACCGATGGGTTGTGGTTAGACTGGAGTTTGAATGGCAATAACCAAGATGCGAGCCTGTGGCAGACCATCCTTAATCAGTGGCTTGAGCGAACCTTGGCCTTGGCTTAGCATTAATAGGATCTTTGACTAGTCTTAATAGACCCAATGAAATATTGATTATACGAAGAAATTCGTATAATGTGACTATGAATGGATTCAAGGAAGCAAAGTCTCAAGTTCTCCGAGCTCTGGCAGAAGGTTCATATCAACACGAACTGCGCGGCGCTATCGAGCGGAAAAATCTCTTTTACACGGGCCAAGTGTCCGCCAACGAAGTCGCGGAGATCTTGGTCAAATGTACTGGCAGAGACCACGTACAAACCCCACACCATTTGGTGCCTTCTTTGCCCGTTCATGTTTTTAAAAAGCAAGGTTGGTATATTAAATTTTATAAACTTGATCCTGATGTGATGTTTATTAGCGTCCATAGATAATAAGTCACAAGAGAGGTAGGCGTGAAGCGTTATACAGTAGGCGATATAAGTCAGGCCGTTTGTAGTGGGTGTGAATGCATAGTGCCCACTAGGTTTGGGTATCATGATGTTCCATTCGACAAAGGCAGCGGTAGTGTTAAAAGTATTTTAGTGGCTGTTTGTGATCATTGTTCTACGGTGGTTGCAGTGCCTCCTCAATCCATGCCAGCGATTAAGGCTACTCGACAAGTTGCCATTAAACCGATTGAGCTGAACCTGCCAGCGCCATATGTTGAAATTTTAGATTTGGCTGCCTATACCATTGACTCGGAGGCTACTGCTGAGTTCAGGAAAACACTGCTGGTGTATTACCTGCGCCAAAGCAGTGGTTCAAAGGATGGGCTAAATAAAATCAAACACGCGCTAAAGGGGATGAATACTGCAGGGGAACTATTCGATTCGGTACCCAAGCGACGCATATCACTGAAGGTAACAGCAAAGCTAAATGCTGCGGTAAATCAATTGGCACGTGATCTGAATGTTAAAAAGACGGCCCTAATCAAGGGTCTTATAATTCAAATTGACGAAGATATTGTGCTTCAGCGTCTACCAGCAAGAATTGAAGAGTTTCGTCGCTTTTATCAGTTTTAGCCTGACGCCTTGGGAACGCGTTTTTCTAACCAATGAAACAATACAACAATGATGCCCGTGAGGCAGATGTATACTCCTGCGATAAGCAATAGTGGTTCATAAATGCGGTAAGTTTCTTGGCGGATGATGGTGCCCACACCAAATATTTCGTACACCGTAATGGTGGCTGCTAGGGGTGTGGCTTTTAGGGTAAGCACCATTTCGCCTGCCAAGGTGGGCAAAACGTTTTGCAGGGCCCTGGGTAACCAGATACGCCGCAATAATTGGAAGCGGCTCATGCCACTGGCGATTCCAGCTTCGAGTTCGCCTTTGGGTACGTTTTTAAATGCACCGCGCATAATTTCGCCTTCGTAAGCGGCCACGCTCAAGGTAAAAGCGACTATGGCATAGGGAAACGCATCCCGCAAATAGGGCCAGATAAAGCTGCTGCGAATACCGTCCATGTAGGGAAACAATGAGCCCAGGCCGTAATACAATAACCACAATTGAATCAACAGTGGAGTGCCCCTAAAAGTGGTGCAAAAGGCCCTTGCTGGGTAGCAAAGTATTTTAGGGCCTGTCACCTGCGCCAAACCAATAGGAATAGCTAATAACATACCGAAAAATACGGCCATCACTAACAGCTGTATGGTTAGCCATGTGCCGGAGAGAAGTTTAGGGGCGTATTCACCTAGCCAGTACCATTCCATGTTAATGTCCTAGGCTAGTCATGCCGCGGCTAGAACGGCGTTCAAGCCATTTAAAGCCGAGGTTAGAGATAAGGGTGACGCTCAGATAGATGGCCGCCGCGATCAGGAAGAACTCTAAATAGTAACGTGTAGTACCCGCCGCAACTCGCGTGGTGAGAGTCAATTCTTGGAATCCCACAACTGCTAATAGAGCTGTGTCTTTGGTCACAATGAGCCACAAGTTGGACATGCCTGGCAGGGCGAGGGGAATCATTGCAGGTATGGTAATGCGTCTAAATAGGGTGAAGCGCGACATGCCAAAAGCCTTTCCCGCTTCTAGCTGGCCTTTGGGGATGGCTTGTAGGGCACCACGGATGACTTCCGTGGAATAAGCCCCTTGCACCACACCTAAAACCACGATGCCGGCAACTAAGCCGCTAATATCGATGGGCCGGTAACCCAAGCTCATAAGTACTTCGTTCACTAGTGCAGTACCTGCATAGTAAAGCAATAAAATAAGTACCAACTCAGGTACCGCACGTACCAAGGTGGTGTAGGTGGCTAAACAAAAACGAGTTATAGGCCCGCCATTTATTTTGCCTAAAGCACCGGCAAAACCAATGCTGGTACCTAAAATGTATGCACCAAGGGCAATTTCTAGGGTGGCTAACAAACCATAGAAGAGGTTGTCGCCCCAGCCCATGTCTGAAAACTTTAGAATGTTAAGAAATTCTAGAAATGCGTCCAAGGGAGACCTTTTATTACAGATCCTGACCTGCGTCAGGATGACATTCAAGTGCGTGTCATTCCGGCGCAGGCCGGAATCTAATGAGATCCTGACTTTCGTCAGGAAGACATTAACCCGCGTCAGGGTGACACATCTGCCCTATTAACCGCCGTAGATATCAAAGTTGAAGTACGGCTTAGAGATCTTATCAAAGGTGCCGTCGGCACGAATTTGATCAATGGCGGCATTGATCTTAGCTTTTAGATCAGAACCTTTACGCAAACCTACACCTACACCCGGTCCAAAGATAGCGACGTCATGTAAATCGCCTTTGATTTCACAACATTGACCTTCAGTAGACTGTAAGAATGGTTGCATGGCCATACTGTCACCAACTACTGCGTCTATACGACCCGCGAATAGGTCTTGGTTATGCTCGTCAAAGTTCTGGTAAGACTTAACCGTGGCACTACCCATATGGGCTTCAACATAGTTGGCGTGAGTGGTAGCTACTTGTACACCAATGTACATGCCATCTGTACTGGCGGCGTCGGCGCTGATGTTGGAGTCTTTAGGAGCTACAATCACAGCCGGAGTGTTGTAGTACTTGTTAGAGAAATCGATGGTTTTCATGCGTTCTTCAGTAATCGACATGGAGTTGATGATGGCATCGATTTTGTTAGAAGTGAGGGCCGGGATAAGGCCGTCCCATGCAGTTTTCACCCATACGCAGTCTTCGTTCATGGCGGCACAAATGGCGTCGGCAATCTGAATTTCCCAACCTTCAAGTTGGCCAGAAGCGCTTTCAGCAGAAAATGGCAGATAAGGCGCGGGGTCAATACCAATGCGTACTTCGGCTTGGCTCACGCCAGCCACTAATACTAAGGAGGCTGCGGAGCCTAGGAGCAAGTTTTTTAGTTTTTTCATTATTGATTTTCCTTTTTATTTTAATGGACACTGTTGACAAAGGCTCTGCAGCGAGCACTTTCAGGTTGGTTAAATACGTGTTGTGGGCTGCCTTGTTCTTCAATACGGCCCTCATGCAAAAATATGATTTGGTTAGACACATCTCTAGCAAAACGCATTTCATGGGTCACCATAATCATGGTTTTTCCTTCTTCGGCAATGCCACGTATGACTTTTAATACTTCACCCACTAACTCTGGGTCTAAAGCTGACGTGGGCTCATCAAACAGCATCATCTTCGGTTGCATGGCTAAAGCTCTCGCAATAGCGGCGCGTTGTTGTTGGCCTCCGGATAAGTGCATTGGATACGCATCTCGTTTATCCCACAAACCAACCCGATTGAGCAACTGTTCAGCCTCGTCAATGGCTTGCGCTTTGTCGATGCCCAATACATGTACGGGGGCTTCGATGATGTTCTTGATTACCGTTTGGTGCTGCCAAAGATTAAAATTTTGGAACACCATACCCATATTGGTGCGTAGACGTTGGATTTGTTTTTGCCGTTTTGCAGCCACAATCTTACCGTCATTGTCGTGCTTAAAATCGATGGTTTCACCTGCAATACTAATGGCACCCTGGCTGGGCATTTCCAGCAAGTTGAGGCAGCGTAAGAAGGTGGATTTTCCAGAACCACTAGAGCCAATAACAGACCATACTTCGCCGTCTTTGGCCTGCATTGAAATACCTTTAAGCACTTCGTTGTCACCAAAGGATTTATGTAAATCATGCACGTCTAATGCGATATTTACTTGCGAATCTTGTGGCATTAATCTAGCCTTGTCGTCTTTATTGTTATTGTACGATCGTTCAATAGTATGCAAGCACGATGTATTAGTCAACTACCAGCATAGGAAAAAATCATGTCTAAATATGGCTGCCAATCAATGTCCATGCCATTACAACGAGTGCTAATGCGAGGCCCCAAAGAGAGCCTGCTGAACGCTGATGCTCAGCAGTGGCACTACGGGCCGACATTCAGTGCACCGAAGGCGCTTGAGCAATACCAAGCGTTTCGTGACTTAGTGCTCGCCTGCGGGACTGCAATCATTGACATTGAGGATGCCAACGATGGTTTGGCCGACGCGATGTTTACCCACGACCCGTCATTAATGAGCGACCATGGGGCCATCATCCTCAATATGGGTAAGCCGCTGCGTAAGGCTGAACCTGGATTACATGAGGAAGCTTATATTAACGCAGGTATCCCTATTTTAGGCCGTGTACAAGCGCCAGGCCAAATAGAAGGTGGCGATTGTATTTGGCTGGATCAAAACACCTTGGTGGTAGGCCGTGGTTTTCGTTCAAACCAGGCGGGTATAGAACAGTTACAGGCCATGCTGAACCCACATGGCGTTGACGTACTTGGGTTTGATCTGCCCGTTTGGCAGGGTGCTGAAGCTTGTTTGCATCTAATGTCAGTGATTTCACCTTTGGCCCCAGCTCTTGCTCTAATCCACGCGCCATTGGTGCCGACTGCCTTGTACCAATTGATGCTAGCCAAGGGTATCGAACTGATTGAGGCCCCTAATGATGAGTTTTTGGCAAGCAGTGGGCTTAATCTAAACGTACTGCCCACGGCACCCAAAGATTGTATTATGATTGACGGTTTTCCCGCCACTAAAGCGGCTATGGAAGCTGCTGGGTGTAAGGTAAAAACTTTTGTTGGTGACGCGTTATGTATCGCCTGTGAAGGTGGACCGACCTGTTTGACACGGCCCATACTGCGCATCTAGTTAACGGGCAATACAAGTTTTTTACGTGATCAAAAAGTTTGAATAATAATTGCAAAAACAGGGGCTTACGTTTTATCATCAAGCTTTTGGGAGTCAACTAATGAACATAGCCCGTCATCAGACTAATGAGCGTACCAGTAAAGTTGTGGTGCACAATAACGTAGCCTACTTATGTGGCCAAGTGGCTGCTGACGCCAATACCGATATTACTGAGCAAACCCAGACTATGTTAGCTAAGGTCGATGAGTTGTTAGCTAGTGTTGGGTCTGATTCAACACGCATGTTAAGTGCCACCATCTACCTTAAAACCATGGATGATTTTGCCGCCATGAATTTAGTTTGGAACGCCTGGGTGCCTTCGGGCCATGCTCCAGCAAGGGCTTGCGTCCAAGCAGCCATGGCACGCTCTACCTTGTTGGTAGAAATTTCTGTGACTGCCGCCTGCTAGTGAGGATTGTCAAACCAGCGCGGATGTCGGCTGCGGTATTATTCCCAGCGCTGTTGATGAGTGCATGGGCCCATGCATCGACCTATCAGCAAGGCCAGTTAGTGGTGGGACAGGTTGAACCGGGCGTTCAGGTTTGGCTTAATGGCCAGCCGCTGCCGGTATCCAACGCTGGGCTTTATGCCTTTGGTTTAGGCCGTAACGCCAAGGCCAATGGGGTTATAACTACTCGCAGGGCTGGGGTGGATTCAGAGCAAGCGTTAAGCGTAACAAAGCGCCGCTATCCAGAACAAAAAATTAACGGCTTGCCGGCTAAAAAAGTCACCCCAGACCCTGAAGTAGGGCAGCGTATTAGCGCCGATAATCAACAAATTGGTGCGGTACGTGCAAGCCAGAGCCAAGCCGAGTGGTTGGGCTCCTCGTGGATTATGCCGGTGCAGGGCCGTATTAGTGGGGTGTATGGTGCGCGCCGCATTCTTAACGGCGTGCCTAAAAGCCCTCACAACGGCGTTGATATTGCCGCAGCTGCAGGTACGGCCATTGTTGCGCCTATTGCGGGTCGAGTGGCTTTGGTGCACGAAGATATGTTTTATACCGGTAAAACCCTAATGCTTGACCATGGTTTGGGTGTCACCAGCGTGTATGCACATATGCAGTCGATAAATGTGCATTTTGGGCAACTGGTGCAGCAAGGTGAGGTGCTAGGCACTGTCGGCCAAACTGGCCGTGCTACGGGGCCTCATTTGCATTGGGGGGTGACTTGGCAGCGCACCCATGTGGATCCGCTGCTGTTAGTTGATTAAACTGCCTGGTTATTGGTTAAAGCGCTTCCAACGCATACGGCGCATAAGCTGATCTTTAGTAACCAACTGATGGAACAGTGCGGCACCAATATGAGCTAACAATAGCAAGATCAGTAACTTGGTTAAAATGTTGTGTGCCTGGCGCGTTAGCAGCGTATCAAAACTTTCTGGCATGGCCGCAGTCTGGGCAAATAAGCTGGCGAAGTCGGCTTCTACGCCCATCGCTATGCCCGTGCCCACAACACTTAAAATCAGTAGGTAGATGAGTTTGTGAGCCATGCTCGACATCCACGCCATGCGTGACCCTTTGGGGTTTGCAGGCTCAGGCGTATTGCGCAACTTAAGGTTTATATACCTTAATATCAGCAACAAACCAATAATCACACCAAATATAGCATGACCTTGTAATGCAGATAGTTTTTCTGGGTCTGAGTTAGGTGTGTGCTCAAGCAATATGGTGCCCTGTAGCAACGACCCAATGATGAGTATAGCCATGAGCCAATGTAAAACCACGGCGATGCGGTTGTATTGAGTGGTTGAGTTCATAAAATCGATTCCTTGATGTCTATAAGGTCTACTATTTGTTGCGTTAAGACCTCTATTTTAATCGGTTGGTCGGTTTTTACGGTAATCACTTTACCAATATTTACGGGGCCTAAACTGGCCTCTATTTTGTATTCCGACAGCAAATCATAGCCCAGGTTTGCCCGATTACTATCTTGCGAACCCTGTTTTTGCTGACGTATTTGGATGCGCTCAAAGGCGGTTTCTGCAGGGCAGTGGCAATACACTTCGATGATTTGGGCGGCGCTCGTGCGTAGCCATTGAGTATCTGTGCCTGGGGTGGTGGTGGATGCGGGGTGGTTCCAAAAGGTGCATAAAACCCCCATACCTAATTGTTTTGCCACGGCCACAAACACTTGGTCTGCACTGCTGCTTACGTGGCGCCGTTGCTCTGCGTTAGTGGCGCGAAAAGCCACATTTAGTGGTTCAAGAATGGTGTCTTTATCCAGCAATGGCAAGCCTAAGCTGGCCTGCAATTGACTCGCAAGGCTAGACTTACCACTGGCGGGTAAACCACTAATAACAATATAAACGGCGGGGAGCGGCTGCATTATGCCTCCATCGGGATCATGGTTTAGTTAACCATTCTCTGCCTTTTAACATCAATTGCCAATAGATGGCTGGCATTGCTTTGGCTTTCAACCACCAGGCAAGGCGTGTAGGCCGAGTGCCGTCTAACAGCCACTTGGGAAAGGTGGGCAATAACTTGCCGCCATAACCAAACTCGGCCAGCACTATACGACTGCGTGATACCGTAAGAGGGCAGGAGCCGTAGCCATCATAGCTTGCGGTTAAGGGTTGCTGGGCCAGCATGCTTAACAGGTTTTGAGCCACAACTGGCGCTTGTTTACGCACCGCTGCTGCTGTTTTGGCGTTGGGGGTGTTGGCACCGTCGCCTAGGCCAAACACGTTGGGGAAGTCGGGGTTTTGTAAATTAGATGGGTTAACCTTGACCCAACCGGCCGCGTCACAAATAGGTTGGCCCTGCATAAAGTCGTGAGCCGTTTGTGGCGGGCATACGTGTAACATGTCGAAGGCTTTGTCTTCTTGGCCCACTACCTCGCCATCTTTAATGAGATTAAACGTCGCAGTTTTGTTTGGGCCGTCCACTTTTACTAGCTGGCTGTTAAGCTGCAAGTCGATACCGTAGCCGCTGACGGCATCCATCAGTGCAGGCACGTAGGCGGGCACACCAAAGAGCACACCACCGGCGTTGTGAAACGCCACCTTAATATTACTTAGGGTACCCCGTTGCTGCCACCAATCGGACGATAAATACAGGGCTTTTTGTGGTGCTCCCGCGCACTTAATGGGCATGGGCGGTTGGGTAAAAAGCGCGGTGCCTTGTTGCAACTCTTGTACCAGCTTCCAAGTGTAAGGGGCAAGGTCAACGCGATAGTTAGAGGTGACGCAATGTTGGCCTAAAGTTTCGCTAAGGCCTTCAATGCCATCAAAGTTGAGTTTTAACCCTGGTGCCACCACTAAGGCACGATATTCAACCGTTGCGCCGCTTTCTAACATGACGCGATTTTGTGCAGGTTGAAATTCAGTGGCAGCGTCCTTAATCCAAGTCACGGCTTTAGGCATAACGCTCTGGGTCGAACGTAGGGTTTGTTGTTGGCTAAAAATGCCAGCCCCAACGAGTGTCCAGCCGGGTTGATAGGCATGGGTTTTAGCAGGCTCTACCAATGCGATCTGAAGTTGCGGTTGGCGTTTGAGTAAGCTGCTCGCAACGGCAATGCCCGCAGCCCCTGCACCAACAATGCAGACATCATAGTTGATTTTTGGCATAGTAGGATCCTCTCAAATTGACAAATGTATATTTCGATATATGTTTATAACTATATAGTATAACACAATTTTAGCAAAGGCGAATATAGATGCAAGATGTTTGTGTTTTTTGTGGTTCGAGCGAGGGCCAAGATCCGGTTTACATGCAAGCTGCCAAGGCCCTAGGCGACGCCATTTGTGAGCGGTCGTTAGGGCTGGTTTATGGTGGCGC
>DPHD01000084.1:9646-10971 GCA_003523085.1 Oceanospirillaceae bacterium | reverse complement strand
AAACGCTACGCCGGAAAGACGGAAGCTTGCTCTAGTCGTCAGCGGGCCAGTGGGCGGCGATATTACTAAACAGTGAGTCTTTGATGTTGAGTTGACTTAGTTGCTGGTGGGTATTGTGAAAATACTCAATATTGCTGCCGCGACCGCCGTGGGCTTGAGCAATCATTTGCGCACATTGGGCTGAGTCATAATCAACAAACTGTTCGTGCTCCGCGTTTGCTACAAACGTGATGGCGTTAACCACGCCATGCGCCGTAACCACTTGGCACCGGTGAGGGTGATAAAACATAGTCACCATTTCACGCAGCCAAAGGTTTTTAAAGTCCGTTTCTTTGGTGTCATCTGCAATCCGAAATGCCAGACCCTCACAATCACCACCTTCACGCAGGGACAGTACTAAACCCGGGTGTTCTACTGTGCCTCGGTGCACCGTTGACAGTAGATTAAAACCTCTTCTTAGACCAAGTACTTTGCCTTGTTGGGTTTCCACAACTTGCATTTCTGGATTCCACATTAAAGAACCATAGGCGAATACCCATAGCTCGTTGGGTAGTGGACACGCTGCTAAATAGTCATCTAGTGCTGAGAGTATTTGGTGTTGTGGGTAAGCTGACATGGTCGATTTAACCCTTGCTCGAATGTGGGGTGGGTGTGGTTTCTAATTCTAGGGGTACGGTCATGCCAGTTTTAGTGCGATTCATCACCACCGAGGTGTTAAAACGCTTGACGTTGGTGTCGTCAAAAAACAATCGGTGGGTGAGTTGCTCAAAATCCTCGATGCTTTTTGCCAATGCGACCAGAGCAAAGTCGGCTTCGCCTGTAATGTAGTAGCATTGCTGAACTTGGGGTTCTGCCGTGACCTTTTTACGAAACGAATCTAATTGGTGGGCTTTCTCTTGTTCCAACTCAACCAAAATGAGAAAGGTCATGCCATATCCCACGCTCTCTTGGGAAATGACAGCCGTTTCTTGCTGGATGATGCCAGTGGACTTAAAGTGTTTTACTCGGCGTTGGATGGTGGCCACAGACAAGCCCGTTTCATCGGCTATAGACTCAAGTTTTTCGCGTGAGTTGTTTTGCAATAAACGTAATATTGTACGATCACTTTGATCCAAATTTTTCATATACTTCCTGTTTGTCTCGGTAAATACCTGCCCGCTCAATTTCGGCAAAGTCGCACCACATGAGTATATTGCCTTAGTTACCTCATAGTCATGCTAACTAGTGATAAAAATATTCATTTTTTCTGCCAATGTTGACCAATCTAAGCCTGCCAACACTGATAACCTATTGGCCTTGCGAGATTAGGCTAGCACCCGGCATTT
>DPHD01000084.1:0-9416 GCA_003523085.1 Oceanospirillaceae bacterium | reverse complement strand
CTTTTGTACGCTTGATGCCGTTTGTATTTGTGTGGGTGTGGAGCACTGGGTTTTTGGTCGCAAAGTTGGGTCGGCCTTTTGCCGAGCCCTTCACTTTGCTGAGTTACCGCTTTGCCTTAGCATTAGTGGTGTTGTGGCTCATTACTAAGCTTATGGCTAGTCGGTGGCCCTCGTCATGGCGCTTAGTGTTGCATTGTATGCTCGTGGGCTTGTTGCTTCATGGGGTTTATCTAGGCGGCATTTTCCAAGCTATTTCTATGGGTATGCCCGCGGGCCTCAGTGCTATGGTGATTGGTTTGCAGCCCCTGACGATGGCTTTGTTTGCCGGGCTTATGTTAGGCGAAACGGTGAGTAAGCGTCAGTGGCTTGGTTTGGTTATGGGTTTAGCGGGCCTTTATTTGGTATTAGGTGAGCAGTTTGCATTGGACGCAGGCACCCTATTTGATGGTTTTTCTGGTTGGGCCCCGGTACTTGTGGGTGGCGCTTTATTGGGTATTTCCTTTGGCACCTTATATCAAAAGAAATACTGCTACGGCGTCGACCATCTAACCTCAATATGGCTGCAGTATGCCGCTGCCTTGGTATTTAGTTTGGTGATTGCGTTTACGTTTGAAACCCGCAAGGTCGATTGGCAGTGGCAGTTTATCGCCAGCCTGACTTGGCAGGTATTGGCATTATCGATTGGCGCCGTATTGTTGCTCATGATAATGATGCGTCAAGGTGCTGCCACTAAGGTGGGTAGTTTGTTTTATTTGGTACCGCCAGCGGTGGCGTTACAAGCGTGGTTTTTATTCGGCGAAGCCATTGGTTGGCAAGGGTTAGCAGGTATTGCCCTGATTGCCACCGGAGTGGCTCAGGCCGTTTGGCCTAAAAAATAATTTTTTGGAGTTGTATTTATGTCTATCACTCACCCAGGCCGTTTGGACTGTTTTCATAACCCGTTAGCTGACAAACAGTTAGCGTATGCGGCTGCGCGTCAAGATATTTTGAGTGTGGCTCGAGCGGAGAAGGCACTGACCACCATCTCTAGCTGGCCCAATTACCAAGCTACAGCGTTACAGCAACTCGATAGCATGGCGGAGGCTGCCAATATTGCTAAGCTATATTATAAAGATGAAAGTACTCGCTTTGGGCTTAAAAGTTTTAAAGCCTTGGGTGGTGCTTACGCCGTCACGCGTTTTTTACAGCAGCATTTAGCTCAGCTCAATGGTGTAGAACCGACCATGGAGGCGTTGCTCTCTGGTCAGTTTAAAGCGCAATTAAAAGACGTGGTGGTGAGCTGTGCTACCGACGGCAACCATGGCCGTTCTGTGGCGTGGGGGGCACAAATGTTTGGTTGTCAGTGCATTATTTATATTCACCGTGACGTGTCCCCAGGCCGTCAGGCAGCGATGGAAGCCTACGCGGCCCAGGTGATTCGCATTACCGGCAATTACGACGACTCTGTGAAGCAAGCGGCCAGTGATGCCAAGCAACATGGTCGGGTTATTATTTCTGATACCAGTTATCCAGGTTACACAGAAATTCCAGCTAACGTTGCCTTAGGTTACACGGTGATGTTGGCAGAAATTGTACAGCAACTCAAAGGTGATGTGCCGACCCACGTTTTTGTACAGGCAGGCGTGGGAGGGTTAGCGGCCGCCGTGTGTGGCTATTTTTGGGATTTGTGGGGGCAGCAACGGCCGCGGTTTGTGATCGTAGAACCAGAGCAAGCTAACTGTTTACAAGAAAGTGCTAAGGCGGGCGAGTTGCGGGTGGTCGAAGGCGACCTAGACACGTTAATGGCAGGCCTTGCTTGTGGCGAAGTGTCACAAATTGCCTGGCAAATTTTGGCCCAAGGGGCGGATGACTTTATTACCTTAAGCGAAGATGCCATTGCTCCAAGTATGATTTCGTTGCAACAACACAGCCCAAGTATAGAAGCCGGTGAATCAGCGGTAGCAGGACTTGCCGCCGCATTGGTGGCTGCAGGCAACGGCCAATGGCGCTCAGATTTAGGTTTGGATGAGCACAGCCGAGTTTTGGTACTAGGTACCGAAGGCGCAACGGACCCAGAGCTGTATCAAAGCTTGGTGTTTGGTATTAGCTCATGAGCCAATATCAACTTAGCCAAACCCCACAGCGAGACTTTGCACTGGTAGAATTTGAGCAGCGCATGGCGCGCGCACAAATCATGATGCGTGAACAACAGCTAGATGCCGTGTTGTTAACCACCGAAACCAACGTACGCTATTTTTCCGGTTATTTCACCCAGTTTTGGCAAAGCCCTACGCGGCCTTGGTTTTTACTTCTGCCGGCCACAGGTAAGCCGATTGCCGTTATTCCAACCATTGGGGTGGTGGGCATGACCAACACCTGGGTGGATGACGTGCGTACCTGGCCGTCGCCTTTGCCAGCCGACGATGGCGTGAGTTTACTTAACCAAACCTTAGCTGAGCTGCCCAAGCGCTTTGGCCGTCTTGGCATGACCCTTGGCCGAGAAACGCACTTACGTATGCCCCAAAGTCAGGTGCAGTCTTTGTATGCGTCAAGTGGTTTTGAGCTGGTGGATGTTAGCCGTGAGGTATTGCATTTACGCAGCATTAAATCCACTGCAGAAGTAGATCGTGCGGCCCACGTGTGTGGTATTGCCTCCAAGGCCTTTGCTCGATTACCTAGTTTTGCAGGCGTGGGCATGACCGAGCGTGAAGTGGTGGCAGAATTTAGAATGGAGTTGTTACGTCAAGGTGCCGACCATTCGCCGTTTATCGTGTCTTCATCCGGTGCCGACGGTTATGATGACATCATCATGGGGCCGACCGATCGAGTGATTGATGAAGGTGATCTATTAATCATTGACACCGGCACCGTATGGCAAGGTTACTTTTGCGATTTTGATCGCAACTGGAGTTTTGGTGATTGTTCGCAAGCCACTAAAGACGCTTATGCCACCGTTTACGACGCCACTGAAGCTGGCTTTGCTGCCGCTAAGCCGGGTAATACCACCAGTGACCTTTACCACGCGATGTGGCCCATTATGCAAGCCGGTGGTGCTTTAGGTAACGATGTAGGTCGTTTAGGCCACGGCTTAGGCTCAGACCTTACCGAATGGCCATCCAATACGGCCACTGACGACACTGTGTTAGAAGTGGGTATGGTCATGACTTTGGAGCCGGGCATGTCTTACGCCAACGGCAATGGCGAGGTTAAACAAATGGTTCACGAAGAGAATATTGTCATTACCGAAGACGGCGCACAGTGGTTGTCTACTCGGGCTGCCGCGCAGTTGCCAATATTGTAAGCCGCTAGTTTAGTTGTCCTGCCATAACGCTTTGAGCCAGCCCTCTAACACAGGGTTGGTGCGTTTACTGCGTCGCGTGACCACACCATAACTCGTGGTGAAATGAAAATGGCCTGGGGCAATAGCGCGTAATTTATCTTGCTGGATCCATTGGGTGGCGTAGTGGGTGGGTAAATAGCCAATATAACATCCGGTAAGTATTAAAAACGCGACGCCTTCACGGTCGGTTGCGGTAGAACTGGTTTTGAGCTGTTGGTAGTGCTGTCGAGTGTCTGCGGTTTGTGCGTAAGCCGGGGCCACGGCATCATGCTCAGGCACTTGTTCAATGCTTTGATGTTTTTCTGCGTGGTTAAATAACGGGTGTTGAAAGCTGCAATACAGGCGAGATTCCTCTTCGTATAGTGGCTGAAAGTCGAGCTCTGGCAAACGCCTCACTTCGGGAATGACGCCAACCTGCAAGCGTCCATCTAACACGGCTTTCTCAATGTTGTGGGGTGCCATCATACTGATGTTGATAGTGACGCCGGATCCCTGCTGTTTTAGTTGCCGCAAGGCGTTGGTGATGCGCATGTGGGGCAGAGTCACAAGGTTGTCGGCGATGCCGATGTTGAGTTCGCCTTGTAGCTGGTCGTGGAGGGCGTTAACTTGGGTACGAAATCCTTCAATGGATGCCAGCAATTGTAAAATGGCTTGATACACTTCTTGGCCGGCTTCGGACACCGAAAACCCGGCTCTACCACGCTGACAAAGGCGTAGGCCTAAACGCGTTTCTAGATCCCCCATGGCCATGCTGATGGCTGCGCGGCTGATGTTAAGTTCGACCTCTGCAGCGGCAAAGCCGCCGGCTTCGACGATGACTTTGAAAATTCGTAATAACCGCAAGTCGATGTCAGACACGCGGCTTAAACCCAGTGGTTTGGCCATGCTTTACTCCGCCTAATTAGGTATCCTTTTAGTTAACTAATTAGTTATTTAAAAGTAAATAACTTAATATTTAACTGTTCTAAAAGCAAGCTTAAACTGGCGCTATTGATAATGATGGAGTTAACACATGAGTTTTGAATCTTTGACCGGTGGCCTAAGCCGCGAACAGCTCGAAGCCCACTGGATGCCGTTTACGGCTAATCGCCAGTTTAAAGACAACCCACGCATGATTGTATCGGCCGAACAAAGCCATTACATCACTGCGGACGGTCGCCGTATTTACGATGGTTTGTCGGGCCTTTGGTGTTGCGGTTTTGGCCACAACCGCCCAGAAATTACTGAAGCAGTGTATAAACAAATGCAATCCATGGACTACTCTCCAGCCTTTCAGTTTGGCCACCCCAAAGCCTTTGAACTGGCTGACCGAGTGGCTAAAATGGCCCCAGAGGGTTTGGACTATGTGTTTTTTACCAACTCAGGTTCGGAGTCTGCCGACACCTCATTAAAAATGGCACGGGCCTACTGGCGTCAAAACGGCCAGCCTAGCAAAACTAAGTTGATTGGCCGCAGCAAGGGTTATCACGGTGTTAACTACGGTGGTATTAGTGTGGGCGGCATCGCTGGTAACCGAAAATTGTATGGTGATGGCGTAGATGCAGCCCATTTGGCCCACACCTTGTTACCACAAAACGCGTTTACTAAAGGTCTGCCTGAACATGGCGCTGAGCTGGCAGATGACTTGTTGGAACAAATTGCTTTGTATGATGCGTCTAACATTGCGGCTGTGATTGTAGAGCCGTTTGCGGGTTCTGCTGGGGTAGTGGTGCCACCGCAGGGTTATTTGCAACGCTTGCGCAAGATTTGTGATGAGCACAACATATTGTTGATTTTTGATGAAGTAATCACCGGTTTTGGCCGCGCTGGCGCCGCCTTTGGTGCGGATGCGTTTGGTGTGGTACCCGATATTATGAACCTTGCCAAAGGCTTGACTAATGGCGCTATACCCATGGGCGCTGTGGTGGCTAAGAGTGAAATTTACCAAACCTTTATGGCCGCCGGTGGTCCTGAGTATATGGTGGAATTTCCCCATGGTTATACCTATTCAGCCCATCCTGTGGCCTGTGCTGCAGCTTTGGCAGCCATGGATATCTTCGAAAATGATCAAATGGCACAGCGTGCGGCGGACTTAGCGCCACACTTTGAAGAGGCTATTCACAGTTTAAAAGGCTTGAATTACGTCAGCGATATCCGTAACTATGGTTTAGCAGGGGCGTTGACCATCGAAGCCTATCCAGGTGAGCCCGCACGGCGGCCCTATGAAATTGCCATGAAAGCCTGGGATTTGGGTTTTTATGTGCGTTATGGCGGTGATACCATTCAGTTAGGGCCAAACTTTGTGGCCGAAAAAGAAGACATCACGCGTTTAGTGAATGCCTTAGGTGACGCTATTCAGAGCTTAGACTAAGCCACGCAGTGAGTTAGTCAACCAATAACCTATAGAACACCCAACCAAGCTCGTAAACGGGCAGAGAGGAATGAACATGCAAGTTGTAGGACATTTTATTAACGGCGCTATGGTTGCCGATACAGACCGCGTACAAGACGTATTTAACCCAGCCACTGGTGGCGTGATTCGTCAAGTGGCTCTAGCCAGTAAGACTACGGTAGAAGACGCTATCGCAGCGGCGCAAGAAGCTTACCCAGCTTGGCGTAACACGCCACCACAAAAGCGTGCCAAGATCATGTTCCGCTTTAAGCAATTGTTAGAAGACAATGCCGACAAAATTTGTGCCGCCTTAACCAACGAACACGGCAAAGTATTAGACGATGCCCAAGGTGAATTGATTCGTGGTATTGAGGTGGTTGAATTTGCCTGTGCCGCGCCTACCTTGTTAAAAGGCGAGCATAGCAAAAATGTAGGCCCCGCTATCGACAGCTGGTCTGAGTTCCAACCCTTGGGCGTTGTGGCGGGTATTACCCCATTTAACTTCCCTGCTATGGTGCCTATGTGGATGTTCCCCATGGCCATTATTTGCGGTAATACGTTTGTATTAAAGCCATCTGAACGTGACCCAAGTGCACCTATGCTTATTGGTCAGCTGCTTAAAGAAGCGGGTTTGCCCGATGGTGTATTTAACATTGTCAACGGCGACAAGCTGGCAGTAGACACTATTTTAGAAGACCAGCGCGTGCAAGCGGTAAGCTTTGTTGGATCTACGCCTATTGCCGAATACATCTATGCCACGGGGACGGCCAACGGCAAGCGTGTACAGGCCCTAGGCGGCGCTAAGAACCACGGTATTATCATGCCTGACGCAGACATGGATAACGCTGTAACTGCCCTCATGGGCGCTGCATACGGTTCTTGTGGCGAACGTTGCATGGCGATCTCGGTTGCGGTGTGTGTAGGTGATAAAGCTGCAGACGAACTAGTGGCTAAGCTTAAGCCTCAAGTAGAAGCTCTAAAAGTGGGCAACGGCACCGACGTTAGTAATGAAATGGGTCCTCTTATTACTCAAGCGTCCCTCGATCGCGTGCGTAGTTTGGTAACACAGGGTGTGACTGAGGGCGCCGAACTTGTCGTAGATGGCCGGGACCTAGTGGTTGATGGCCACGAAGATGGCTTCTTTGTTGGCGGTTGCTTGTTTGATAAAGTGACCAAAGACATGGTGGTTTACAAAGAAGAAATCTTTGGCCCAGTATTGTGTGTTGTACGCGTAGATACTATGCAAGAAGCCATGCAACTCATTGATGATCACGAATTTGGTAACGGTACCTGTATCTTTACCCGTGATGGCGAAGCCGCACGTTACTTCTCTGACAACATTAAAGTGGGCATGGTGGGCATCAACGTACCTTTACCTGTGCCAGTGGCTTACCACAGCTTTGGTGGTTGGAAGCGGTCTTTATTTGGTGATTTGGGTGTACATGGCCCTGATGCGATTCGTTTCTACACCCGTCGCAAGACAGTTACTCAGCGTTGGCCAGCAGGTGGCATTCGTGAAGGCAAGCAGTTCGCCTTTAAGTAAATCCAGCGCTTCAAAAAAGCCCAGCAATTGCTGGGCTTTTTATTGAGATACCGGCCTACGCCGGTATGACGGTACAAAACGTCATCCTGGGCCGGTATGACGGTACAAAACGTCATCCTGAACTTGTTTCAGGATCTTCACGGATTTCCTGAGCATTAAGCGACCCAGTTCTCTAGCCGTAACGCTTCCACACGTTCAAACTCTAGCATGTTGTTGGGGGCCAAAGTTAGTCAGTGCTATAGGGCATACGGATGACTGTTTTGAGTTTTTCTGGTGCCGTGCGGCGCGGGTCACTAAGGTAAATTTCGTGGTGCTTGCCTGCCAATTGATGACCTTGCGCTAAAATGGCGGCATGTAATCGCTCCACTGTAGGGCCTTCTTGGTCGTAAGGGCCTAGGTGTTGTATTTGGGCACACGAGCCCTCGGTATAGTTATGCAAACGGCATAAGTGCAGTGATGCAGGATTTTTTTTGGCTGCTAATTGTTGTTTGGCTTGAGCAAAGTCTGCTTGGCTCACTCTAGGCGGTTGCAAAATCATCAAGGTCCAAAACCATTCGTCATACCGTTGTTCGGCAAAAGCGCTGGGGTCTTCGGCCCAAAACAGAGCTTCTAACGGCATCACTACGCTGTCGAACGGTTCGGCGGCCTGCTTAAGCATAAATTTAAGGGTGTACGCCATGCCATATAAAGTTTCTATGGCTGCGCCAAAGGTGGCCTGATCATTGGGGTTGCCTTGGCCGTCGACCATTAGGTATTGCATCTTAGGGATGTCTACAAAACTCACTTGTTTAGGGCTCACTTTGTAAAAGCTAGACAGTTCCTTTTTGTAATCAATTTTTCGTAAGGTGGCTTTATTCATGGTTATGCCTTAAATTTTGTTGAGCTTTACTTTAAAATCATACGCTAATCATTAATTACATGCAGGCGGTTTAGGTCATGGGTTTATTAACCAGTATTAAAGAGTTTCTATTTCGGCCAATTGAAGAGGGCGCCGACAGTAAGGGTGCTAAAAGCAGCCAGCACCATGAGCATAAAGGCTTTAGTATAGAAACCCAGCCACTAAAAGAAGGCAGCAGCTTTCGCGTGCAGGGCTGGATACGTAAAGATGGCCAAGAGCATCACTTTATCCGTGCCGACCAATCCCACAGTGTTGATGGTGGCCATGAGTTGAGCTTATTTAAAGCCAAACAGTGTATAGACCAAATGGGCGAGAGCATTTTTAACTAATGGCCTTTGACGAAGGCCTTGCTCAACGGGTGAGGGAGCTGCTTGAAGATCATCCCTACGCCAGTGAAAAGAAAATGTTT
Source organism: Oceanospirillaceae bacterium (assembly GCA_003523085.1). Lineage (GTDB taxonomy): Bacteria > Pseudomonadota > Gammaproteobacteria > Pseudomonadales > Balneatricaceae > Njordibacter. The sequence continues at coordinate 876 of DPHD01000084.1, read as the reverse complement.
GGTGGTTTAGGGTTTATGATTTCTGGCAATATGTGTGTCGGTGTTATGGGTGATGGCATGGTGGTGAGGGTGGGGCCACCCAATTATGCCCATGCCTTGTCACAGGCTTATGCCAAAGAGTTCGATTTTACCGGCAAACCTATGAACGGCTGGGTGATGATAGCGGCACAAGGTTTGGCCGAAGACAAAGACTTGGCCTATTGGCTGGGGCGTGGCGAACAGTTTGCCAGCGCTCTTATGCCCAAGGCTTAGCTAAAAGACGTTTAGCCTCCTTGTTTGGCAAACACGGCCATGTGGTACTGATGTTGCGCCGCTTCATAGCCAGCGGAGGATGCGTTGCCAGTATTTAGTGGCGTATGCGGGCACGCAAGTCTTGCAATGCAGCCCCTTTGGGCACAGCCCGAATGGGGATTTTGAGCCACGTAAGTACGACACCCCGTAACATCGTAACCCGCACTACTAAATGCATCTACTGGGCAACTGGTCATACAGGGTTGCGCGCAATCTGTGCAAGGGCGAGGCGCTGAGGTAGTTTGGGTATTTACGTGATGGGCTAAGGTTTTGGTATTAACCATGAGACCAAAACGATAGGCATGCCACAAACCGTGTTGCCGGTGAAAATGCAGGCCCAGTGGGCTCGGGATGCTGTCGCCGTTGCTTTGCGCCCAGCTTAAAAATGGATGATAAGGCGGGCCTGTGAAAGGAAATACAGCGCTGGCTTGGAGCCTTGTAGCAAATGCCTCACCGATACGTTGGCTCCAGCGATTGATAGGGTCTGGCAGCTGATCTAAGTATTCTTTGCTGTTTTTAAAAATGGGCCAAAAACCTGTTGCGCCGTGGCCAACAAGGATTAGCGTGTGGCCTTTCGGTACTGAC
>DPHD01000074.1:11203-26801 GCA_003523085.1 Oceanospirillaceae bacterium | reverse complement strand
AGTGCCTGAACTAACTCCGGGGTAGTAGCTGGGTCAAATCGGGTGTTATCAATGTTGTTCTTGGCGGCATCCAGGTAGCGTTGAAACAGTACCTCAAAGATGCCATGTTTATCGGTAAATTGGTGGTAGAAAGAACCAATAGAACAACCAGAGCGCTGGATAATATCGGTGACTTTGGTGCGCTGGAAGCCCTTTTCGGCAAATAATTCATTGGCTGCCGCAAGTAATTTAATTTGGCTGTCTTTGCTGCGCTGCTGTTGTACCACGCGGCGTTTAGGTACTTTTGTAGCAGTGGGTGTGGGTATTTTTGATGTCATTTTGTAGTTTGTCTCGAAATTAGTATTGAAATTTCAATTCTAATAATACACAATGCAACCACTTAAAACAATCAAATTCAGCCGAGCAGTGACATGAGTATTGAATTAATTCGCCAAGGTTCCCTTGCCCACATTGTGTTGGACAACGCGCCCGTTAATACATTTACGGCGGACCTTCATAAGCAGTTTTATCAAGTGTTGCAGGAATTCTATGCTGACTCCAGTCTAAAGGTAGGCATTTGGCGCAGTGCGGGCGAAGGCGCGTTTTGTGCTGGTGATGACATCAAGTCCCCACGGCCCGAATATACCGATGCGCAGTTAATGCAGCGCCACTTTACCCCTTCTGAGCAGTTACGAGAGGTAGGTTATCCAGGTTGGGAGCGCGAAGTGCTAAGGCTCAAACGTACCAAACCGCTTATTGCGGCGGTGCAGGGCGCATGTGTCGGGCAGGGGTTGGCTTACTTGTTAATGATGACGGACTTACGCATTGCTACACCTAAAGCGCGTTTTGGTTTTCCAGAAATCACCTACGGCATGGGCGGTGCTGCAGGGGCCACCCAGTTGAGCCAACAAATACCCCACACGGCAGCCATGTTCATGGTGCTTACAGGGCAACTTGTTGATGCAGATTATGCACTGAGCAATCATCTAATCAACGAAATTGTGCCCCAAGATAAACTTTTATTCAGGGCTGAAGAGCTCGCGCAAAGTATCGCAAAACACCCGGCGTTAGCTTTGCAAGTGGAGTTAGAGACCTACCAGCTAACCAAAACCATGACCCGCGAAGACGCATTAACCTATGTCGAACAGGTGTACCGAGTTCAACGATTTGCATTGAGTGATGGCACGCAGCCATTAGCTAACAAGGCACGTAAGGACAACTAATGCAAACCTCTGCCTTGAACGCCATATTAACCCGAGCCGCGGCAACCCATGGTAGTAAAACGGTGGCGAATTGGTTCCAACGTGATGAGTCCATTACCTACCAACAGCTGGCCGAAAAAGTGAATTTAGTAAGTCACGCCCTTACTCAGTGGGGCGTAACACCGCAGAGCCACATCGCAGTAATGATGCCGAGTTGCGCAGAAAGTATGAGCCTTTGGCTTGCCATTGCCAGGGTGGGTGCGGTGATGACCCCTGTTAATCAAGCGTATCAAGCCGACGAGTTGCATTACATATTGCACAACAGCGATGCCGAATACTTGTTTATTGATGCGAGCTATCAGCCCCTGCTCGAGCAGATGTCAGAGCCTTTGCCATTGCTAAAACAGGTGTGTGTGATTGGTTCTTGTCCACAACTTAGGTCCGACCAAATGGCGTGGACAGAGTTGCTAGCCAAGGCCTGCGCACATGAAGCTGTAGCGCAGCAGCCGATCCATGCCAATGCGTTGTTTAGTATCCAGTACACCTCAGGCACCACGGGTAAACCCAAAGGTTGTATGTTGTCTCAAGAGTATTGGGTGCGCTTAGCCAGCGTTGCGGCAGAGGTAGGCGCAGAGCGTGATCTAGAAAACTGCCTCATTTGGGCACCGTTTTATTACATGGACGGCCAATGGCAAATGCTCATGACCATGCTGCTGGGGGGAACCGCTCACATTGCCAATAAGATGAGCCTATCTCAATTTGGATATTGGCTAGGTGAGTACCAAATTAATTACTGCACTTTGCCAGAACCGTTTATGCAAAACCTAGACGAAGCAGCGGTGCAGGACTGGCCGTTACGCATGGTCAATACCTTTGCCTGGCGGCCCCATAATATAGAAAAACTGCAGCGTATGTTTGGACCGATCGGGCGCGATGGCTTTGGTATGACTGAAGTAGGAGGTGTGACATCAACCCATGCCGAAACCGACATACAAGCTCACAAAGGAACCTGCGGGCAGTTGATTGACGCGCTAGTAAAAACCACCATTCGCAACCAGCATGGAGAGCCTGTGCAGCCAGGTCAGCAAGGTGAGCTTTGGGTTAATAACCAGCACATGTTGCAGGGCTACTATAAAAACCAACAGGCCAACATCGACGCTTTTGTAGACGGGTGGTTTAGAACGGGCGATTTAGCGCGCATCGACAAGCAAGGCTACATGTACATTACAGGGCGGCTTAAAGAGATGATTAAACGATCTGGCGAAAACATATGAGCCAGAGAAGTTGAAGCCACAATATTGCAACAGCCCTTAGTGGCCGAGGTGGCGGTAGTTGGTGTGCCAGACATTACGCGTAAAGAAGAAGTTAAGGCCTTCGTTTTATTGAAGGATCAAGATCAAGCCAACGAAGCATTGGCAGTTTCAATAATAAGCCAATGCAAGGCTAGCTTAGCGGCATATAAGGTACCGCGTTACATCGAATTCATTACCGAACTACCCCGCACTCCTACCCGTAAGGTGGCCAAGCATGAACTTAATAAACGGCCAGTTATGGCAGCCAACGACAGCTGGGATGTAAGCAAGTGGCGCTAACCTAAACCTGCAACCGGCCTAAGTAAACGGCCAGTTGCACATAACAAAAGTAACTATAATAAAAGAGGGCAACAACATGAAACTCAAACACTTAGTAAAAGCCAGCGTGATGGGCACCAGCCTATCGTTAGTTGCAGGGGCAGCTTACGCAGCCGACTACAAATGGCGCTATGCATCCGCTGCTCCTGAAGGCACACCTTAGGTGAAACATTCAGAAAAGCTACGTGATGCATTGGTGGAAAATTCTGGCGGAAAAATTGAGATGACTTTATTCAATAACGCCCAACTGGGTAAAGAAACCGACGTTATTAAACAGGTGGCCCGTGGACGTATCGACCTCGGCGCCTTCTCAATGTCTGGTCTGTCCGATATGGTGCCAGAATTCTCCTTAACCCTGGCGCCTTACTTGTGGGATTCATACGAACAACTAGACTGCGCCTACGACAACTATTTGGCCGCTTCCTTGGCGCCATTATTAGAGAAAAAGAACCTAAAGCTCATTCAATGGAATGAAATTGGGTTTGCTAACTTGTTCGGCGGTTCTAAAATCGTTACCCCAGAAGATGCACAAGCGCAGAAAATGCGTGCGTCTATTTCGCCAGCGGCCACAAACTTTTACGACGCCATTGGTCTAAACGGTATTTATATACCTTTCTCTGAAATGTCATCTGCCTTGCAAACAGGTTTAATTGACGGTGGCGGCTTATCGGCCATCCTCTACGTTGCTGCAGGGTTTGGTAAACAGGCGCCTTATTACACGCTCACAAAACACTCCCACGAAGCGGGTGTTATTGTGATGAACTTAGATTTGTGGAATAGCTTACCTGCAGACATGCAGCAAGCGTTTGACGCCTCTTTAGCGCCGCAGCAAGCATTACGAGATGGCGTACGTGGCATGGATGCCTACTTGTTGGGCAAATTCAAAGAAGCGGGTGGTCAGGTTACAGAACTAAGTACAGCCGAAATGGCGGTCTGGAAGCAGCAAGGAGCAAGCAAGTATGCCGACCTAGTTGAAGACGTTGGTGGTGAATCTGACGTCCTGTGGCCTCAGATCATGGAAGCTAAAACGGCTTGCGCCATTTAACCCGGTAACTGGAGCTCCTACGATGGCAAATTTCTTACGATTATTGTTTAAGTTCGAATCTATACTGGCGTCGACTTGTTACGCCTGTGTGGCGCTGGCACTAATGCTAGACGTTGCCTCTAGGGAGCTGTTGAATCATTCCATTTACGGTATTCAGCGTATTGCGGTGTTTATGGTTATTGCCACCTCATACATGGGTATGGGGTTGGCTGCCGGCCAAAACAAACACCTGCGGCCACGCTTTGCCGACCAATGGTTACCACTCGCGTGGCGGCCAGCCATAGCGCGAACTAGTGATCTAGTGTCTGCGCTACTATTTTTAGCCATGGGTATAGTGTGCGTTGAGCTGGTGTACACAACCTACCAATGGCAGGATCAAGCCAGCATGATAAAAATTCCTCTATGGACTATTCAATGGGTCATGCCTTATGGGTTTTTCTCAACCGCCATTCGCTACGGGGCATTTGCACTGCGCCCTGATTTAAAACCACAAGAAGCGGGGGCTGAAGCATGATGGTGTTATTGCTGGTTGGTTTGTTAATGTTAATGTTGGTATTAAGGCAAAACATCATCGCTATCCTTTTTGTGATGGCGGCGGCGGTACACTTAATTTACGGCGATGGTATATTGCTCTACCTAGCAGAAGACATGTGGACCGCATTAGACAAAGACGTGTTGTTGTCCATTCCGTTGTTTATTTTATGCGGATCAGTAATGACTCGTGGTTCCATCTCCATACGTCTGGTTAATATCATGCGTGCGGCTACCTGTTCTTTAGCCGGTGGCTTAGGTGCTGCAGCTATATTATCCTGCGCCTTTTTTGCAGCGATCTCTGGCTCGTCTATGGTGACATTATTAGCCGTAGGCACTATTTTGTACCCCGCATTACGGGAACAAGGCTATAGCCAACAGTACTCCTTAGGCGCTATAACTAGCGCCGGCACCTTGGGTGTAATCATCCCGCCATCTATACCGCTTATTGTTTACGACATTAGTACGGAAACTCCCATTACCGATTTGTTTTTGGCGGGCCTTATACCAGGCCTGTTGCTCACCGTGGCCTTGCTAGGGTATTCACTTTATCACAACCGCCATCAGCCTAAATTTCCATTTAATGGGCGCGAATTTTTGGTGGTATTAAAGGATGGCATTTGGTCACTATTAATGCCGGTTATTTTATTGGGTGGCATCTACTCAGGCTATTTTACCGCCACAGAATCGGCCGCCGTAGCATTATTTTATGCCTTGATTGTGGAACTACTTATATACCGAGAAGTGAAGCTTTCAGATTTAAAAATAACGGTGATTGAAACCAGCCAGATGGTGGGTACCTTAGCCCCTATTATTGCAATTGCCATGAGCCTAAATATGTTGCTTACGGCAGAACAGGTACCACACCATCTGGCGGAATGGCTGGCGGTAACTATAGACAGCCAAATTGCATTCTTGTTAGGTTTAAACCTTATCCTATTGTTGGTGGGTTGCCTCATGGATATCAATGCCGCAATCCTTATTTTGGCGCCCATCATGATGCCTATCGCTAGAACCTACGGTATAGACCCTATTCACTTGGGCATTATCATGGTGATCAACCTAGAAATAGGTTTGCTCACACCACCTGTGGGTTTCAATCTTGTGGTGGCTATGACGGCACTCAAAGAGAAATATTCAGACGTCATGCGCTCGGTGATTCCGTTTGTGATGATGATGTTGGTGGTATTGATGGTAGTCACCTTTGTGCCTAGTTTATCCCTCATGTTGGTGAGCTAATCCCATGATGATTGAAGCCGCCAGCGCCCTTGAGTGGGCCGATAGCTTAAGGCGCAAGCAATTCTCCTGCCTAGAGCTGACCCAAAGTGTGATGGCTAACATACTCAAGCAGGAGCCTGCGTTAAATGCACTGACCCTGCGCACCTTTGAACAAGCCTTAGATCAAGCCCGCAGTTTTGACCAGCGGCAAGATTACAGTGCCGTATTTGGCGGCGTACCATGGTTAATGAAAGACATGGTAGATGTGCCTAATGTACCCCGCAGTGACGGTGCGCATATGGCCCTCCAGCGTCAATCATCACACGTGAGTGCATTTATGCAGGCGGTTGGCAAAGGCGGGTTAAACTTACTGGGGCTGACTAATGTGCCGGAGTTTGCGACCTCGGTGCATACCCAGAATGAGCGTTTTGGTACCACTACTAACCCGTGGGCACCACAGTGGTCTCCGTCGGGTTCTAGCGGTGGTAGCGCAGTGGCTGTGGCGGCGGGTTATGTGCCTATGGCCCATGCCACTTGTGGCGCAGGCTCAATTAGATTGCCGTCATCTTATTGTGGTGTATTTGGTTACAAACCCAGCCGAGGTCAAAATTTGTGCGCCGAACTCGACGGCCAACATGATTTGATTAAACACCATCACGTAATAACCCGCAGTGTGAAAGATAGCGCCGCATTTTTAGATCTGGTGAGCAGCAAGCAGGGCAGAAATTTTGTGGGTCTGTCGTGTGTTGCCGATAAAAAACTCTGTATAGCCGTGGATTCTGGTGGCCTACAGGGGCTAAGGCCTGAGCCACTACAAATGGCGGCCATAGATCACGCTACAAACACCCTGGCTGATATGGGGCATAGGGTTGTAGAGTGGCAAGGTTGGCCCATTGTGGCAGATGAATTTCTGCATCATTTGGGCAATGTGTTTATGACCCGCATGCCGCATTTGATCAAGATGGTAGAGCAAACCAGCGGTCAGCCGTTTGAGGATAACCCGTGGTTGGGCCACTTTAGCACCACATTTGCCATGCAGAGCCAGGGATTACAAGGCGCTGAGTTGGCTTTGGCTGGGGAGTATTTCACCGGCGTAAGGCGCAGCGTTGAAGCCAAGATGAAAGCACAAAAAGTAGACTTGGTCATGTCACCGGTGCAGGCCTTGGACCAGCTGGCGCCAGACCTTTTTAATTCTGCACACCATTATCTAGACGAAATGGATGGCCTGAATGAATTTATGAGTTACACCATGTTAGCCAACGCTACGGGAGCGCCAGCCATGAGCGTACCTTTGTATTGGCCAGAAAACCATCACCCGTTGGGCACGCATTTTATTGGTATTAAAGGCCAAGACCCCGCGTTGATGCGGTTGGCCTTTGCCTTAGAACAGGCCAATCCTTGGCAGCACAATTACACGCGAGTTAACCAACCATGACGGTCTGCCGTCACACCAAATTGAATGTCATTAAGTTCTTTGCGTAGTTGTATGGTTTTGACTCCGGGCTTGCCTGTGCCTACGATATGCTCTTTACCATTGTAGATCAGTGTACCTACGGGGGCTAAGACGGCGGCCGTGCCCGATAATGCAGCTTCTGCATTAGGGTTGGCGCTACGCTCAATTAGTTCTGCAACGGATAAATCACGCTCACGTACGGTCATGCCCATGTCGGCGGCTAAGGTGAGCACAGAAGCACGTGTTACGCCATGCAAAAAGGTGGAGTCCAAAGGCTTAGTGATGAGCTCGTTACCGTCAATCAATATAAAGTTGGCAGCGGCTGTTTCTTGTACATCGCCATCTGGGCAGAATAGCACTTGGTCTGCTTGATGCTCAGCCCTAGCCTTGTTCAATACTTGCAGCGCACTGGCGTAGTTACCGCCACTTTTAACCATGCCCATGTGCGGCGCACAACGCATGCCAACTTCATCGATCAGTACACGCAAGGTGGCATCGCCGCCGGCAAAATAATCACCTACGGGTGATGCTAATACATAGAGCATAGACTGCGCAGAAGGGGCAGCGGCCTTACCAATGGCAGTTTCTGTTCCCATGTGAGTAGGGCGCAGATACATGGTGCCAGGAGGGGCGGGGATTTCGTGCGTGTAACGTCCAACCAGGTCCAAAATCATCGCTTTTAACATAGGGCCATCTACAGCCGGCAAAGACAACAAGCGGCTACTTTGGATCATGCGCTCTATATTTTGGTCCATGCGGAAAATGTGGTGGCTGCCATCGGCATGTCTAAATGCTTTTAAGCCTTCAAAGCAGGTGCTAGCGTAATGCAACACGTGGGCGCCCGGATGCAGAGAAATGCTATCGCTAGGCACCACGCTAGGCGTGCTCCATTGTTGGCCGTCAAAGGTGGCTAATGCCATTTCTGGAACAAATTGTGTGCCGAACGCGGTCATGATTTTCTCTCTATATACACTGACAAAATTAGCCCACATCATACCACCGCTGAGGGCAGAAAATAGAGCAATTTATGGCTGCTAAGGTCAATAAACTCCATCTCTTAGGCTGATTGGTCGCGTGTTGAATTAAACATCGCGCATTAGCACTTCAAAAATCAGTCAAATTGGCATAAAGTAGACCCCGTAGGTGGCTACACGAATTTAGCTTTCACGGGAAACAGTCAAACTCTGAACTGTGCTGCCCCCGCAACGGTACATAAGCCTTGCTTATGAGCCCGGAGACCGGCCTACACCTATGGGTTAAACACCCTTTATCATTAGATTTATCGTGCGGGTGAGCACGTGGAGAAATACATGACAACTTCTACCGTTACTAACACACAAGCATCCAGCCAAGCCTTAGCCAGCACCAGCGTTCAAATGGTTGCTGCGGCAATTTTGGGTATGGTGGTACTGATGGGTGTTGGTTTTGCGCCGATGGACGTGGCACACAATGCTGCCCACGATACTCGTCACTCGTTTGCTTTTCCTTGCCATTAAGGGCGTAGCCTCGTACTAATTAGGTTTTAATTTATGTTCCGTTCTATGGTGTTAACTGCGCTAGGCGTTGCCTTGGTTGCAGGTTTAGTTTTGAGTGCTGTGCAAGCGTTACACGTGTCCCCCATTATTTATGCGGCCGAAGTTTTCGAAATTGCCGAGCCAGAAGTCGTGGCAGCGCAAAACGATGGCCATACCCATTCCCACAACGAGGAAGCCTGGAGCCCTGCAGACGGCATGGAACGCACAGGTTATACCGTGCTTTCAAACGTTCTGTCGGCGTTTGGTTTTGCAATGATTTTGTTGGCCGCTATGTTTATGGCCCGCGACAAAGCCCAGCTCAACATTTCGTGGTTAGCAGGCTTGGGTTGGGGTTTGGCAGGCTACCTGACATTTTTTGTAGTGCCTGCCTTAGGTTTGTCGCCAGAAATCCCCAGTATGGAAGCCGCTGCTCTAGAAGGCCGTCAGGCGTGGTGGGTTTTGGCCGTGGTGGCCACGGGCCTTGCTATTGCTAGTTTGGTGTTTTTGCCCGGTATGGCTAAAGTGGCGGCTGTAATATTTGTTGCAGCCCCTTGGGTTGTGGGTGCACCGCAACCAGAGGTGCATGGCTTTTTACACCCAGATGCACAAGCCGTGGCTACCTTAGAAGACCTTCAGTCTCAGTTTATCTATGCCACTGCTGTAGCCAATGGTTTATTCTGGCTCACGCTAGGAGGTTTAACAGCCTACGCAGCCAAGCGATTTATTAAAGCTTAGTATTTTGGCTACGCAAGCGCATGTCTATGACTATGTGGTGGAATCGGTGTTTGGTTGTTATTTGCAACAACCAAACACGTTAGCTAGTCGGCTTTTAGGCAGCCCTTCAGGGCTAGAGATGACGGCCGCGGGTTTGCAATTTACCTTACCTGCCTTGTACGACTTTGCGCTAGTCAATATGCCGACAGCCCACGGGGCGCCCGTTCAGCCTTACCGTGGCTTTAGACAAAACCTCTATGGTCAGCAGACTCAGGTACGATTAAGGGCTTGGGGGGGTGAGGTGGTGATTGTCGATAATCAACAACAGGTGGACCAAAGCATTTACCGCCTGCAACGACTAATTAAAGAAGGTAGCTAAGTGGAATTAAGTGTCCTCATTGTGGGTTTTATGATCGGTCTGCGCCACGCGTTAGAAGCCGATCATGTGGCTGCAGTGGCGTCGATAGTGACGCAAAAACAAGGTAAAACCGCGGCCCTGCGCCATGGCGCCATTTGGGGCCTAGGCCACACCATTACCTTGTTTTTATTTGGTACTATTGCGCTGCTAGCCGACACGCTAATCCCGGACCAAATGGCCTCCATGTTAGAGTGTGCCGTGGGTTTTATGTTGTTGTACTTGGGGGTTGATGTATTGTGGCGCATGCGCCGCAATGGGGTGCATTTTCATGTGCACCAACACCACGGCAAACGCCATTTACACGCCCACCAACACCATGCCGATATGGCCCATTCAGACGCCAGCGCGCACCAACACCAACACCAACACGCCAGCCCCTTCCCCATGCGTACATTAATGATTGGTATTATGCATGGTATGGCAGGTTCTGCTGCATTGGTGGTATTAACGCTTAATGCGGCCCAAAACCTCTGGTTAGGGTTGGGCTATATGTTGTTGTTTGGCATCGGTTCCATTGCCGGTATGGCCCTGCTATCGGCCGCCATTAGTTTGCCGTTTAGCCTGTCTAGCCGCCGCATCGAGCGGCTTACAGGCTACCTGCAGTTGGGTATTGGTATCGGTACGTCTGGGCTAGGCAGCGTGATGGTGTTTAATTTTTTCTATTAAGGTGGATCTCTCGATGATGGGTGACCTGGCCTAATTGAGTGAGCCAGTGAACTAAACTGCCCACCGACACAAACTCCATTTTGCCGTTACGTCGCTCTTGGCGAGTGTGATCCTTTAAGGTGGCATTGCTCGGTCCTAAACCCAAGCTACTACCGAGACTTTCAAATACCCCCACTTTTACCAGTTCTGGCTGAAAAGCCGCCTTTAGCTTGGAATTGAGAAAATACCCCATGCTTTGCTGGCGGTTATTCGGTTGGTTGGATTCAGGTGCCATGGCGGCTGCTAGCAACATCAAAATGTACTCATTGGAATTTTGGTAGTCTAGGCTATAGGGATAGGAGATGGAGCTGTATTGGCTACCTTGGAACATTGCCTGAGCGAGGTTTTGTTTAATCACCACGGCTGCCAAAGCACCTTGTAGCTGAGGTTTTAAGTGCACAATGGCATTCACGTAGACGTCTGGTTTGTCTAACGAAAAACGCATTAACCCTTGTTCAAAAATGGCCGACTGGCCACCGCAGGTATTGAGTAGGTGTACCACGCTCCATTGGCCGCTGGGGTGATCCCTAAACACTAGCCCGGCGTGGGTGTATTGCCAATAAGGGCTCAGTTGGCGTTGAAAACGTTTGCTGGAGGCTAACGACCCAATACGGGCAATTAATACCACCATATCACCCTGTTCTTGGTAGGCTTTTTCTAAGTACTGTGTAGTTTCAAAACCCAACTGAATGGCTTGTAAATACTCACTTTGCTTGGGCGGCTCAGCGCTGCACGCCGCACCGCGAGCGGGCGCAACAAAGGTGAGCGCCAGTACCAAAACGGCGGCTAAAAAGCGTAGTTGTGTCATAACTTGTGGCTATGTAAACCCAGAGCTAAGGCGTGTTGCGGGATGAACAACAGGACTTCCCCAGCGTGCACTAACAAGTGACCAATCATCAAGCTGCCACCTACGGCCATTATAGACGTCACTTCTACTATGCTGCCAGCCACTAATGCGGAACTGGCCACTGCCATAGATGACGCCTCAATGATCACCTGGGCTGATCCCTGCACACCGTCTATCACCGTGTTTAGGCTGAGTACCACAAGATCACCCGAGGTTTCGACACTGGCCACCACCAGATGCCCGCTGGCATCAATCACCTCGGCGATGGCCGAAGCCCCGCCCGCCACTACCATAGCTGAGCCTACAGACCCCACTAGGGAGCCTTCGCTTGCCGTGTTGCTGCCATTGCCTAGGCTAGCCTGGCTCAGCACCAAACTTACTAATAAAACGTGTAGCTTTTTTATCATCGATATCTCTCATAGGTATAGTTGGAGGAGTAATATCGACTAAGTTTAGACTACATGCTGGGTTTTGCTACGTTGGCTGTTAGCAAGTATTGAGCGGCCAGGTAGTAGGCGGTGGCAGCGTCTGCCATGGTATTGGCTTGGTCGCTAACATGGGATATACCGTGTGCATCAATGGCGGCGCTCACGATTTCGCCGCTGATGTGATTGACGCGGGCGATGTGTTTATCGTTAAAGGCGACGCTGGTGCGATTGTCTTGGATAAAGCCATAACTAGGCAAGTCCCTACCTTTGGCCCAGGCTAGGTCACGGCCGAGGGTGGTATTAAAGTATGGCTGTGGAAATAGCCCGGCAATGGTAGGTAACAAATCTGGCAAACTGCCAAAGGTATTGTCGACTTCGGCTGGGATGAGTTTGGGATTGTGAATAATGAGCGGAACGGGGAGCTCTCCCATGCCAAAGTCAAAGATATACTGGGGCAGATGACTCACTTCAACAGACGAGGCTTGGTGGTCTGAAAACAGGACAAAAATGGTGTTGTCGTATAGGTTTTGTTGTTTGAACTGCTCGAACATTTTGCCAATATTATGATCCAGCAGGCGCACGGCATTGTACTGTTCTAGGCTGGTAAAGCCATTTTGCTTGAGCTGCGTTTTCGCCACGTCAACTACTGCAAAGCCACTATTATCATCGGCAATGGTATAAGGCTCATGATTAGCTGCGGTTTGAATGTAACCTAAGAAGGGCTGCTTGGCTTGGGTTAAGATAGCCCCCGCCTCCTTAATTAGTGAGTGGTCGGAGATGCCCCAAACGTCAACGATGGTCGAATTCCAATACTTTTCCTCGTACAGAGTGACGCCTTCAATGCTGTTGTGAATCAGGGCGCTCATATTGGCCCAACCTGCACTGCCACCTAACATATAGTGTTTCTGGTGATCCTTAAAATTATTGATGACGGAGCGCTGATGGGTAATATAAGGATTGCGGGTGGCGGTTTTAACGGCCGAAACGTCAGGAATGCCAGTAATAGACGTAAATACACTTTTAGCAGTCGAGCGGGCAGGCACATTGAAATGCGGATACCAGCGAGATTGTTTGATGAGTTGATCGATGTGTGGCGTGGGGTTAAGGCCGTTGCCATAAGCACCAATGTGGCTGGCACCTAGACTTTCCATAAATACAATAACGATATTGGGCGGGGTTTGCTGTGCTTGCACCACCGGTGCCGTGGGTGTGACCCAACGATCTAGGCCAGAGGCAGAATCACTGGGAAGGTTGGCCCCAAGTAATTGCGACAAGGTTTTAAAGTGCGGCGCTAGATCGTCTTTGGTGGCGGTGGTAGTACTAAAACGTGCTGTGTCATACACCCACACAAAAGGGTTAAGACCCAGTGCGGCGACTTGGGCATTGCCGTTGAAAAAAGCATGGTTCCAGCGCAGCGGCACAAGCGACCAACGACCTAACAGGATTAACAAAAACAGCGCACCGATCACCACTATGTGAACGCTGTTGATGTACCAACGGCGGCTTGATTTTGGCTGTTGTAACAAGGGTAGAATTAGGCGGCTATGGAAACCATAACCCAGCCCCCAGATTACGGCGGTGCCTAAGCAAATTTGCAGCACTGGATAAGACTGCCAAAGCATAGCGGTCGAAATGGCCAGATCGCTACTAAAGCGTGTGACAGACGCATCTAAACGTTTACTAAGGTATAAATAGTGGCCCGCGTCGAACACATAAACTAATAATATTGCCAATAAGATAAAGCCAAATCAGTAGCTCAATAAGCGCCGTAACAAGGTGTAATTAACGGCACTAAAACGTGGCAGCAACAGCCATGGGAGCGTTGCCATAGCGGCTAATAACGACACCCGTAAATCAAACCGTAAGCCCACCCAAAAGGCTTTTAATAAATGGGGTTCGGCGGCTAGTGGTAAGTCGGAAATTTGAGCCCAAAACAACAATCTAAACAGGCCCTGCATACACCAAAGTGCGAGGGTTAGAGCGAGCAAATACTGTACACGGCGGGGCAAAAAATTCATAACCAGTTCTTTGTTAAGGGTTGGATCGGGGGCGTTGGGTAGCGCGTAAATTGAGTACCAAGCCGGCAATAATGAGGGTCGCAGCAAGCCACTTCCACCATGGCATGGACTCACCCAATACCAAGCTCGATGCACTCATGCCAAATACCGGCACCAGTAAGGCCCACGGCGCGACTAAGGCTGCGGCATGGCGTTGTAATAACATATTCCACAAACCATAACCGAGTAAGGTGTTGCCAAGGGTTTGCCACAGTACGATGCCCCAAGCTTGCCAACTGGCAGACACTAGGCTCGTGCTAATCACCTCTAGGCCTTCAAAATAGTACGACATAAGGGCTAGCGGCGGCACCGCAAATACCGATGACCAAGCTAAAAAGGCGATGATGTTAACTTTTCCCGCATGTTTGGCAACCAAGTTACCCGCTGCCCAACTTAAGGCAGCAATTAAAATGACGGCCAAACCAATGCTCGTGGCGTCGGTGTTACCTTGGGCGGCAATGAGGCCGATACCGGCAAACGAGATTGCTAAGGCGATGAGTTGTTGAAACTGCACGCGCTCATTAAACAGTAGCACAGCCAAAAGGATGGTGAATACGGCCTGTACTTGAATCACCAACGACGCCAGCCCCGGTGACATGTGGCTGCCCATAACCCAGAACAGCAGGCCAAATTGGCCAAAACCAATGAGTACGCCATAGGCAATCAAATAACGCCAGGGTACCTGTGGCCGAGGTAGAAAAAATATTAGCGGTAGGGCGGCGAAGGTAAAGCGCAGGGTAGCAAATAAGAAGGGTGGTAAATCGTCTAACCCCAATTCGATAAAAACAAAGTTGGTGCCCCAGATGAGGGCGACAAAAATGGCTAAAATTTGGTGTATGGGGGGCATACTAGCATCCTGCTATGGGCGGTATTTAGCGGAGACGGCTACCGAACTTCATTTTACCAAGGACAATACGTTCGCCACTTATAATAGCCTCTGCATTTGTTTCGGACGTGGTTGCTTCTGCTGCGCCAGGCTGCCCAATCGGTTTCTTTTTACCACCACGAAACATCGCTTGGCGTTTGTTTTCTAAGCCGGCTTGGCGTTCTTGTTCTTGCTCCAAAGCTAAGGCTTCGCGCTGGAGCTTAAGTTCTTCTAGGTCGTTGGCTTTGGCGGCTAACTTGGCTTCTAGCTTGGCCATACGTTCGTTGGCATCGGCAGTTGAGCCTTCCAGGCCTTTGGCCATGTTAGCTAAGGCCTTATCGGACAAAGCTTTAACAGCCCCTGTGCGAGAGGAAATGGGTTCATTGAGGGCTTCGGCAAATACAGAGGCGCCAGTTTTATCCGCATATACATGCAAGGCAGATTCACATTGCTTTAGCAGTTTAGCGAGCTCTTGCTCTGTTTGTTTGCTCATATTAAAACCCTCTTAACCGGCTTCTCGCTCCGATGCGAACCAAGCCAGTTTAGCATGTAAACTCACCACGCGCCCGACTACAAATAGTGACGGCGACATAACCTGCTCGGCTTCAATCATGTCGGGCAGTCCGGTTAAATCGGACACCAATACCCGCTGGTCCTGGGTGGTACCTTTTTCTATTAACGCCACCGGCATTGCGGCATCCATGCCATGGGCAATGAGCTGCTGGCAAATGTAGGGTAAACCTTTAAGGCCCATATAAAACACCAAGGTCTGGCCCTCTACCACCAGCTCTGGCCATGCCAAGTCGACGCTGCCGTCGCGTAGCTGGCCGGTGACAAAGCGCACCGACTGGGCATAATCCCGATGGGTTAACGGGATACCCGAGTAGGCCGAACAGCCACTGGCTGCGGTTATTCCCGGCACCACTTGAAATGGCACCTGTTGTTCGGCTAAGGTTTCGATCTCTTCGCCGCCGCGGCCAAATATAAACGG
>DPHD01000074.1:0-10828 GCA_003523085.1 Oceanospirillaceae bacterium | reverse complement strand
CTTAAAGTGAGTAAGTCTGGGTCGCCTGGACCTGCACCAATAAGGTAAACCTCGCCTTGCTCACCTAACTTATCGGCATTTACTAAGGCTTTGTTAAGCAAAACCTCGGCTTCGTCTTGTTTGCCAGAAAACACCGCCTCGGCTACGGCGCCTTGCAGGACTTGATGCCAAAAGCTAGACCGGTCTGTGGTGCTTGGTACGGACTGCTTTACTTGCTCACGATAGCGACCCACTAGAGCCGCAAGCTGGCCATAGGCCTTGGGTACAAATTGTTCTAGCTGTTGGCGTAATATACTTGATAACACCGGCGATGCGCCGCCGTTATTGATGGCTATAGTTAAGGGTGCTCGGTCGATGGTGGCACCAAAAATTACATTGCCGTCGTCTGGCGCGTCGGCGACGTTGACTAATAAACCCATGGCCTTGGCATGCTGGGCTATGGTTTGGTTAACCTCACGGTCGTCGGTGACGGCCAATACCAGCCCATACCCCAGCATCACTTCGTCATTGGTGTAGGCATTAATAGTAACGGTGCCTCCCGCAGACTCAACGAGGGTCCGCAGTGGCTCAGTTACAGATGTAGCCAATATGTCGCAAGCGACACCCGCGTCTAGTAATGAATGAGTGCGGCGCTGGGCAATTTTGCCGCCACCAACGATGAGGGCTTTGAGGTTTTTGGTGTTGTGAAACAGAGGGAAATAGCTCATTAAATGGCCTCTAGTTAGCGCAGAGTGTGCAACGAATTAAGCCAGTTCTGGCAGCGTTGGAGAAACTTGGCTTGGCTTAAATCAATATTACCAAAGCGTAACAAACTCTTGCCGGAGTTGATATCCACTGGACGTAATAGTATGCCCTGTTCAGCCGCACTGAGGTGCAGCTTGCGGGCTAATTCGGGGGGCATGGCAAAACTGCGAAACAATTCGTGTTGCGCTGCCAAACTAGCGCCTAGTTGCAACAGTGGTTGGTGCCATAGTTGCAACTGTGTTGACGCTTGGTGTACCAGTTGTTGGCGCATTTTTTGTTGCCAGGCTGAGTCATTAAGCGCTGCAATGGCTACGCTTTGCGCAGGTCCGTTTACCGACCATGGCCCAATATGCTGTTGCAAGGCGGTTAATACGTTTGGCGAGGCAAAGGTAAAGCCTAAGCGTATGCCAGCCAAGCCAAAAAATTTGCCGACCGAGCGTAATATCACCAGGTTATTAGGTAGTGTTTGGCTTAGTAGACTGGCCGTGGGTTGGGTGTCGATAAAGGCCTCATCAACGACTAAAAAACCGTGATTAAGCTGTTGCGCCCAGAGCAGCAATTGTTCGACTGGGAACAACGTGCCGGTGGGGTTGTTAGGGTTAATAATCACTAAATGGCCCACCTCATCATTAGCCATAGCGCTATCGATTTGTTGCGTGGCTTGCTCTACACACAGGCCATTGTAGGTTTTTATAGGGCCCCACTGACTCCAACCATGGCGGTGTTCTTGGTAGCCAACGTCGGCTAACCAAGCGGCCTTGGTGTTACCTAAGGCACGTAATACCTGGGGTAATATCTCAATAATGGGCTGGCTTCCGCTGCTGGCTAAACAGGGGTGTGGGCCATAATAGCTGGCGGCTGCATCCATTAACCCAGGCTGTAAATAAGGCAAACGTTGCCACACTTCGGCTGCAATAGCAGGCGTAGGATAGCTGTGCGGGTTGATGCCAGTAGACAGGTCGAGCCAATCATCGGCGGGGCGAGCAAATACTTTGGACGCTGAGTGTAAGTCGCCACCATGGAACAATTGGCTCATGAGGTGGTAACCTGTTTCATCATATCCATAACACCACCCCAATCACCAGCAACCACAATACAAGGCTATGGTTCACCAAAGTACAGGCAGCATCAATGCTTTTGGCGCTAGGTTCTGCACCCGCACCTAATGTGGGGCGGGTTTGGGTTTGGCCATGGTATTGTGCGCTACCACCTAACTCGACACCAATAGCACCAGCCCCTGCTGCCATTACAGGGCCTGCGTTGGGGCTTTTCCATGTGCCGGCCTGCCGACGCCAACTGTGCCATGCGTTTTGGGTCTGGCCATTGAGGCTGCCGCACAAGGTGTAAGACATCGCTGTAAGACGGGCAGGGATGAAATTGAGCAGGTCATCAAGGCGCGCTGCAGCCCAGCCAAAATGTAAATAACGCTCATTTTTGTAGCCCCACATGGCATCTAAGGTGTTGCTTAAACGGTAGATCACCACCCCAGGCACGCCAGCTAGAATAAACCAAAATAAGGCGGCAAAGAGGGCATCGGCGCCGTTTTCTAACACCGACTCGGTGGCGGCTTTGGCTATGTCTGGCTCCGTGAGGTTTTGGGTGTCGCGGCTTACTATGCGGCCCACGGCCTCTCGGGCGGCTATCAAATTACCTGCAGCTAAGGGTGAGGAAATAGCTTTGGCGTGTTGTAATAGGCTCGTCCAGCCTATAGCGATATAAAGCACTAGGCCGGCAAACAGCGTTGATAATAAGCCGTTTGCCGCAAGGGTTTGTTCGAGGCTGTAGGCGGCGAAACCGAGCGGAACAATAGCGAGGGCTAATGCGAAAATGCCCTGTAACTGCTGGAGATTGCCGCGTCGCTGCGCTCCTCGAAATGACGCACAACGGGTATCGTCATTGCAAGTCTCGCCTCCCTCGTCTTTGCGAACCTCCCCCTCGTCATTGCGAACGAAGCGAAGCAATCCAATACCGCGGCTTATGGATTGCCACAGGCCTTCGGCCTTCGCAATGACGGGGGCTTGGTTGAGCCAGCGCTCCAGACCGTCGGCCAAACTACCAAACCCCACCAGCGGGTGTAAGCGTTTAGGTTCGCCTAACCAATAATCCAAGCTTAGGGCAATGGCAATAGCTAGCAATATACCCATGTTACGCCCCGTCTCGCATGATGGCGTAAATCTTTTCTACGGGTAATTCAATCTCAACTTCATCGGCTAAACGTTCTATCTGTGCGGCTCTTAAGGCAGGGTAATCAAAGCTTTGGGTTTGCTCTAAACCTGCCCATTGTAATAACTCTGCTAGCAATTGAGGTTCGTCAAATAAGCCATGTACGTAGCTGCCTAACACGGTGTTGTCAGCGTTTCGCGCACCGTCTGGGCCCGTGTTGAGCTGCATTAACGGCTTTGCTAAATCCTTGCCAGTGGTTTGGCCGACATGGATTTCATAACCGGTTACGGCAATGTCACCGTCGCGGCCATGCCATTGGCCTTGTACGTTACGCAGTTGTTTTTCGCCTTGTAACATGGTCTCAATATTTAAATGGCCCAAACCTAGGCTAGTGCCGGCGGCTGATTCGGTGCCATCGGGGTCATGTACTGCCGTGCCTAACATTTGATAACCACCACAAATACCAATCACTTTACCACCGAGGCGTAAATGGCGTTGTATGAGTTTGCCCCAACCTGAGTCTTTGAGCCAAGCTAAGTCACCGCGCGTGTTTTTACTGCCGGGCAAAATGATGAGGTCGGCACCAGTAAATTTTTGACTGTCTCTTAGTAGCTGGCAATCCACTTGCGGGTGCATACGCAGGGCGTCAAAGTCGGTGTGATTACTGGCTCTTGGGTAAATCGGCACTACCACTTTAAAGTGCTGTTCGCCTTCGGCTTTGACAAACTGATCTACAGCCAAAGAGTCTTCGGCTTCTATGTGCAGGTTATGAATATAGGGCAAAACGGCCAATACGGGTTTGCCGGTTTTGTCTTCTAACCAGTCTAAACCGCCTTGTAGTAGGGTTTTGTCACCGCGAAAACGGTTGATGATAAACCCACGGGTACGGTTTTGTTCGCTGTTGCTGAGCAATTCATAGGTGCCATAAAGGTGGGCAAATACGCCGCCGCGGTCAATGTCGGCGACGATAATCACTGGGCAATCTACGGCTTCTGCAAAGCCCATGTTGGCAAGGTCATGCTCACGTAAATTGATCTCTGCGGGGCTGCCTGCGCCCTCCACCATGACCACATCAAAATCTTGCAATAATTCTTGGTGGGCGCGTACCACGTCTGCTAGTAATTTGGGTTTGTGTTGGTGGTATTCCACGGCTTTCATATTGCCAATGGCTTTGCCACGCAAAATGACTTGTGAGCCTAAGTCACTGTTAGGTTTAAGCAAAATAGGGTTCATGCGTACATCTGGTTGCAAAAAACAGGCTTCGGCTTGTACGGCTTGGGCGCGGCCAATTTCACCACCATCGGCGGTGACAGCGCTATTCAAAGCCATGTTTTGACTTTTAAACGGCGCTACTTTTATACCTTTGCGGGCCAATATGCGGCACAGGGCCGTTACCAAGATACTCTTGCCAGCATCGGACGTAGTGCCCTGCACCATGAGGGTTAGCTTTTCTGACGATGGGCTCATGGGGCGGTTTCCTGTTGCTGATCTAAGTCGAGCAATAAATCTTGTAAGGCGTGTTGGTGGTCGCCCGGTTCTTGCCACATGCCACGTTGGCAGGCTTCTAACAAGCGTTCGGTCATTTCTTCTAAGGCGGCAGGGTTATTGTCGCGCATAAACTGCTGGTTTTGTGCCTCAAAGATTAACGCATCACTCACTTGCTCATATTGATAATCTGCAATTAAATCTGTGGTGGCGTCATAGGCAAATAAATAGTCCACGCTGGCCGCCATTTCAAACGCGCCTTTGTAGCCGTGGCGTTGCATGGCCCCAATCCACTTAGGGTTAAGCACACGTGAGCGGAGTACCCGATTAAGCTCTTCTTTAAGGGTGCGTATTTTGGGTGCGCTGGGGTTGCTATGGTCGCTGTGGTATACCGCAGGGGCTTGGCCACTAAAGCTGGTTACGGCGTTGGTCATGCCGCCTTGGAACTGATAGTAGTCGTCTGAATCGAGTAAATCGTGCTCGCGGTTATCTTGGTTTTGCACCACAGCTTCTAGCTGGCTTAAACGGTGTTTAAAGCCGTCATGGGCGGCGATGCCATCGCCGGTTTTATTGCCGTCGAGCTGGCGCCCATAAGCATAACCACCCCAGTTTAGGTAGGCGTCGGCTAAATCGGCACGTTCGCCCCAGCAACGTTCGTCTATTAAGCCCTGCAAACCTGCACCATAAGCGCCGGGTTTGCTGCCATACACACGGTAGCTGGCTTGGCGGTGCGCTTCGAGTGCTCCAATGCCTTGGGCTTCTAATTCGGCTTGGCGCTGTTCGACGTTATGGCGAATGGTATTGCCATTCTGGTTGGCGCCATTGACGACGGATCCGGGTTCATCAAAGGTGGCTAAGGCCTGTACCGCAGCGTCATATAACTTCATTACGTTAGGGAAGGCGTCGCGGAAAAAGCCAGACACCCGCAAAGTTACATCCACCCGTGGGCGGCCTAGTTGCATGGCTGGAATAATTTCAAAATCAGCCACCCTTTGTGAGCCTGGCGCCCAAATAGGTTTGATGCCCATTAAGGCAAAGGCTTGGGCGATGTCATCGCCACCGGTGCGCATAGTCGCTGTGCCCCAAACCGATAAGCCTAGTTGCGTTGGATAGTCGCCGTGTTCTTGTAGGTGACGTTCAACCAACGCTTGTGCAGAGCGTTGACCTAAGGCCCATGCAGCAGCAGACGGCACGCTGCGGTTGTCTAAAGAGAAAAAATTACGCCCCGTAGGCAAGGTGTCTAAGCGCCCGCGGGTAGGTGCGCCGCTGGGGCCAGGTTCCACGGGTTGGCCGCCTAAACCTTGAATAAGGGCTTGGGTTTCGCGCACGGCGCTGTCTTCTAAGGCTGCCAAAATCACACTCTTGGCGTAGCTTAGTTGTTGGCTGGTACGAGGCAAGGTTGCTTTAAGAGGCTCTATGTTAGTGATTGTCTCGGATAGTAAGTACTCATTAACTAGGCTTAAGGCGAGCAGTTCAAGCCTTTCCCTAGTGTCCATGCTTGTGCGCCACACGCTGTCACTTAACTCTACTAGCAGCGCAGGCTTAGCACCTAACCAAGGGGTCACTTCTGAGGTTAGGGGGTCGTATTCACCCAATGCGAGGTCTAGGGCAAGGTTATGTAATATGCCTTGCTCTTCGTGGGCGTCACCTCGGGGCAAGCGCAACAGTGCTACTAAGGTTTCGCTGAGTTCTTGCTGCTCCGGTAACTGGCCCAAAATGTGTAACCCGTTACGAATTTGAGCTTCTTTAATGTCGCATAGGTAGGTATCAAGCTCAGCCAACATTTCGCTTTCGGTTGTGTTAGTGGTTAACCCCAGTTCTTGTTTAAGGTTGCTGCTAGCTAAGGTGGCAACAATTTGCTCCCTCAGCCATTGTTCACGCCCAGTGTCTAAGCCGGTAGCTTGATACAGCTCGTCTACCAAGGCTTCTAAGTCGGCCAGCTCGCCGTAGGTTTCGGCGCGAGCCATAGGTGGCATGAGATGGTCAATAATCACGCCTTGGGCTCGGCGTTTGGCTTGGGCGCCTTCGCCGGGGTCGTTAACGATAAACGGGTAAAAATGCGGTAGTGGGCCAAGGGCCACATCGGGCCAACACTCGTCACTTAATGCTACACCTTTGCCTGGCAGCCATTCTAGGTTGCCGTGTTTGCCAAGGTGAATGATGGCGTCGACTTGATACACATGGCGCAGCCAAAAATAGAAAGCCAAATAACTATGGGGTGGCACAAGGTCTGGGTCGTGATAGTTGGCGGTTAAATCTAAGTTGTAACCCCGTGCCGGTTGAATACCGACAAAGGTTTCGCCTAGGCGTAACCCTGCCAGCATAAGACGGCCTTGTCGATACTTTGGATCTTGTTCTGGGCTACCCCAGCGCTGCCACACGGCGTCTTGGCAGGCATTAGGCAACTGGGAGAAATGCTCCATGTATACGGCAGCATCTAAACTCTGCCAGCAGGGTAAATGGTGCAAGGTGTTGGGGTTGTTAGTGACCGATTCGAGCAACACTTCGATTAACGCATTGCCATTTTCTGGCACTGTATCAATGGCATAACCGGCATCTTGCATGGCTTGTAAAACGTTAATGGCAGACTGTGGTGTGTCTAAGCCTACCCCATTACCAATGCGGCCATCTTTAGTAGGGTAGTTAGCTAAAATCAAGGCAATCCGTTTGTCGCCATTGGCTTTATGACCAAGGCTACAATAGCCCTTGGCAAGGCGCGCCACAAACTGCGCCCGTTCGGGTTCTAGCTCGTAACCCACAAGGTCTATTTGGCATAATTCGCTGTAATAACCCATGGACTTAAAGCTAATGGCACGGGTTAACACGTGGCCGTCCATCTCTGGCAGCACCACTTGCATGGCAATGTCGCGGGAGCGTAGGCCTTGTTTGTGCTCGCGCCATGCCTCGCTGGTGGTAGAAGACAGCACCAGTTGCAACACCGGAATGTCGCCTTCTATGGGCAATTTAAACTGCGTGGGTGAAGAGCTTAGGCTAGGTGCGTCTACCTTGTTGCTGGCAAAACCCAAACTGCTCAGTACCAGTTTGGTATTACACTGTTTGATGGTGTGGTTTACCAGCGCTAGGGCTTGGGGGTCTTTTAATGAAGTAATAGCCAAGGCTATAGGGTTCATGCCCTGTTCTACTAACCTTGCCATGAGGCCATCGAACATACGCGTATTGCCGCTTTGTAAGTGGCTGCGATAAAACAATAACGCCACTACCGGCGCCTGCTGCAAGCCTTGAGTAGCGGTTTGTTGTTGCCAGTCAGCTAAGCTTGGTTGGGCAATTCCCGGCTGGTAAATAAGGGCTTGGGGCAATTCCGCAGGCGGTTGCCATTGGCTTTTGTTATTTGCCAAAAGGCTTTGGTTGAGGAATTTGAGTAAATTAATACCATTGCCTATGCCGCCTTGGCGCAAATACTGCCACACCATTTGGCACACTGAAGGCTCACAAGAGCTAGCTAAGGTCAGTTCGGGGTCTTCTGCGTCATCCCCGGGCACCAAAATTAGCTGACGGTTAGGTTTAGCCTGTTGCCAAGCTTGAAGTCGCTCAAAGCCATAGTTCCAATAACTCGCACCTCCCAACAAAGACACCACCACTAACTCGGCCTGCTCCAACACTTTATGTTCATAAAGATCAAAAGCGGCCGGCTTGAGTAGGTGGCTCCAGTTAGCAAGGCGAATAGACGGCAGCTCGTCACCCAGCTGTTCAGCCGCCGTAGCTAGCATGGCAAGGCTAGTGTCGGCAGCCGCCAAGATCACCATCTTTGCGGGATCTTGGTTTAGGTCAATAATACCTTCTTCTTCAACAAAGCCGCCGGGCTGGGCTGCAAGCAAATGCATGGTGAGTGATTAAACCTCAGCTACTTTTAGGGCCGCGGTTAGCTCTTCGACGTGTAGATGTTTGCCAATCATCACCAATGACGTACGGCGCGCTTCATCGGCAGTCCACAAGCGGTCAAAATGGGTTTCTAAACGTTGGCCCACGGCCTGTAGTACCTGACGCATAGGTTTGTTAGGCAAGGCTGCAAAACCTTTGGCGCGGTATATTTGTTGCTCGGCTAGCAGCGTTTTAAGCGCTTGTTGCAAGCGCTCGGCATCTACTTCGCCTAAGTGAATTACACAAGAATCAAAGTGATCATGGGCATGTTCGTGGTGGTCGCCATGGTCGTGGTGGTGATCGTGGTGAGTATGCACCGCTTCAATACGGTCTTCGGCAGCGGCTTCTAGGCCCATCACCAATTCAATGGCCACATCGCTGGTGCCATCTTCATGCTGTCCAATGTAGGCAGTTTTCACTGCGTTAGACACCTTAGCTGCCACAACCTGCTCTACTCGAACGCGCTCATCTTCAGACAAAAGGTCGCTCTTAGACACCAATACTAAGTCGGCAGCACTAAGCTGGTCATCTAGTAATTCGGCTAAATCTGGGTCGTGGTTTAGGCTTTCATCGGCTAACCGCTGAGCCTGCACTTGGTCTGCGTCATGGGCAAAACGGCCGGCTGCAACAGCGGGTCCATCAATCACTGTGATGACTGAATCGACGGTGCAATGCTGCTTAATTTCAGGCCAGTTAAACGCCTGTACTAGCGGCTTAGGCAAGGCCAAGCCACTAGTTTCAATGAGAATATGATCGATGTCGTCGCGGCGCTTCACAAGTTCCAACATTACTGGCAAAAACTCTTCTTCTACAGTGCAGCAAATACAGCCGTTGGCTAGCTCGTAAATACCCTGCTGCGCAGCCGTTGGCGTTTCGCCGTCGTCATCACAATCTAACGGACAGTTGCGCAATAAGTCGGCATCAATGTCTAGTTCGCCAAATTCGTTAACGATCACAGCGATACGTTTAGGGTCTTTACCACCAGCAACTTGGCGCAACACGTTAGACAATAAAGTGGTTTTGCCACTACCTAAAAAACCGGTGACAACAGTAGCGGGGATTTTGTTCAGTTTCATGGGGTAACCTTGGGCTGAATGTGTGGTTCGATTTGCCCGCTATTTTGGCATAGAAAGCCCGCAAATTCATGCTCTAGCGGGCATAAATTGTCTTTCTTGCGACCTGTTTGGAAGCTCGGTACCTATTCTAATAATTACCAAAATGTAAACTAAAAGTTTAGGGCTATACTTTTTTCAGCGCCGGTAGGTTAGACCCTACTAATACTAGTATTTTGGCGCGTTAAAAACTAAAAAAAATTGGAGTAAAATATGGAATACTTTATTGGTGCACTAAAAAAATACGCAGATTTTACGGGCAGAGCTCGCCGTAAAGAATATTGGATGTTCTTCCTTTTCATTGTGATTTTTAGTGTTGTCGTGGGCATAGTTGACGGAATGTTGGGAATTTCGGTGTTGTCTTTGATCTATGGGTTAGCGTTGTTGATTCCATCCCTCAGTATTGGTTAGAGACGCCTACACGACACAGGAAGAACAGGCTGGTGGCAGCTTATCAGTTTGATACCTGTAATAGGCTCGATTGTGCTCATCGTGTTTTATGTTCAAGACAGCCATGATGACAATGATTACGGTGCGAATCCGAAGTCTGTGTAGTGGCAAAAAGAAACAATGAACGCATACAAAATGCTGATTATCGCTGTGCTGCTATCCAGTTGCAGCGCACCCGTTGATATCAACAGTCCGGGTAACAGCTGTGGTTTGAAGCCACAAACTGGCCAGTGTAAAGCTTATTTCCCCAGGTATTATTTCAATGCTCAGACCAATGTTTGTGAGGTGTTTATATGGGGCGGTTGTGGTGGTGTGGTGCCCTTTGAAACGCTGCCAGGCTGCCAGCAAGTGTGTGAGAAGTGAACTACAGTGACCACAGTGTTGGCATCGTAAAGCGTGGGACTTATGGGCTGCATAGAGAGGCTGTTTGAAGTATCAACTCACCCAATTAAATATCGCGCAATTTAGCCTTTCGGTTCCATTATTGTGCATATCTTCATAAAATTATGTATTATGTGTTTATTGCAACTTATTTGGGGCTCAATATGTCTGCCGTGTTCCAACAACAGCCACTCGCGGAAGTAGTTTTAGCTAAAGCCGTGTTGAACGCCTCCAAGCAATTGGGGCTTAAACAGGTGGAGCTTGCTAAGGCGCTAGGCAAGGACCGTACCGCCATCAGCCGTTGGAATAGCAACCCTTGGCTAAGCCCGGAGTCGAAAACGGGGGAGCTTGCCCTGTTGTTAGTTCGTGTAGCAAGGGCCTTGTTCACGCTGACCGACGGTGACATGGAGTGGATGAAACACTTTATGCGTACCCCAAACTTAGCCACGGGGGCTATTCCAGCTCAGCAAATTCAAACTGTACAAGGCATGGTGCAGGTGCTTGGGTTTGTTGACGCCATGCGCGGCAAGGTCTAATGATTTGGCAAGCCTGCAAGGGTGAAACACATATTCAACCCTTAGCGGGCCGTTTGCTCCGTTTAGTCGAGAGCCAAG
>DPHD01000039.1:8088-16885 GCA_003523085.1 Oceanospirillaceae bacterium | reverse complement strand
GGCCATGCCCATGAACTACAACACGCTGGTAGGCGACATGGGCGCTTCCTTGTCTGGCGGTCAAAAACAACGCGTATTGTTAGCGAGGGCTCTATATCGCAAACCCGATGTGTTGTTCTTAGACGAAGCCACCAGCCATTTAGATATTGCTGGAGAATCTATTGTTAACGAACATATTAAACAGCTTAACATCACGCGCATTATGGTGGCGCACAGGCCCGAGACGATTGCTACGGCGGACCGAGTGATTGAAATTGTGTAATTTAACAACCAAAGCAATCACAAAGCATATTTGTTATACCCTAGAATTTATTGAGTTACAGCAGTTATGTTAAGCTACAATTCTTCGTATAAAAATGACTGAAACATTTGGAGTCTGAAATGTTAAATATCACCATCGATAACTCGGAACTTGAAGACTCCTTGAAACAAACTTATGGCAACAGTGAACATGCCATAGCAAGTGCGTTTGCAGAGTTCATTCAACACCAACAATTGAAGCAAGACATAGGCATTTCTATTAGGCAGCATGACGCGGGTGAAAGCATACCTTTAAAACAAGCAATACATGAGATAAGCGCTAAGTATGAGTGAGCGGTCTATTGTTTTCTCTCCCAGAGCCATGGCTCGGTTAGAGGCAATTTCCGACTATCTTTTACAACAACATTTATCAAAAAAGTTTGTCGTTGAATATTTAGCGGACCTTGAAAATTGGTTAAACCGAGTATTATTAGAGTTTCCAAATGCTGGCACGTCGATGCCAAATTTAGGCCTTGGCCTGCGCCGAGTTGTTTATAAACGGTATAGCTTTATCTATCGCATAAAAGGTCAGAAGATAGAAATTTTAACAATATATCGAGATAACTTACCTTAGCAAGCAAACAACGCCGGTAAGTCCGCAATAGAATCAAGCACCAAATCAGCGTCAATTTCCAGCTCTGCTGTGTGGCTAGTACCTGTTAGCACACCAACGTTAAGCCCTGCACCGGCACTTTTGCCCATGTGCAGGTCATGAGTATTGTCCCCCACCACCATCACTTGCTCTGGTTTGAGGCCAGTTTGTTGGCAAAAGCCAAGCACCATACCTGGGCCCGGCTTGCTGCCGTGGCCAGAGTCGTAACCCACTTTGTATGCAAATAAGTGTAAACAATTAAAACTGCCAAGGGTGGCCTCGATACCTGCTTCGCTGTCCATGGTGGCTATACCTAAAACCAAACCACGGTCGGCTAGCTTTTGTAAGCTACTGGCTAAATTGTTGACGGGAACGCTGGCACCGTATTGCTGGTCGGCAAAAATGTGGTTAAGTTGCTGCTCAACTTCAGTTACGGATTGGTCACCCAAAGGCGCCCACACTTGAGCAATGTCTAGGTTATTGCCAGCGGCTAAAATGGAGCCCCCTAAAACCCGCTCTTGTGCTAGGTCGTAACCGGTGGCCTGCAACATAGTGAGCGCCAAATCTTTATCACCTTTGGCCACCGCCAATACGGCCGCTTTGGCCCTGGGTACCCAGGTGGCGTGAAAATCGAGCAAGGTGCCGTCTTTATCAAACACAATGCCTTTTATTTGGCTAATATTCATTCTGTGGCGGGCTTTTGGTCAGTTTCAGCATCTGTGTCTAGGCTTGCATTTGTGTCTAGCGTAGAGTCTACGGCAGCGGGTTTGGATTCACTAAACCCACGCCAGCGGCTGGTGCGTAACTCACCTTCACGGTTGAGCACAGGGTAGGCAATGGCAGTGAAGTGGGAATGCAAGCGCTTAATATCGCGCATTAAGTCGGTAAACAACGAATGTGCAACGGGACTGGCTTTGTCGGCCTGCATCGCGCGCATTTGTTGACCATCCATGTATTGTTGATGGCTAGAATTAAATTGGTGTTTGGCTTGAATCAAGCCGCGGGCACTCGACACATCTTCGCTCATCATCACTTGAAACGACATGGGCATGACTTTGAAGATGGCCTTCATGCTGGCATCTAGGGCTTCGTGTTCGTACTCGGTAAAATCAATATGCAGGTTGTTTTTCTTCTTCAACAACAAGGTCATGCTGCGTTCTAAGGTATCGCCTGCATGCTCAATATTGGTGATAAATAGCAGTAAGTCCTGGCACCGGTGGCGCTCTTCTTCGGTTAAATCTTGACCACCTAGTTCTAGCAGATAGGCATTAATTTGTTGGTGGAAATCATCAATAATGTCATCACTTTGGTGTATCTTTTTCTCCAACGCATCATAACGTTCGGTCATGCCTAAGTGCACTTCTCGCAGCATGTCTTCCAACAGTTCGCCCATGGTGAGGGTGTCTCGCACTACGTTAGCTAAGGCTGCAGAGGGCGCCGTATCTTGCACGTCTTTAAGGTATTTAGGGCTAGGTAGGGGCGCTAAGGTTTCTCTGGGTAAACGCGAGTCGATCAAACCGGCTAGTTTGCTTACAATCAACATGCCAAACGCGGCCACGGTAACGTTAAACAAGCAATGCATCAACACCAACTGCCAGGCTGGGTCCATGCTTACATAGTTGAGCCCTATATGAACTTCTGCCACCCAAGGTGCAAACGCGATTGCGCCTATGGAGCGCAAAAACAAGTTACCCAAGGGCGCAACACGTTTGGCATTGCTGGATTTACGCGATAAGTACACTGGGATAAAGGCGCTGCCAATATTAACACCCAAGATTAGCAACAAGCCCGACTCAACACCAATCACCTGGGCACCCACAAGGCCCGCCAATAACAGCACCATCACTAGGCTTGAGTGTAATAAGAAGGTCAGTAGTGCGGCAAACACAATGGCTAGCCAAGGCTCGGCAATGAGGCTTTGAAGCATGTCGCTAAATAGCTCAGAACCTTGTAACGGCACCGCTTGTTGACGTAACAACCCCAAGGCCAACAACATCAAACCTAAACCCATCAGGCCTTCGCCTATGCCATGTTGGCGTTTGTCTTTAGCGCGCAATTCCATAAACACGCCAATAGCCACCAACAAGGGGCTTAACGCACTAAGGTCAAAAGAAAGGATAAGGGCCACTAAGGTGGTACCCACGTCGGCACCGAGCAATAACGCTAAACCAGCTTCGCCTTGGATGCCTAATGAGGCCGCCAACAATGCCGATGCGGTGCTGCTTTGTAAAATCATGGTGAGCATTACGCCCAAACCCAAGGCCGACCATACGCCAGCAAAACGATCCCGAATGAAATACGTAAGACGACCACCAAAGGCTCGTTTCATGCCCTGCTGCACTCGTTTTAAGCCCCAAATAAGCAAGGCTACCCCGCCTGCTAAACCAATGAGCAGTTGCGTAATACTAGTGTCTGATACAGGGTCGATATGCGCCTCTGGCTGCTAAAATTTATTACGGGCGGGCTTGCGCTGCGCTGGCTTAGAATGGCAAACTGCGAGCTACGCTTTAGAGTAACACAAATGTTCAATAATGCTAATGTCATTACAGATTAAATGGGTAATAACGGTATGAAAAATAAAGTGATTTTGCTTATTCTAGATGGCCTTGGCTATAGTTATGCCCGTAAGCTAATGGGCAATTTAGAAGGCTGGGTTGATTCTGGCGAAGCCACACTTTGGCAAGGCCAAACTGTGTTACCTTCGGTGTCGGGCCCATGTTACGCCAGCATCCATACGGGGCTTACTCCGCAAGAGCATGGTGTTACCAGCAATTACCACCAAGGCAAACTCGAAGACCCCGACATTTTTAGTGCCGTAAGGGCCGCTGGCGGCACCACTGCTGCTGTGGCCCATTCATTTTTTTCTGACTACTTTCAGGCCAGTCCATTTAACCACTTGCGTGATATGGAAGTGGACGACATTAACCGCCCCATCCAACATGCTCGGTTTTATACCATGGCCGGCGAAAACAAAGCGCAGCCAGCCACACCCTCCGACATCGATTTATTTTGGCAAATGAGCTTGCTTATTCAACGCCACCAACCAGACTACTTTTTATTCCACTCCAGCACCTTAGACAGCCTCGGCCATCACTATGGTTTTGACTCCATTGAGATCGATAAAAACTGCTATACCATCGATGCCGCATTAGGCGACTTTATCCCCCGCTGGCAAGCACAAGGGTATGACGTTATTGTCACGGCAGACCATGGCCAAAGTGCCAGGGGCCACCACGGTGGCACCGAAGCCATTATGCGCGACATTCCCATCTACTACTTTGCCAACCCAGACAACGCCTTAGACGGCCCACCCTCGGATCATGTAATCGACCAAACCGCCCTTGCGCCCAGCATCCTGCAGCGCATGGGGGTCGACATCCCTGAGTCAATGCAAGCTACGCCTGTGTGGCGTTAACTATTTACTAAAAGGTTTATATCAATGCACAACCATTTTGATTACATCATCGTCGGCGGTGGCTCCGCTGGTTGTGTATTAGCCAACCGTTTAAGTAACGACCTCAATGCCGAAGTTTTACTGCTAGAAGCAGGGCCTAAAGACCGTAATCCATTGATCCACATGCCCGCCGGCATCGCCAAATTAATTGATCATAAAACCCTTAACTGGAACTACAAAACCACAGCACAAACGGCCATGAATGAACGACAAATACCCGTTCCCAGGGGCCGTACATTAGGCGGCTCTAGTTCAATTAACGCCATGGTACATATCCGCGGCCAAGCCCAGGACTACAATGAATGGCGCGACATGGGCAACGATGGCTGGGGCTACAACGACGTATTACCGTTCTTTAAACGCTCAGAGACCAACCACGGCGCACACATAGACGAGGGTTTTCATGGTGCTAAGGGGCCACTACAAATCAGTGATCGTTCCTACACCCACCCCCTTAGTGACGCCTTTATTGATTCCGCTGTAGCTGCAGGCTTGACAAAAAATAATGATTTTAATGGCCACCATCAACTGGGGGTCGGCCGCTATCAAGTCACCCAGTCGAATGATAAACGCTGTAGCTCTGCCGCTGCATTTTTACACCCAGTGGTAGATCGGCCTAACCTGAGTATAATCACTAATGCCAAAGTGAGGCGCATACTATTTAACGCCTCTCGTGCTGTAGGCGTCGAGTATCAAGTAGGCAATAACGTAGACAAAGCCATGGCTAGCACCGAAATTGTATTGTCGGCAGGCGCTATTGGTTCACCGCAATTATTGCTCTTGTCCGGCGTTGGCCCTGCAGCAGAGCTCGAAGAGCATGGCATTGCCATGGTGTTAGACCTACCGGGGGTTGGCAAAAACCTTCAGGACCACTTAAACGTGTCGGTATTAGCGCAAACCAAAGAACCCATTAGTTTATATGGTATCGACAAGGGGTTTAAGGCGGCGACAACTGCCATCCAGTATTTATGGAATAAGTCAGGCCCCGGAGTTTCCAACGTGGCGGAAAGTGGTGGCTTTTACAGCTCCAAGTTCAGCCCCGATCGTGCCGATATACAACTGCACTTTATTCCATTGATGATCTATCCAAAACCCGTTGCAGGTATTAATCAACATGGTGTCACCATCCATGCCTGCAACCTCAGGCCCACCGATGTGGGGGAAATAACCCTTGCCAGTGCTGACCACCGCCAGGCACCACTCATTGATCAACGTTTCTTGCAGACCCAAGGTAATATTGAACGCATGCGTGAAGGCATCCACATTAGCCGCGAAATCCTTGCTAGCGGGCCCTTTGCAGAACTCATTTCCCACACTTACTCACCCAGTGACACATGCCAAGGCGACGATGCGTTAAATGCCTACATACGGGCCCACGCAGAAACCGAATACCACCCAGTGAGCACTTGCCGCATGGGGCCAGATGATATGTCTGTGGTTGATGCTAACCTCAAGGTCAAAGGCATCCAGAACCTACGCGTGGCGGATGCCTCCATCATGCCTAAGCTGATTAGCGGCAATACTAACGCCACCAGCATCATGATCGCCGAAAAAGCCGCCCAATTTATTCTGCAGCAGTCCCCTGTGAAGCGTAAAACATAGGTCCACCACGATAGGCAGGAAAGCCATAGCCAAAGATAAAGGCTAGGTCAATATCGCTAGCGCTTTGGGCTATGCCATCCTTGAGCACTTGATTACCTTCATCGGCTACCGCGCCTATTAACCGTTGAACAATGGTTTCATCACTCATGGGGCTGCGTTCAATACCTTCCGCTGCTGCTGCTTCTTCAACCCAACGCATCACTTGTTCATCTACCTCACGCTTACCTGTAGTGGCATCATAACGATAAAATCCGGCGCCTGTTTTTTGGCCTAAGCGTCCCTGTTCAACCAACAGGTTTGGCACACGGTAGTTTTTAGTGGCACCCAGCACCTCTGCACTCAAGGTTTGACGCGCCTTATAGCCAATATCCAAACCGGCTAAATCGGCTACGCTAAACGGTCCCATGGCCATGCCAAACTCAAACATAGCGCGGTCTACTTGCTCTACACTGGCGCCTTCAATTAAACACAGGTTGGCCTCGCGTAAATACTTGCTGTAGATACGGTTGCCTATAAAGCCATAACATACGCCTGCAACAATAGCGGTTTTATTAATCACCTTGGCCACGGCCATAACCGCAGCGAGTGTGGCATTGTCGGTTCTGCGCGCCTGCACCACTTCCAACAAGGGCATGATGTTAGCTGGACTAAAGAAGTGCATACCCACCAACTGCTGTGGCCTTGTCACTTCGTCTGCCATGGCTTCAATGTCCAAGTAAGACGTATTGCTGGCAAAAATAGTATGGGGCGCACAAATGTTATCTAACTGTTTAAACACTTGTTGCTTAACCGCCAAGTTCTCCACCACCGCTTCGATCACCAAATCGGCCTGGGCCAGATCTTGTATATCCATAATGGGGGTAATGGCTTGCAAACGTTGTTGCATTTGGGTTTCGGTTAACCGGCCTTTGGAATAGGTTGATTGGTAACGCTTGTTGATCATTTCCATGCCTTTATCAAGCACTTGTTGGTTAATCTCAACTAACGTCACCTGCAGGCCCGCATTGGCAAAACACATGGCAATACCCGTGCCCATAGTACCCGCACCAATCACACCGACACGCTTGATGCTGGTGACGGTTTGATCACTAGGAATTTGCGCTTGGTATTTTTTAGCGCCATTTTTAGCTTGAGTTTGAGCAAAAAACACATGTTTTAAGGCGGCCGATTGAGGCGCCTGTTTTAACGCCATGAACTGTTCGCGTTCGAAATTCAGGCCGTCCGCATAGGGTCGCTGAGTGGCCGCTTCAACACAATTAACAATACATTGAGGGGCATTTTGGCCGCGCATCTTGTTTGCCAATTGGGCGCGGTATTGAGCAAAAAACTCAGCATCATAACTACTGCTGTCTACGCTCAACTCACTCACCCTACGGCAATGAGCGTGTTGCTCAATAAGCCGTTGGCCATAGTTTAGGGCTGAAGCTAATAAATTATCTGTTGCCAATTCATCAACTAAACCGATATCTAGTGCTTTCGCTGCAGTAATAGGTGTGCCTGCCGTCATAAAGTCCAGGGCAGCCTTAGCACCAACCAAACGTGGCACACGTTGAGTGCCGCTGGCACCAGACAACAGGCCTAGCTTCACTTCGGGTAAACCCACTTTAGCCGAACTCAGTGCCAGACGATAATGGCAACTCAGCGCCAGTTCAAAACCGCCGCCTAAGGCACTGCCATGCAAGGCCGCAATGACCGGTTTTGTAGAAGCTTCTACCGCTGCAATTAAGTCTGGTAACGGAGGTGCCTTAGGCGTTTGGTTGAATTCTTTGATGTCTGCACCGGCGCAAAACGTGCGCCCCTCACAGATAATAACCAAGACTTTACTGGCATCATTTTGAGCGGCAGTAACGGCGTTTAAAATACCTTCTCGCAACCCATGGCCCAATAGATTTAACGGTGGGTTATTAATACTGATGACACCCACTTGTTGATCGATGTTATAGCTCACTACACTCATATTGTTACCCTGTACTTAGACGGTTTGCTTAAATGCGTTCAATAACCACGGCTATGCCTTGGCCTATACCAATACACATGGTGACCAAGGCATAGCGGCCTTGCTTGGCTTCCAGTTGAGCCAAGGCATTTTGAATGATACGGGCACCACTGGCACCTAATGGGTGTCCCACAGCAATAGCGCCACCATTGGCGTTAACACGGCTATCGTTAAAATCGATTCCCAACAATTGCAAACAGCCCAACACTTGTACGGCAAAGGCTTCGTTGACTTCAATGACATCCATTTGATCGAGGGTTAAGCCCGCACGGGCAAGGGCTTTTTGGCTAGCTGGCACGGGGCCAAGGCCCATAGTACGAGGCTCTACACCCGCCACAGCACCGGCAAGAATACGGGCTTTAGCGGCAACGCTATACTTTTCGCCCACCGCTTGGCTACCAACAATGATGGCGGAAGCACCGTCGTTAAGGCCCGACGCATTGCCTGCTGTAAC
This sequence comes from Oceanospirillaceae bacterium, assembly GCA_003523085.1. Lineage (GTDB taxonomy): Bacteria > Pseudomonadota > Gammaproteobacteria > Pseudomonadales > Balneatricaceae > Njordibacter. The sequence continues at coordinate 8,487 of DPHD01000039.1, read as the reverse complement.
CACGCCATCATTAGCCAAGGTACGTAAACCGCCTAACACTTGCTCAGTTGAGCCTGCCCGAGGGTGTTCGTCTTCACTAATGGTAATGGCTGGCTTTTTACGACCTTGTGGCACCTCTATGGGTACAATTTGAGCTGCCATGTAGCCGGCTTGCTTAGCGGCCTGGTAATTGGCTTGTGAACGCGCGGCAAACTCATCACATTGAGCACGGCTAATACCAAGATCTGCGGCAATGTTATCCGCCGTTTGCGGCATGCTATCGTCGCCAAAGGCGGCGCTAATTTTAGGGTTGGTAAACCGCGCACCCATGGTGGTGTCAACCAACTGTTGGGCGCGATCAAAGGCGTTGTTGGCTTTAGACAACACTAAAGGCGCACGGCTCATAGATTCCACGCCACA
>DPHD01000039.1:6639-7837 GCA_003523085.1 Oceanospirillaceae bacterium | reverse complement strand
GAACCACATAGGCGGTTGACGGTAATACCACCAGAGCTGATGGGCAAACCCGCCAACAAGCCGGCAAAACGTGCGACGTTACGGCAATCTTCACCGGCTTGGTTAGTGTTACCAGCAATGACGTCTTCATATTGGTTTAAATCAAAGCCGTTGCGGTTAACCAATTCACGAATGACATGGGCCAACAAATCGTCTGGGCGCAGTGAAGAAAGTCCGCCACCTAAGGTACCAAAGGCGCTACGGGCAGTGTCATAAATATAGGCGTAATCGTTCATATTAAAGTCTCATTTTGTTAATTTCTTCAACTAGATGAAGCAGTTGAGGAGCAAAGGTTTGTTCAATTTGTTGTGCGGATACAAGGTAACTAGGGCCACCGATGCTGAGCACCATGGTTTTGCCACCTTGCACTTGAAACGGCACCGCTACGGCATTGACCGTACGGTTCCAATCACCCAACGACAAGCAATAGCCGTGGTTTTGATAACAGATAGCGGCTTCATTTATACCGTCCACTTGTTGCTGCCAATCTTGCGTTTGGCGCTCGCCAAGGTAGTTGATAAACTCGGCCCGCTCTTGCGCTTCTAGCGACGCTAAATAGGCCCGGCCTGCCGCAGAGGTGGCCAAGGGGATGCTCGCACCCACCTCTACCCTTAAGCTTTGCACCGTATGGTGGCGGCAGTTTTCTACGTAAATCATCGACAAGCGTTCGCGCACCGTAAGGCCCACAGACACTTGGTGCTGCTTGGCTAGGTCTTCCATTAAGGGCTGTATAAGGCGACTTACTTGCACGTTAGCTACATAGGCATAGCCTAGGGCCAACACACCCGCATCGAGGCGATATTTATCACTGTGGGGGTCGTTAGCCAAATAACCCAACTGTTTAAGGGTGTAGGTCATGCGCGATACGGTGGCTTTTGGCAGACCGGTAATGGCACTCAATTCTTGATTACCTAAAACACTATGACTGTCACTAAAAGCCCGTAGTAGTTCCAACCCACGGGCTAGGGCTTCTACAAACTTGCGATCTTTGGGTGCAGATTGTGGCTCTTCAGACGACATAACTGGCCATGAATTAGGTGGTGCTACGAATGATCAGAATCTTAACATAGTTTCGCTGTGCGGAACAAGGTTTCGCTTATTGAAATACATTAAGCGCCATGGTTGCACAATGTACCCTGACGAACCTAGAGTCTTCCTG
>DPHD01000039.1:4123-6326 GCA_003523085.1 Oceanospirillaceae bacterium | reverse complement strand
GCCTGCGCCGGAATGACGTGGGGGTTCAACTTAGCGTCGACTACCAATCAAATTCAGCGATCTTGTATAACTCGGCAGCATTTCTCAAGGCTAATTCGCGATAGGTTTTCCACTGCATAAAGGCCAATTGATTAATTTCATAGGCGTCGGTTAGCTCACCACCGTCATCCAGCACCTTTTGAACTTCATCGACCATATAATTCACATAACCCATCGTATAGTAAGTTACAGTGTCCAAGTCGGTCACTCCACCGTGACCCGGTATGATGGTTTTAGGATTCAAGGATTCAAGTTTGCTCCAGTTTTCCTGCCACGCCAGCATGTCTGTATGTTCCAATACAGGCAACATACGCTCATTGAAGGCAAAGTCGCCAGAAATCAGCAGCTTGTCTTCTGGTAACCAAAGCTGTATATCATCTGGACTATGGGCGTGACCAAAGTGCTTAAGCACAACCTTTTTACCCTTTACGGGCACCACATACTCTTCGGCGAAGGTACGGTCTGGCATGACGATGTGGGAGTTAGAAAATTTATCTCTTAGACTGCGCTGTCCCCACTCCAGCATTTTGTCGGCGTCATGCTCAAGGATTTCTGGCGTATTTTCATGGGCAATAATTTCTACCCCCTGCTCTTTCCAGTAACTGCCCCCAAACACAGCATGGCCTTGTGCATTTTCATAAATAAGGTATTTAACCGGCAGGTCTGTGACCTGTTTAATTTCTTCGTGCATGGCCTTGGCGAGGGAGTAGCTACCGCCGCCGTTAAATACCACCACCGCATCTTCAGCCACAATAAAGCTAAGGTTATTATTGTGGCCCGAATTATCGTAGGTAGAAGGCGCTGTAGCACCTATAGCAGAATAAACACCATCTACAACCTGTACCGGACGCTGGTATAGGAAGGTTGAAGAATCAAGGGTGCCCATATTGGTTTCTAAACCCTTTTCCTGCCACTCGAAATAGCCACCCTCGTAGTTGCTCACATTGGTGTAGCCCATTTCCATGAGGGTTTTTGCCGCCATAGGGCTACGGATATTCTGGCCACAATAAACCACAATAGGTGTGTCAAAGGATGCAACAACATCGGCAACATCAAACTCTATCCAGCCCCGAGGAATGTTAATATTTTGATAGATACCCAACGTACCGAGCAAACTCACCTCATTTTGCGTACGTACGTCTATCACCACTGTGTCGGGGTTTTGTTGTACCTGCAGTAACAGCTGCTGCGCAGAAATATTGGTAATGGCCTGGCTGGCAGCTGCCAGCATTTGCGCTCCCGTTGGTGGAGCTTCATCAGCAAAGGCTGTGTTTGAGACCATTAAAGCAAGTGATAATAGATAATATTTCATAGGATTTCACAATATCGTAGTTAGAACTTATTAAAGCCTACCCTATGTCAACATATAGCATATGCCCACATAAATTAGTTATAGATATATTAGCATAAGTGCAATAGACTTGCATCAGCACCACAGTTTCAACGATTTAATTTTTATTAATGAAGGACAGACACTATGCAATGCCTCAGTCGTTACTTGGCCTTAGTCATCAGCCTTATTGTGGCCACGGTTACTAGTTTATTCTCCACCAGCAGTATCGCCTTAACCACGGTTCAATTATCTGGCTCGGCCTATGCCATTATTGGCGAAACCAGTAACCGTTCGTCCACCAATTTAGGCAACAACGCCAACTTCGGGTTTATTGTAGGGCCTAGCAGCGTTTTATTAATCGACTCCGGTGCCGGTACCTTAGCCGCCAAAGCCATTGCAGCGCAGGTTCGCCAAATCACGCCATTACCCATCAGCCATGTGATTAACACCGGTGGCCAAGACCACCGCTGGCTCGGCAACAGTTATTTCCAGCAGTTTGGAGCTAAAATAATTGCCAGCCAAGCGGCAGCGGAGGATCACAACCAACGCGCTGGAGACCAACTCCAAGGCCTCACTCATGCACTCGGGCAAGACCCAATGGCGGGTTTAGTAGCCACTAGCGCCGATATAACTTTCGAGCAAAATTATCAATTTAACTTTGCCAACCTAGATATTCAGCTACATCACCAAGGCCCTGCCCATACCCCTGGTGACAGCTGGGTATATATTCCTCAGCTAAAGTTGTTATTTACTGGAGACATTGCCTACGGGGATCGTATGTTAGGTGTGATCGATGTATCCGACAGCCAATCTTGGCTTGAGGTGTTCGAA
>DPHD01000039.1:0-3887 GCA_003523085.1 Oceanospirillaceae bacterium | reverse complement strand
CTGAGACAAGAAACCTATGACTATTTGGTACACCTGCGTACTCACGTGGGGGAATTTATCGATGCCGGCGGAGAGCTGATGGATATTCGCCAAGTTGACCAATCGGCCTTTAGCCACCTGCTAAACTACCAAGAAATTTCTCCAGGCAATGCCCTGAGAGTGTTCGAAAAAATGGAGTGGGAATAACAGCAGCCCTATCATGAAGCTGCAAAACTAACCGGCTGCCCCATGACATTAGTTTGCGCAATCACACGATCATCCCCCAAGGTTTGTAATACAAACAAAGTATCGCGCCAGGTTTGACAGTGCTGGTTGCGAAACTTAAGCAAAGGGGTGGCATTTGGGTCTAGCAATAAGAAATCGGCTTCTTTGCCTACGGTGAAGTTGCCAATTTTATCATCCATATCCAAGGCCTTAGCGCCGCCTAAAGTGGCTAAATAAAAACTTTGTTCTGGGCTCAAGTTATGGCCATTGAGTTGCTGCATTTTATAGCCATCGGCTAAGGTTTGTAACATGTTAAAGCTGGTGCCACCACCGACGTCGGTGCCCATACCTATTTTGATGCCATACTCCTGCAAACGCTGCATGGGGAATAAACCCGAACCAATAAACATATTGGAGGTTGGGCAGTGGGCAATGGCTGAATCGGTTTGTGCCAAACGTTCACATTCGCCATCACATAAGTGTATGCCGTGGGCAAAGACACTACGCTTACCCAACAGGCCCGCTTGGTCGTACACGTCTAGGTAATTTTTGGCGTTAGGAAACAGCGCCTTTACCCACTCAATTTCATCCACATTTTCAGACAAATGCGTATGTAAATATACCCCCTCATGCTCTGCTAACAACCGCCCTGCCGCCTGCAGTTGTGCGTCTGTAGAGGTGGGTGCAAAGCGTGGTGTCACCGCGTATTGCAGGCGGTCCACGCCATGCCAACGTTCGATCAGCCGTTTGCTTTGGTCATAGCTTGTTTGCGCCGTATCTAACACCGACTCGGGGGCGTTGCGATCCATCATCACCTTGCCTGCAATAAGGCGCATCTGATGCTGTTGTGCTTCACTAAATAGCGCGTCCACAGATTCTGGATGCACAGAACAAAACACCAGTGCCGTGGTGGTGCCATTGGTTAATAATTGATCAATAAACACCTTGGCCACCTTGGCGGCTTTGTCCACATCGCCAAAACTGGATTCCACTGGAAAGGTGTAGGTATTAAGCCATTCCAACAGTTGGGTACCATAGGCGGCGATCATTTCGGTTTGTGGGTAATGAATATGGCAATCCACAAACCCCGGCACCATCAAATAATCACGCCGATCTTCAACCCTGGCTAACTGTTGTTCACTCAAGCTAGGCGCAGCAACTGCGTAGGTGCTCAACTGATGCACTAAACCGTTTTTTAGCCATAACAAAGCGTCGCCCAAGTATTCAACCGCATCTTCATGTTGGTCTGGTTGTGCAAGGCAATGCAGCAGTGGTCCACGAATTAAGCGTTCAGACATAATCTAAAGTCTCTAAGTGAGTACGGGCAACAGGGCTAACGGTTGGTGTTACCTCGGCCATGGTTTGGTACAAATGCATGACTTGCGCTGCAATGGCAATGGCCACTTCCATGGGCTGTTTACCGGCTATACCCGGCTTACCCATAGGGCAATTAAGCGCTTCGATTTGGCTTGGGGTATAGCTTTTAGCAGCTAGGCGCTGGTTAAATTTTCGGCCTTTAGTCACTGAGCCGATGACGCCCAAATAGGCGGCATCACCGCGCTTCAATACGGCTTCGGTGAGAGCTAAATCCACACCATGATGGTGGGTCATAATCAGATAACAGGTACCAGGGGCACAATCGACGATATGATCTTGTGGGTGTTCTTCGTGTACTGCCGCCACACCCTCTGGCAGCTGTTTGGGCAGCATGTCGTAGCGCCCATCTACCCAAGTCACCTGCACGGGAAGTTGGGCCAATAAAGGCACCAAAGCGCGGCCCACATGGCCGGCACCAAACACCACCACGGGCATTTTTGTTTGGCTAAACACTTCGTACATCAAGCTCACCTTGCCACCGCAACATTGCCCCAAGTTAGCACCCAGGGCATAGTCTAGCAATCCCGTCGTGCCGCCTTGCTGCAAGCGCTGCTTGGCCTCTGCCACCGCTTTATACTCCAAGTGTCCGCCACCAATGGTGTCAAACTGAGCCCCTAAGGTAACCAGCATTTTGCTGCCCACGCCCCTTGGAGAAGACCCCTTTAGGGCCACGATAGTGATTAACACATAGCCTTGATTGTGTTGTTCGCAATGGAACTGCGCCCGTAGCCAGGCATTCATGAGGTATGACTCGCTGCTTGTAAGGCCCACAACACCCGTTCTGGAGTGGCGGGGGTATCTAGCTGCGGGTTAACGGCTTCCCCCCCAGCTTGCCAAATGGCGTCGCGTAACGCCGACCATACCGATATACCATGCATAAACGGCGGTTCGCCTACGGCCTTTGAGTGGTAAATAGTTGCCTCTTGGTTTTTACTGTCTTGCAACAAGGCCACATTAAACTGCTTAGGTGTGTCGCCTACTGCCGGGATTTTATAGCTGGCGCCGCCATTGGTTTGCAGACGGCCGTCATCGCCCCAAACCAGCTCTTCCGTGGTGAGCCAGCCCATGCCTTGAATAAAACCACCTTCAATTTGGCCGATATCAATGGCAGGGTTAATGCTCTCGCCCACGTCATGCAATATATCCACCCGCAACACGGAGTAAGCTCCCGTATAGGTGTCTATCTCTACTTCGCTTACAGATGCACCACAAGAGTAATAAAAGAACGGATTGCCTTTGGCCTGGTCACGGTCATAGTGAATTTTTGGGGTGCGATAATACCCCGTAGAGGATAACGAAATACGTTGCATGTAGGCATGCTGCACCAACTCGGCAAAGGTCATAGACTGGTCTGCCCACGTGACCAGACCTGCGTTAAATTCAATCTCTGCCGCCTCAATTCCATGCTCTTGCACCAGCATATCAATAAGCCGTTGTTTAATGGTGAGCGCCGCGTTACGCGCCGCTTGACCGTTCAAGTCAGTACCGCTGGAGGCTGCGGTTGGAGAGGTATTGGGCACTTTATCGGTACGTGTAGAGGTCACTTCTATAGCAGCCAGCGGCAGGCCTAATTCGGCGGCCACAATCTGGCCAATTTTAGTGTACAAGCCTTGGCCCATTTCGGTGCCACCATGGTTCACTTGCACGGTGCCATCGGTATATATATGTACTAAAGCACCGGCCTGATTAAGAAACATGGCGGTAAAAGAAATACCAAACTTTACCGGTGTGAGGGCTAAACCCCTGACATAGCGCCCGCCTTGGGCCCGGGTACGATGGTTATATGCGGTTATGGCTTTGCGCCTAGCCCAATAATCGCTAGACACCACCAATTCATCAATAATGCGTGGTAAATCTACCCCCGTCACGGTTTGGTGATAGGGTGTTATATTACGATCATGGCTGCCGTAGAGGTTGTTTTGCCTTACCAACAATGGGTCTTTACCCACGGCTCTGGCAATATCGTCGAGCATTTGTTCGGCCAACATCATGCCTTGGGGACCACCAAAACCACGGTAAGCGGTATTCGAGGCGGTATTTTGAAACCAACGATGACCAGCTATTGTGGCATGGGGCAGATAATAGGCGTTGTCCGTATGAAACATCGCACGGTCAACAATGGCGTCCGACAAGTCGGGGCTACACCCACATAAGCCATGTAATTCTGCGTTAAGGGCCTGGATTCGGCCATCGCCATCAAACCCCACTTGGGCTTGGTTAACAAACGGATGCCGCTTGCCGGTTAGGGCCATATCGTCGCTACGGCTTAAGCGTAACTTCACGGCTTTTTGGTTACGGACGGCCAG
>DPHD01000013.1 GCA_003523085.1 Oceanospirillaceae bacterium | reverse complement strand
CTAGCACACTCCTAACGTGGGCTTTTTGTATCGAAGGCTTCCGGCCGTTGCGAACAACCAGTAGTAGCAGCAACATTGCAGCCCCAGCCGCTACTCTTAACAGCGCAAAATCACCCGCCCCTATGAGCTCATTGGCCAGCGCGATACGATTCAAAATTGAATTTGCGGCAAACGCCAATAAAGCAAGACCTGTAAGTATAATGAGCTGCATATTGAGTCTGGGGGTTGAGACGTAAGTTAGGCCCAGTTAAGTCAAATCAAACTCATCATTGAGCCTGGCAATAATCGCGCTGGACTGATAAAGCCACTCTACGGAGCCATCGGCCTTCGCTATTTTTAAGCAAGGCACTTTGTGACGGCCACCTTCGCGTATCAACTCTGCCTTGAATTCGCCTTCGGCTTTAGCATCCCGCAGTTCAATAGGCAGGGCTTGACCCTTTAACTGGCGGCGCACTTTGACACAAAATGGGCAGGCATGAAATTGGTAGAGCGACATCTTAGCAGTGGCGTCGTTTATCACTTTTTGTGCATCAACGTCGCGTACCACGGTTTTAGGTGGAATAAGAAAATTTAATAGTAGAATAATACGGCCTAAAATCCATCGAATTGCTTTCATTGGTTAACTCCATAAAAATGGGCAAGTTAAAACACTTACTGCTATTACAGCCACAAAAAAGCCGGCCAAACTATAAAGCTTGTAACCGGCTGATTTATAAAGAATAATTGGTGGAGCCTAGCGGGATCGAACCGCTGACCTCAACACTGCCAGTGTTGCGCTCTCCCAGCTGAGCTAAGGCCCCACACGAGGGATATCAAACCGCTGGGATGCTACTGTTGCGACTTGATGGAGGCGTATTATAGGCACCTGAGGCTGGATTACAAGCCCTTTTTTACCTGTTTGGGTAGAAAAAGGCTGTTTTTAATCAATCACTTCCGTTCATCTGCCCAATACGGTTTATAGAGCCTGGTATTCCTTATCCCAACGCTTGGCTTCTTTCTTTGAAAGACCACCTAATACATTCACAGCATGGCGAATACGCGCCCTACTCATGTCTGGGCCTAAGATTTCCATGGCATCGAATACAGACACGGAATTGTTGGTGCCTGTAATTGCCACAAACAATACGGCAAACAAATCTTTAGGCTTAATTTCCAAGGTTTCGGCCATAGATTTACAAATAGCGAAGATAGCGTCCTTTTGCCAATGGCGCAGTGCTTCTAAACGCCAAAGGGAAAATTGCAAGGCTTTACGCACTTGCTCTGGCTCCAACTTCTTACTGGCTAGATCATCCTGTGTCAGCTCCAGCATGCCGCTGAGGAAGAATCCAGCCAAGGGTAGCACGTCGCTAAACTTGTCTACACGGGGCTTTATAAGCGGCACTATGGGCGCTAGATAATCGCTGTTAACTGCCCAGGTTTGCATACGTTGCATAAACTCTGTGTCACTCAAATCTTCACGCAGCCACAAGCCATTGAGCCAAGAGAGTTTTTCTTGATCAAAAATCGGGCCACCCAAGGAAACACGGTTAACGTCAAAGTTGTCTACCATTTCTTCTAGGTTAAACTTCTCTCGTTCGTCTGGCATAGACCAGCCCATGCGGCCTAGGTAGTTTAGCAAGGCTTCTGGTAGGTATCCCATGCGCTGGTAGTACATGATGCTAGTGGGGTTTTTACGCTTGGACAACTTGCTTTTGTCGGGGTTGCGCAACAAGGGCAAGTGGCATAATTCAGGCATGTCCCAACCAAAATATTGGTACAGCAACTGATGTTTTGGTGCCGAGTTAATCCATTCTTCGCCCCGCAATACGTGGGTGATACCCATAAGGTGGTCGTCGACCACATTGGCAAGGTGGTAAGTCGGCATACCATCTGCTTTGAGCAGCACTTGCATATCCACTTGGGACCATTCAATTTCGATACTGCCACGTAACATATCTTGGAACACACAAGTGCCTTCGCGAGGGACTTTCATACGCACAACGTAAGGTATACCATCGTCTATACGTTGCTGCACTTGTGTGGGTGACAAATCTAAGCCACGGCCATCGTAGCCGATAGGCAACTTGTTTTCAGTTTGGTGACGGCGTAATTCGTTGAGCTCTTCTGAGGTCGCAAAACAATAGAAGGCATGGCCGTCTTTAACCAGCTGATCGGCGTAGTCCTTGTAGATACTGCCCCGCTCGCTTTGACGATAAGGCCCATGAGGGCCACCCACGTCTGGGCCTTCGCTCCACTCAATACCTAACCAGCGCAATGAGTCTAAAATAGCCTGTTCGGATTCGGCTGTGCTGCGCTGCTGGTCTGTGTCTTCGATACGTAAAATGAATTCGCCGCCGTGCTGACGTGCAAATGCCAAATTAAATAAAGCAATGTAGGCAGTGCCTAAGTGAGGATCGCCGGTTGGGGATGGCGCAATGCGGGTACGAATAGCAGTCATGGTTTTGGTCTAACAGTGGGTGAAAAAATCCGCTGTATTATACCTGAAACTAAGCTGGAGTGTAGTGCTGGGGACGGGTAAGGAGCTCGCCATCCTGACGAAGGCCAGGATCTCAGGGAGATTCCGACCTGCGCCGGAATGACTTTGGGGAGCTCGCCATCCTAATGAAGGTCAGGATCTCAGGGAGATTCCGACCTGCGCCAGAATGGCGCCCGAGGCCTTATGCACCTTTTTGTGGGCGCATGTCGTCGCGGCTGATGCCAGCAACTTGAACTGGATTCTTCATGGCGTCGCGGCGGAATGGCTCGCCTAGCTCTTGGTTGATTAGTATTTCAATAAGCGTGGTCTTACCCGCCGCTTGATCTACCAATGCCTGGCTTAAAGAAGCACTCACTTCATCCATGGTACGAGCTTGAACGCCTTTCAGGCCACAAGCCTTTGCAATGCCAGCGTAGTTAACGTTTTCGTCTAGCTCGGTGCCTACGAAGTTGTCGTCGAACCATAAGGTGGAGTTACGCTTCTCAGCGCCCCACTGATAGTTACGCAATACGATCATAGTCACTGCTGGCCACTCTTCACGGCCAATGGCCGTCAATTCAGTTACCGCAATACCAAAGGCGCCGTCGCCAGAAAAACCAACTACAGGAACATCTGGGCAACCGATTTTGGCGCCAACGACCGCTGGCAAACCGTAACCACAAGGGCCAAACAAACCAGGGGCTAGGTACTTACGACCTTCCTCGAAGGTTGGGTAAGCGTTACCAATGGCACAGTTGTTACCAATGTCAGAAGAGATAATGGCTTCTTTTGGCAATACGGCAGAGATAGCGCGCCATGCCATACGTGGGCTTAACCACTGAGGCTTGGCTTCACGGGCACGTTCGTTCCAAGTGGTACCTGGATCATCGTCTTCATGGGTCATGGCTTCTAATTCAACGTCCCATGCAGCCTTAGTGGCAGCAATGTGGGCTTTACGGTTGGCACGATCAGCGTCGCCAGCTGTGGCAGAAAGTTGACCAATAATGCCGTTAGCTACTTTAGCAGCGTCGCCAACAATACCCACGGTTACTGCCTTGGTTAAACCAATACGCTCAGGTTTTAGGTCTACTTGGATGATTTTGGCATCTTTAGGCCAGTAATCCATGCCGTAACCAGGCAGGGTAGAGAATGGGTTAAGGCGTGTGCCCAAGGCCAATACTACGTCTGCGTCCTTAATCAACTGCATGCCGGCCTTAGAGCCGTTGTAGCCTAATGGGCCAGCGAACAATGGGTGTGAACCTGGGAACGCGTCGTTGTGCTGGTAGCCACAAACAACAGGAGCATCTAAACGTTCTGCCAAAGCCATAGAAGCAGCAATGCCGCCATCAGCCAATACCACGCCTGCGCCGTTGAGGATCACTGGAGACTTAGCGCTAGACAACAACTTCGCCGCTTCAGCTACGGCCATCTCGCCGCCTGCAGGCAATTCAAAGTCGATCATTGTAGGCAAGTTAATGTCTACAATTTGGGTAAACATGTCACGCGGAACGTTGATTTGTGCTGGTGCAGAAAAACGATGTGCGTTGGCAATAACACGATCAAGAACTTCAGCAATACGTGAAGGATCACGCACTTCTTCTTGATAACAAACCATGTCTTTAAATAGCGCCATTTGTTCTACTTCTTGGAAACCACCTTGGCCAATGGTTTTGTTAGCCGCTTGTGGGGTAACCAACAATAGTGGAGTGTGGTTCCAGTAGCCCGTTTTAACGGCTGTTACAAAGTTAGTGATGCCTGGGCCGTTTTGAGCGATCATCATGCTCATCTTGCCAGTGGCACGGGTGTAACCGTCGGCCATCATGCCGCCAGAACCTTCGTGGGCACAATCCCAAAAACTAATACCGGCTTTGTCAAACAAGTCGGAGATAGGCATCATGGCAGAGCCAATGATACCAAATGCGTGTTCAATACCGTGCATCTGCAGCGTTTTTACAAAAGCTTCTTCGGTGGTCATTTTCATAATCGGTTACACCTAATCTGGGGTTATAAATTTTGGGTTAGTGGAACAGCAAAATTAAGCCTGCTGAATCATAGATACAGCTTACTCAAGTTTTTGCTTAAGGCTTAGATCCACATTTGTTATTTCGATTAGCCCAGTTTCGCCAATTCATGTTTGCCAATAAAGTGCTCATGCATACGCAATGGGTCAGAACAATGCAATTGCGACATTAATTGCTCAAGCTCGGCCAGCAACAAGTCGATGGTATGGGTAGCGCCTGCTTCGCCATGGGCCGCCACACCGTACAAAAAAGGCCTACCCGCAAACACTGCCTCGGCACCTAGGGCTAAATAGCGCCCAACATCCACACCCGACTCAACCCCGCTATCGGCCATCACACACGTTTTTTGCGCCAGCTGATGGCTAATTTCTGCCAACGTCTGTACTGGCGACAGGCCAGCATCGAGTTGCCGCCCTCCATGATTAGACACGATGATGCCATCGGCACCTAGGGCCACTGCTTGCTGTGCATCGGCAAGGTGACAAATACCTTTGATAATCAAATTGCCCTGCCACTGTTTACGTATTTGCTGCACTAAGTCGGCATCCACCACACGCCTAAAGTGCAACCTCATAAACTCCGCCGCGCTGTCCATTGAACTCAGATCACCGGTCATATAGGGCCGCATATTGGCAAATTGTGGCAACCCATGCTTAACGGTAGCCCAACTCCAAGCTGGCCGAAGGGCCGCCTGCAAGACATTAGCCGCTGTAATTCTGGGTGGCACGCTTAAACCACTTTTAATGGCCTTAATACGGCGACTAGAACTAGGCACATCCACAGTTACCACCAAATTTTGACAACCCGCTTGCTTGGCCCTGTGCAGCAGGTCCCTGAGCATAGCGTCATCTGACGGTGGGTAGAGTTGGAACCAAAAATTATCCTGCGCATAGTCTCCCGCCTCTTCTATAGACATGGTCGACACGGTACTTAATACAAACGGAATATTCGCAACTTTAGCGGCACGAGCATGCATGGCTGAAGCATCAGGCCATATCAAACCGCTTAGGCCCAACGGCGCTATACCCAAAGGCGCTGCGTAGCGTTGCCCCATTAGTCGAGTGGTTAAGGTGGGCTGATGATAGGCGCTCAAGTAGTCAGGCCGCAGCGCCACTTGCGACAATGATTGACGATTATTCACCAGCGCATCACCTGCATTACAGCCTTCTTCGATGTAGTCAAACGCAAAGCGCGGAATACGTTGGCGAGCACGGTGTTTTAAATCTGCCACACAGGCGGACAGGTATATTAAATTTTGCATGACTTAGTTTAACCTAAACGCTTCATCAGGAAAATATTTGGCCAAACGATCATCCCCACTACGTGCATGCCCTTCCATGCCTTCAAGGCGGGAGATGCGTGCAGCTGTTGCGCCCACCTCACGGTTCGCTTCTTCGGTCATACGTTGGGTGGTTACGGTTTTGATAAATTTACCCACCGACAAACCACCGGTATAACGGGCGGCGCCCTTGGTGGGTAAAATGTGGTTGGTACCGGAACATTTGTCACCATAGGTCACCGTGGTTTGTTCACCGACAAATAAAGAACCGTAATTCGACAAGCTGCCAACCCACCAATTAAGGTCATCACAGTGCACCTGCAAATGTTCTGCGGCATAGGCATCACTCACCTGCACAGCCTCTTCACGGCTGTCGCACACCACGACTTCGCCGTAATCGGCCCATGCCGACCGTGCCGCAGCGCGTGACGGTTCGGGCATTGATTCAATCAAACCAGGCACTAGATCAATCACTTTTTGAGCCACACCGGCATCTAAACTAATAAGCCATACAGGGGAGTCTGGACCATGTTCAGCCTGCCCGACAAGATCGCCGGCAATAATCCTTGGGTCTCCCGTATGGTCGGCAATTACCGCAATTTCTGTAGGTCCAGCAAACATATCGATGCCTACACGACCAAATAACATGCGCTTGGCCTCGGCCACAAAACGGTTGCCAGGGCCTGCTAACACGTCGGCAGCACGGCCACTAAACAAACCAAAAGCCATGGCCGCGATACCTTGCACCCCGCCCAAAGCCAAAATGGTGTCGGCGCCACAATAATTAGCGGTATAGAGGATGGCATCGTTAATGCCGGTGCCAGGTTTTGGTGGCGAGCAAGCCACTACATGCTTAACACCAGCAGCTTTAGCGGTAGCCACAGACATAATGGCTGAGGCCACATGAGAATAACGCCCGCCAGGAATGTAGCAGCCTGCGGTTTGTACCGGAATTTGGCGCTGGCCAGCCCACAGACCTGGTGATAGCTCTACCTCAAAGTCTATGAGGGCCTTGCGTTGATGCTGAGCAAACTTATCAACACGTTCGTGAGCAAAACGAATATCATCCTTAACTTGTTGTGAAAGCCGCGCTGTGGCCTGGTCTATATCATCACTTGTGACGAGGATATTGCCGTCATAACCGTCTAACTTAGCAGCATATTCGGCACAAGATTGTTCGCCGCCAGTTTCGATCGCTAACAACATCTCGGCCACCGTGGCACGGGTGTCATCTTCACCCGTGGCAGAAGATTTTGTGGCTTTTTTTAAGTAACTTACAGTCATAATATAGATCCTAAAACAGTCAATTTGTATGCGCTTACATTTATAACATTCGTGCCATACTAGACCAATAAAATGACACAAACAAGGGCCAGATAAAGTTTTTGTATGCGCTTACATTTAGCTGTATAATGGCTTATGTTATTAACTATTCTGCTGGCAAAGTGAACCCACCAATCAAGCGCGCCACCCAAGGCGACGTGGCCAAAGCTGCGGGCGTGTCTACGGCCACAGTATCGCGTGTAATCAACCAGCCCGAATCGGTACGTTTAGGCATTCGCCAACAGGTACAAACGGCCATTAACGACCTCAATTATGTAGCCGATGCCGCCGCACGAGCGTTAGCCAGCAAACGTTCGCGTTGCATTGGGGCCGTAATCCCAACCTTCGCCAATGCTATTTTTAGTGACGGTATTGAAGCCTTTGAAGCCGAATTAAACCAAGCCAGCCTGAGTTTAATGCTCACCACTTCTGGTTATAATGCAGATCACGAGCTTGCTCAAGTTCGCATGCTTATTGAGCGCGGTGTTGATGCATTGATGCTGATAGGCCTAAGCCATGACCCGACTATATATACCTTGCTACAACAAAGAAACATCCCCTATGTGCATACGTGGGCGTACCGCAGCAACCACCCTCACCCATGTGTTGGGTTCGATAATTATGCCGCCGCCCAACATTTACCATTGCATTTGATGTCTCAAGGGCATCAACAATTTGCCATCATCAGTGGCATTGCTGAAGGTAACGATAGGGTAGCTGATCGCCTACGAGGCATACAAGATGCCCTGTTATCACAAGGCATTGCATTACCTGCACATGCAATTATCGAATGTAATTACCAGATTGAAGCTGGCCGCATTGCCTGCCGCCAATTACTTAATTCACCAACACCACCCACTGCCATACTGTGTGGTAATGATGTATTGGCCGCGGGCGCTTTGTTGGAGTGTCAGGCCAGTGGCATTGATGTGCCAAACCAGGTGTCTATTGCTGGTTTTGATGACCTAGCCCTTAGCGCCCACCTCACCCCAAGCTTGTCTACCGTACACATCCCTTTCAACATAATGGGACAAAAAGCAGC
>DPHD01000016.1:37440-38407 GCA_003523085.1 Oceanospirillaceae bacterium | reverse complement strand
TGATCGTGTTGCGCATTTTCGTTTTGCATAAATTGTTTCCTATTCCATATTGGGACACAAAGTTCAAACAGGGCTAGGTTGGCCTAGCCCATGGTGGTTAACCAACGATAGAGACGTCTTCGGCCTGTAGGCCTTTGTCGCTTTCGGTGACGCTAAAGCGCACCCGTTGGCCTTCTAATAACGAGCGATGGCCTTTGCCACGAATGGAGCGAAAGTGGACAAACACGTCGTCGCCCTGATCACGGGTTACAAAACCAAAACCTTTGGTGACGTTAAACCATTTTACCGTGCCAGACTCTCGATTTGGATCATCGTCCATTTCGTCCCACTGGGCCTCGTCTTCAACGTCTGATGTAATAAACTTAACTCCGGTGGCCAAAGTAGCGACCCAAAATAGGGTAAAACTTACGGCAACCACAAGTTCAAATTGGGTGGCGACTATGTTGGAACCTTGCACTACTTCGTCAAAAATAAAAGGCAGGGCTAGGGCGGCTAGTAAACTGATAATGAAGCTGTAGATAAATAATGTGCGTCTCATAGTGACTTGATATCTCTTATTATTGTGGTAGTTATAATTATATATGTGCTACTTAGGGCCACCTATATCCGTATCACAGACAGCCATAAAGCAGTACAATCACGCAAGGTTATAGAAAAACCCGCGACCAATCAAACACTTGATTTATAAAACACCATTTTTTTGCAACTTCTTGAGATTATCATGGATAACGCCGCAGATATCATCGAATTACAGCAACAACTCGCTTTTCAAGAACAGACTATAGACAGCTTAAATGCGGTGGTGAGCGAACAACAAAAAGACCTGACGCGATTGGACCGTGCGTTAAGTTTGATAGCCCAACAAATGACCAACTTGCAGCAGGCTGCTGATGCGGGACAAGGTGGCCCAGAGGCCAATCAACCACCGCCGCACTATTAGACTATGGATTGCCACAGGCCTGCGGCC
>DPHD01000016.1:34419-37223 GCA_003523085.1 Oceanospirillaceae bacterium | reverse complement strand
GGCCTGCGGCCTTCGCAAAGACGGTAGCTGGGCTATTTAGTGAAACTTTGGTTAACGTAAATATCAAACCGGTTGGCCTTACCTTGCAACCGATAAGTGGGCTTTTGGTCTGCTAAATCTGGCGCGATTCTAGGTCGCTTGACTACCACACGATGGCTCGCTAAGGCTCGAGCTGGGCCGAGCAGCTTGTCAGCGTCGTCATCGGTGCCAACCAACTGGCGAAACAACATCATTTCTTTTTTAACTTGGGCAGATTTGCCCGTATGGGGGAACATGGGATCTAAGTAGATCACTTGCGGCGCAACCCCTTGCCACGCCTGCATCACGCTTAAAGCATCGCCTTGATGTAAGGTCATGGCGGCAACAATGTCTCCGGCATCAATATCCAATATCCCACGGGCCAGCCCATCGGCCAACAAGGCCCTAACCACAGGCTGACGCTCAGCCAGCGCCACCTCACAGCCTAAGCTGGCCAATACAAAAGCATCGCCGCCTAAACCTGCCGTCAGGTCTAACACTCGAGGCCGTATGGCGCCTTGCACGCCAACCGCCTTGGCAATTTGTTGGCCTTTGCCGCCGCCATAAACACGGCGATGGCGTGATTTTCCAGCGGCAAAATCCACCCTTACTGCACCGCTACGGCCATCCACCGGCTCTAAGCCTAAACCGTCATTAGTAAACCGTAACAGCAATCCATAGGCAGGGTTGGTTTTTTTAATCAGCGGCAATTGTAACAGTTGGGCGAGGGCCTTCTCTTGGGTTTGAAAACCCGACGCCACAAGCGCTATGCTTGGCTGTTGATCAGCAACCAACACAGGCCCGCCCCTAGTAACAATCGATATACCACAAATGGCCACATGCCCATACGGCTGATGATTTGCATAAACAACACAATACATAACCAGGCACTAGCAAACGACACCACAAAGGCAATGGTCATGGGCACCCAAGCGATGGCCACTTCACTAGTGGCCAGATCTAAGCTCATGAGTAAGGCAGCGGCCAAAATAATAGGAATAGACATTAAAAACGAGAACCGAGCTGCGGCTTGGCGTTGATAACCCAACATTAATGCCGCGGTCATGGTGATGCCTGAACGTGATGTTCCGGGTAATAAAGCTAAGGCTTGGGCCAAGCCTATAAGTAGCGTATGGCGCCAACTCATAGCCGCCATGGTGTGTGTTCTACGGCTACGCCAATCGGCCCAACCCAACAACAAACCAAACACCAAGGTCGTGGCGGCCACCACCCACAATGCGCGGGCGTTCACCTCTATCCAATCTTTTAATACCAGACCAAAAAACACCGCAGGCAAGGTAGCCACAATGAGCATCAGCGCTAAGGTCGCATGACTATTAAGGCGCTTTTGTTGCTGCCACTGCCACAAGCCTTGGGTCATGGCGATCAAGTCGTTACGTAGGTATATCACCACGGCCAACAAACTACCCAAGTGCACGGCCACGTCAAAGGTTAAACCTTGATCGGGCCAGCCAAATAATAAACTAGGGAAGAGTAAGTGAGCCGAACTTGAGATCGGCAAGAATTCGGTAATGCCTTGGATTAAGGCGATAATACTGGCTTGCATCCAATCCATGGTAGCCCCTACTGGTAACGAGGTAGTTTTTGCCAGGTGACTTGGTCACGCAAATAAACCGGCAACGCATGTTCTGGCTGACATACCCTGCCCAACGCAAAGTCAGCGCCGGCCAAACGTGCCATTTCTTCGGCTCTAGGCTCCAATTCAGGCAATACCTGTTGAGCCTGCGTCAATATACCTGCTGGCATAGCGGGCAATGCCATACCACTACCACAGGCCACATAACTGGTACTCATCACTTGTGCCTGCTGCGGGTCACATACACGTTCTTCAACCACGGCTAAAGCCAACTCAGGGTGATTTTCATCAATGCTATATTCGCCCCAGTAGACCTCACCCATACGCGCATCCAAGCTGCAGACGTAAGCGGATTTTTGCGGCTGCTTAAGCTGCAGGTGTGCGCGCAAGGCCTGCGCAGCGAGGGTAGAAACGGGGATCACAGGGCAATCCAAGCCAAAGGCTAAGCCTTGGGCCACACCCGCGGCAATACGAATGCCGGTAAAGGATCCCGGTCCACGACCATAAGCGATGGCCTGTAGGTCAGCCATTTGCACATCGGCTTGGGCCAGCAAACACTTGACCATGGGCAACAAACGCTGAGTATGCTGACGTTCGGCTTGCTCCTCTAACCCTAGCAACAGTCCGGTATCGCTCCACAAAGCGACACTGCAGGCGGTACCCGACGTATCTAGGGCCAGTATATGGGTCATGGTGAGGTTTACTTACCGAGCGACGAAAACACGGACGCTTTAATATCACTCACACTGCCAACACCGGCAATATGGTGGTACGCCGGCGCAGCTGGGCCTTCGGTGGCAATCAATGTTTTGTAGAAATCAACCAAAGGCGCGGTTTGCTCATGGTAAACATTTAGGCGCGCACGCACTGTGTCTTCTTTATCATCCACACGTTGCACTAGGTCTTCACCGGTAACGTCGTCTTTGCCTTCTTGTTGAGGGGCATTAAACACTAGGTGGTAGGTACGGCCAGAACCAGGGTGTACGCGGCGGCCACTCATGCGCTTAATGATTTCGGCATCAGCAACGTCAATTTCTACCACGGCGTCAATCGCCACGCCAGCATCTTTAAGGGCTTGAGCTTGGGGAATAGTGCGAGGAAAGCCGTCAAATAAGAAACCGTTAGCACAGTCGTCTTGGGCAATGCGTTCTTTAACTAAGTTAATGATCAGCTCGTCGGAAACTAAGCC
>DPHD01000016.1:32200-34180 GCA_003523085.1 Oceanospirillaceae bacterium | reverse complement strand
CCGGTGGAAATTTGTGGAATACCGTAATGGTCCGTGAGGAATTGTGCTTGCGTACCTTTGCCTGCACCCGGTGCTCCTAAAAGGATTAACTTCATGATTTAACTCCAAAAAAACTAAAATACTGTGGTCATTCACTCGTAGCTCAGTCAATCCATATTCGACTAAATTCAGATACCTTCGCAAGCAACTCTAACAGGCTGTGAGCTGCTTGCGAAGAGACCCTATTTAACAAGGCAAATGTAACGTGGCCGCGTAGTGTACCGAATCAAGCGCGTCAACGCCACGCGACCAATAGCTAATGTGAGTGATAGCCGTTATAGGCTGGTTGGAGGGAGTTATAAACCGTGGGATTTGGCGGCGTCCCAGCCGGCATCCATACGCTCAAGGCTAACCTCTTCAAGCGTTTCACCAGCCTCCAGCAACTGCGTTTCTAAGAATCGAAAGCGGCGTTCAAACTTAGCATTTGCAGCACGCATAACTTGCTCTGGGTCTTGCTTTAAGTGGCGGGCCATATTAACGCAGGCAAACATCAAATCGCCCAACTCTTCTATTGTGTGCTGTTGGTCGCCGCTGGCAAAGGCCTGCTGCACTTCTTCCAGCTCTTCGGCCATATTGGCCAATACGGGGGTGGCGTCTGGCCAATCAAAACCCACATTAGCTGCACGTTTTTGTAGCTTGGCACTGCGCTGCATGGCAGGCAGTGCATTAGGTACATCGTCCAACACGGAGTGTTGCTGTTTGGCATCCCGCTCGGTTTGTTTAATCGATTCCCAACGTTGCAATACTTGTTCGGCGTCCATAACACCTGAGCCTGCCGACACCTCTGCGCCAAACACGTGTGGGTGACGACGAATTAACTTATCGGCCATGGTTTGTGCCACATCGGCAAACTCAAAACTGCCTTCTTCGCGTGCCAACTGGCAATAAAACACCACCTGAAATAACAAATCTCCTAGCTCGTCGCGCAACTGTAGACGATCATCCGACTCAATAGCGTCGGCGACTTCATAGGCTTCTTCTAAGGTATGGGGCAAAATACTACGAAAATCTTGTTTTAAATCCCATGGGCAGCCGCCGTCTGGGTTACGCAACTGCGCCATAATATCCAGTAGTTGCTGCATGGGTTCACTGGCACTGTTGCGGGCATTAACCATTTTTCCGTCGCCTTACGTCCAATACATTAGGTAATTGACTAATCTTGTCTAAAATCCGGCCCAATAAGTCTAACCGAGGGATATCAATGGTCATGGCGATGGTGGCTGAGTGGCTGGTCTTATCCACTTGCGTGTTCACATTGCCCAAGTTCACATGCTCATTGCCAAGCACCATAACCACCTCACTCAGTAAGCCAGGCCGATCAATGGCCTCAATAAAGATATCTACCGGGTAAGTTTGCTCACTCTGGCTAGACCAATCCACATCGATAATGCGCTGGCGGTCTTGTTCCGCCATATTCATGATATTAAGACAGTCTTGTCGATGCACGGATACACCACGATTAAGGGTCACAAAACCCATAATGGCGTCGCCAGGCACCGGCTTACAGCAACTGGCCAGGGTGGTTAACAAATTACCCACACCGGCTATTTGAATATCACCACTATTAGATGAGGCAGGTTTAGATTTACCCGTAAGCAGGGTTAAGTCCAACTGTTTCTTGGGTTTAAAGCTCGGCTCAACCTGCTGCTGAGCAGCGTTGACGATTTGCGCTAAACGCAAATCACCCGCACCTAAGGCCGCATACATATCGTCTGCCGATTTAAAGTTGATGCTGGTTGATAGCTTAGCGTAATCGACGCCAGTAATGGCCATACGACGCATTTCCCGC
Organism: Oceanospirillaceae bacterium; assembly: GCA_003523085.1. Taxonomy (GTDB): domain Bacteria; phylum Pseudomonadota; class Gammaproteobacteria; order Pseudomonadales; family Balneatricaceae; genus Njordibacter. Next base: position 32,352 of record DPHD01000016.1, on the reverse strand, counting down.
TCCACCAACAAACGCCCAGCGGTGCAGTTTTTATCTTTGTCTTGCTGTTTGAAATAGTGACTAATCTTGGAGCGCGTGCGGCTGGCATGCACGTAACCAAGGTTGGGGTTCATCCAGTCGCGGCTGGGTGCCCCACCTTTGGCGGTCATAAT
>DPHD01000016.1:29822-31838 GCA_003523085.1 Oceanospirillaceae bacterium | reverse complement strand
GCCACAAACTCACTGCCATCACCCACTTCATCATGCCATTCCAGCACCTGCCGTAACCAAGCTAGCTTGTCGTCGTAGGAATTGCCGTTGCTGTTAAGGTCTGTGCCTTTGTATAACCAGTGGGCACAGACACCGAGTTCGGCTTCATCATGCATAGCAAAGGTGCGGATTTGAATTTCCACCACTTTACCTTCCGGCCCAATAACGGCGGTATGTAAAGAACGGTAGCCGTTTTCTTTAGGCGTGGCGATATAATCGTCAAACTCTTGGGGTATGTTGCGCCACAGGCCGTGGACTATACCTAAAGCGGTATAACAATCCGTGAGTTCTGGCACTAATATACGTACCGCGCGCACGTCGTAGACTTGCGAAAACTCAATGTTTTTGCGCTGCATTTTACGCCAAATGCTATAAATGTGTTTTGCGCGGCCGGAGATATCCGGCACAATGCCAGCGAGCGTAAGTTGTTCTGTTAAGTTACCCAGCACACGTTCGATATAGTCCTGGCGGTCCATACGCCGCTCATCCAAAAATGAGGCGATTTCCTTGTAAGCGTTGGGTTTTAAATAACGAAATGAGAGGTCTTCTAGCTCCCACTTAACCGCGCCAATACCCAAGCGGTGAGCCAAAGGCGCATACACGTCAAACACTTCCCGCGACACCAAATAACGTTTTTTACGGTCAACGTTTTTTACTGCACGAATGGCACAGGTTCGTTCTGCCAACTTGATCAGAGCAACACGCACGTCATCCACTAAGCTCACTAACATCTTGCGCACATTGGTCAGCTGACCATCGGATTGGCCCAAAATATTGTCGCGGGTGGGGCTTTGCAAGTTACTAATGGCCGCCATTTGTAACACGCCATCAATCAGCTGTGCCACAACCGGGCCAAAGGCTTCTTTTACATCCTTAAGAGCCACCTTCTCTTCACGTACCGCACGATACAAGACGGCAGCCACTAAGGTCTCTTCGTTAACTTGCAAGGTGGTGAGTATCTCGGCCATTTCCAGGCCTGTGCGGAAACAGTCCACTTCGGCTGTGGCCCAAATATCTTCGTTCTCACTGGCACGATCACGCACTTCTTGCGCCCATTCACAGGCCCGCTGTAGGCGGCTAGTATCTAACAGCTCAACCTGTTCAGAAATACCTGCCATCCAAGCTTGAATATCAATGTTGCCGTCCGCGTGGGTCGGATGTACTGCGCGTACCTGTACCATGTCACACTCTATTCTTTTATGAGTAAGGCCATCACTTCTAAGTGAGTGGTGTGTGGGAACATGTCCACACAACCGACTTTGGCTACGGTTAAACCTAGGCTTTGTAAGTCCTTTAAATCCCGCGCCATCGAGGCCGGATTACAAGACACATACACCAGCCGCTCAAGGGGCTGGCCTTTTAGCAATTGGGCAACCCCCTTAGCGCCTGCACGGGGCGGGTCTAGCAATACCTTGTTAATGGCCTTTTTTTGCCACTTTTTGCGGGCACTGGCTGCAAATAAGTCGGCTTGCATGAAGTCCACATTGCCTAAGCCGTTGTTTTGGGCATTACTGCGGCCTTGCTTAACCATGGCGTAGTCACCTTCCACAGCCAGCACTTGTGCGCCGCTTGGTGCCGCCTTAGCAATCGGTAAAGAAAAGTTGCCTACCCCACAAAACAAATCCAACACCTGGTCTGCAGCATCTAATTGTAGCCAATCTAGGGCTTGTGCCACCAACGCTCGGTTAACTTCGGCATTCACCTGGACAAAATCTTTCACCGAAAAATCCATGCTTAAAGGCAAAGCCTCGCCCTCTACCGGCAAGCTATAGACTAGATCTTGTGGCATACCGTGTAGCCATAGGTCATCAACATCGGTTTGCTGACACACTAAGCTCACACTATGTTGGGCGGCAAAGGCAATCATCAACTGCTGGTCAGCTTGACTAAGAGCAGACGACACTTTCAAACTCACGCATACTAAGTCTTGTGCTTGCAACAACTCAATGTGGGTGACCCACTGGGTCTGACTCAAAC
>DPHD01000016.1:0-29563 GCA_003523085.1 Oceanospirillaceae bacterium | reverse complement strand
CCCCCCTGGCGAAAACCCATTAACAAAGTACGACTGTCAGCAAAATAGCGCGTGGCCAATTGGGCACGGCGACGGTAGCCCTGGCTTGCCTTGGTAATCGGCGCCACCCACTCAGGCACTTCTATCGAGCCTATACGGCGCAACTGTTCGGCAATAGCGGCCTGTTTGAAGGTCACTTGAGCGGCCGGTTGTAAATGCTGTAACTGGCAGCCACCACAGGTGTCGTACACTGGGCAAATAGGGTCTATACGATCAGCACTGGCTTGATGAATCTCGAGCACTTTCGCTTCGGCGTGGGTTTTGTGGTCTGCGGTCACTTCGGCACTTACCGTCTCGCCCTGTAAGGCCCCATTCACAAACACGGTTTTGCCCTGCCAACGGCCTACGCCACGGCCATCGTGGCTTAAATTTTGCAACTCTATTTCTATGTGCTTGCCCATGGGCAGGGTGACTACACTCACATCCACCTGCGCTTGCGCACGTTTTTGCTTGGCGGATGTTGAAGGATTTTTAATCTTAAGCTTACGCTGAAGTGGGGATAAACGGGCCATAATTAACCAAAAACTCCGGTAGATAAATAACGATCACCACGATCACAAATAATACAAACAATCACTGCATTTTCAACTTGTTTAGACAAGCGCAAAGCACCGGCCACCGAGCCGCCCGATGACACACCGGCAAAAATACCTTCTTCTGTCGCCAGTGCCTTCATGGTCGCTTCGGCTTCGGCTTGATCCATGTCGATCACTGCATCTACTTTGGCGGCATCAAAAATGCTCGGCAAGTATTCCTTAGGCCAGCGCCGGATACCCGGAATCGAAGAGTCGGCATTGGGTTGTAAACCATGAATTTGTACCTGTGGATTTTGCTCTTTAAGGTAAGCCGACAACCCCATAATGGTGCCGGTTGTACCCATAGAACTCACCAAATGGGTAATGCGGCCTTGGGTTTGCTGCCAAATTTCGGGCCCCGTGGTACGATAGTGGGCTAAGGGGTTATCGGCGTTAGCAAACTGATCCAGCACCTTACCTTCGCAACGAGCTTGCATGGCTAGGGCTAAATCACGCGCGCCTTCCATACCTACTTCTTTGGTGACTTCAATCAGTTCAGCACCATAGGCGGCCATCGACGCCTTGCGTTCACTACTCATATTGTCGGGCATAATGAGCTTAAGTCGATAACCTTTAATGGCCGCAGCCATAGCTAAGGCAATACCCGTATTACCACTGGTGGCTTCGATTAATATATCGCCTGGGCTAATATCACCGCGTTTTTCTGCCTCAATGATCATACTCATGGCGGGGCGATCTTTTACCGAGCCTGCGGGATTATTACCTTCGAGCTTGGCTAGAATTATATTGCTGGTGTTCCCAGGTAGACGCTGCAAACGCACTAATGGCGTGTTACCTACGTAGTCTTCTATAGTTGGAAAATCAGCGGGGCTGTGCATGATGTTGGTCTCGTCTCTATTTCGCTAACTCAGCACAACAAAGGCTAAGGCTTGATCTAATTCGTCGGCAATACTGATATGGGCTTTATGGCTGCCCAGATCCGTTTGCCGTTGTTTGGCTGCGCCTTGTAGAATCAACAAGGGCGCGCCTAACTCGTCGTGTTCAATATGCATTTGTTGCCACGAAATGCCACGACCAATGCCCGTACCTAAGGCTTTGGCGGCCGCTTCTTTAGCCGCAAAACGTTTAGCTAAAAAACCAGCTTGATTATTGGCAGCATCAAACTGAGCCATTTCCAGAGGCGTTAAAATACGCTCAGCAAACTTACGCCCACTGCGCTCTAAGGCCGATTCAATACGTGCCGTAGCCACAATATCCGTGCCAACTGCCTTCACCACAAGCGCGCCTAAACTCGGCTAGGGCGACTAGGATCACGGGCGGCGAGCATCGCCGCCTTCATGTCTTTGACCGCCTGCGGTAAACCCACAAATAAGGCATTGGCGATCAGTGAATGGCCAATATTAAGCTCATTAAACTCAGGAATGGCAGCAATGGCTTCGACGTTTTGCAAATTCAAGCCGTGACCGCCATTCACAATCAAACCCATGCTGGCCGCATAGGTTGCGCCCTTAGCAATGCGCACCAGTTCTGCATGCTGGGCCTCGTAACCGATGGCGTCGGCGTAGGCACCCGTGTGCAATTCAACGAGTTCTGCGCCAGTTCGCTTAGCGGCGTCAATCTGGGTAGAGTCGGCGTCAATAAATAACGATATCTGAGTACCCACAGCCTGCATACGTATACAGGCTGCTTTAATTTTAGCTTCTTGCGAAGCCACATCCAAACCCCCTTCGGTGGTAAGCTCTTCGCGTTTTTCTGGCACCAAGCAGACGTAAGCTGGGGCAATCTCTACCGCCAAATCGACCATGGCATCAGTCACTGCCATCTCCAAGTTCATGCGTGTTTGTAAGACTTGCGCCATTACTCGCACGTCACGTTCTTGAATATGCCGCGCATCTTCACGTAAATGTATAGTAATACCATCAGCACCGGCTTGCTCGACATCCAAAGCAGCCTTCACTGGGTCGGGGTAGCGGGTGCCACGTGCTTGACGCAAGGTCGCCACGTGGTCAACGTTCACACCTAATAAAATTCGATTGGGATCAACCATTATCCATATTCCTAATTGTCGCTTAACCCTTGGCTCAATGGTGGTACCACAGCCATGGATTGAAAAAGTGTTCGGCTATGGAGCGGCTTGCCACCCAATAACTGATCGATATTTACGCGGGCAATATACTTAGCGTATTTTAAGCACTTGGGTTCACTATACCGCCCCGCTGCCAAGTCGAGTAATACCTGTCCCGGTATTATTCGCGCATTGCCGTCTTGGTACTCAACTCGGCAGAAACCCTGTAGTGGTAATAGCCGATAATAATGCTCTGGCAACACCGGCATTTGGCTTTCAAATTCTGTATCTAAGGCAACATGATACCCCAGTTCATCCATCAGATGGACTTCAAAGGCACGCAAACTTTGCTCTACCGACTGTTTTATACACAAGTTTTCTAACAAGGTTTGATAGTAGGCAAATAACGCAGGATACGCATCATCCACGGCCAGCAACTTAAGCAGCAATTCGTTAGCGTAAAGACCACTATAAAGGTGGTTGCCTTGCAAAGATAAGGGCGGCCCTGCGGCATCCAAAGAGGTAGCGGTGCGCAATGCCCCGCGGCCCGTAAAAGCCACCAGCAAGGGGGTAAAAGGTTGTACTAAGGCGCGCTTGGCCGGTTGTTTGCCACTGGCTTTACGGGCGCCTTTGATAATCACCGATACACGGCCACTGTGGAGGGTCAATAAATCGGCAATGAGACTCGTTTCGCGCCACGGTCGGCTATGTAGAACATACGCCGGTTGTTGCTCCATTACCAACATAAGCTTATCCCAAACTTAATCGAGGCCGTCGTAACCCAAGCTTTGTAACGCACGCTCGTCGTCGGACCAGCCACTTTTGACTTTAACCCACAATTTAAGCATCACCTTACATTCGAACATACGTTCCATATCGACTCGAGCATCACGGCCAATCATTTTGATACGGTCGCCTTTGTCACCAATCAATATACGTTTTTGGCCTTTACGCTCCACCAAGATTAGCGCACCTATGTGTAACACAGGGCCATCTTGGGCAAACTCTTCGATTTCTACCGTCATTTGGTAAGGCAGTTCATCACCCAGTTGGCGCATAATTTTTTCGCGGATCAACTCAGCTGTAATAAATCGTGCACTGCGGTCGGTGACTTGATCTTCAGGGAAAAAATGCCTTCCATTAGGTAACTGATCTAACACACATTGCTCTAGCTGATCCACAGATGCACCCGTGTGCGCAGCAATTGGCACTAACACGGCGTCTGGTAGGCGCTGCTGAACTTCCTGCAAATAAGGTAACAAAGACTGCTTATCATCTAAAATATCAATTTTGTTAATGGCCAAAATCACTGGGCAATTCGCCGCTTTAACCTTTTCATACACGTGTTCATCGGCATCATTCCAGCGCGTACGGTCAACCATAAAGATCACCAAGTCTACATGCTTTAGGGCACTCGACGCAGCCTTGTTCATATAACGGTTGATGGCTTTATCGGCTTGGTCTAAATGCAATCCCGGCGTGTCCACATAAACCACTTGGATATCACCTTCGGTTTTAATACCCAAAATTTGGTGGCGGGTGGTTTGCGGCTTACGCGAGGTAATACTGATTTTCTGACCCAAAATATGGTTCAAAAGCGTGGATTTTCCCACATTAGGGCGCCCAACAATGGCCACATAACCGCACTTTGTGCTGCTGTCACTTTGCTGAGTAAGCCAACTATCCAAATCTGTCATGGTCTATCTATACCGTCTCTTGACCCAGCTGCTGTAACGCCAGCGTGGCCGATTTTTGTTCTGCAATACGACGGCTGGAGGCCTTCGCTTGGGTGGGTTTATCCAGCAGCCGAGTGTGGCACTGGATGGTAAACACCTGTTCGTGATCCTGGCCTTGAACATCCACTAGGTCGTACATAGGCAGATCGGACTTTTGGGCTTGTAAGTACTCTTGCAAGCGAGTTTTTGGGTCTTTTTGCGTGTCTGTTAAGCTTAAGTTTTTTAGTCTCGGGGCAAACCACTCCAGTATACGCGCTTCACACACTTGCATACCGGCATCTTTATAGATGGCGCCAATGATGGCTTCGGTGGCGTCGGCCAAGATTGACTCACGGCGCTGGCCGCCACTTTTAAGCTCGCCCGCTCCCAGCTTAAGGCAGGGACCCACTTGCATTTCTATGGCTACCTGAGCCAAAGTAACACCTTTAACTAAACCTGCACGCAAGCGGCTAAGTTGGCCTTCGCGGGCTTTAGGGAACTTTTCGAACAAGGCATGGGCAATCACAAAGTTAACGATGGAATCACCCAAAAACTCAAGCCGTTCGTTGTTACGGTTGCCACAGGAGCGATGAGTTAAGGCGAGCTGTAACAAGGTAGGGTCACTAAAGGTATAACCAATCAGCTTACACAAAGTGTCCACTTTTTGTTGATAAGCTGCAGCTGCTGGGGCTTTCATATTATTCTATGCCGCCCACAGTGCTGAAGTTAGGCAGGCTCAAGAAGTTTTCCCAGTGCAACCAAACGGCAATAGCCTTACCGGTAATATTTTCTTCTGGCACAAAACCCCAATAACGGCTGTCGTTGCTGCCATCACGGTTATCACCCATCATGAAATAATTGCCTGCTGGCACGGTCACAGACCAGTTTCTGCCGGCATTTTTGTTACGCCAAATCTGATGCTCTACGCCATCAATGACTTCTGCATATAACTCCGTACTGGGAGATGCGTCGTCAACATAGGTTTGTGACAAGACTACACCATTCACAGTTAAAACTTTATCACGGTATTGCAACTTGTCACCGGGCACGCCCACCACGCGCTTAATAAACTTAACCGCAGGGTCTACCGGGTATTTGAATACCATCACGTCGCCCACTTGGGGCTGGTTATTGTCTAATATCTTAGTCCCAAGTACCGGTAAACGCACCCCGTACTCAAACTTATTTACCACAATAAAATCACCCACGGTTAGGGTAGGCAACATGGAACCCGACGGAATTTGATAGGGCTCCATAAAAAATGACCTGAGCACTAACACAAAGGCCAATACTGGAAAAAAAGAACGACTATACTCGGCAAACAAATTTTCTTTGAGCAATTTGGCTTGATCTTCCATGGGCAATTGCGCCCCCGCAGAACTGGTTGCAGCGGCTAAGGCCGCAACACGCCCGGGCTTCCACAGCCATACGTCGATGGCGTAACCGACTCCAAACAGAGCCACTAGTCCGGTGAGCACCAGCTCAAAATCAAAATCCATCATGTCCTTACCTCTTGTACCTTTTGGTCTAGTTAGCTATCAATCTTCAAGACGGCTAAAAAAGCATCCTGTGGAATTTCTACACTACCCACCTGCTTCATGCGCTTTTTGCCTTCTTTTTGCTTGGCTAACAATTTTTTCTTACGACTGATATCACCACCATAACATTTGGCCGTTACGTTTTTACGCAATGCCTTTACCGTAGTACGAGACACAATGTTGCCACCAATGGCGGCTTGAATCGCCACGTCAAACATTTGCCGTGGAATCAACTCTTTCATCTTTTCACACAGTAAGCGACCGCGGCCTTGGGCGTTGTCTCTATGCATAATGACCGCTAAAGCGTCGACTCGCTCACCATTGATGAGAATGTCCAAACGCACCAACTTGGCTTCTTCAAAGCGTACAAAGTTGTACTCCAAGGATGCATAACCACGGCTCACTGACTTTAGCCGATCAAAGAAATCCAGCACCACTTCGCTCATGGGCATGTCGTAGGTTAACGCCACCTGGGTGGCAGTAAACTGCATGTTCTTTTGTACCCCACGCTTTTGCACACATAAGGTAATTACATTGCCTAGGTGTTCTTGCGGCACCAATATATTGGCTTCCACAATCGGCTCTCGCATTTCTGCCACACCACCCATGTCGGGCAATTTTGACGGATTATCTACATAGACCACTTTGCCGTTGTTGAGTTCCAATTCATAAATTACCGTAGGCGCTGTGGTTAACAGGTCGAGGTTGTATTCGCGCTCAAGGCGCTCTTGGATGATTTCCATGTGCAACATGCCCAAGAAACCACAACGGAAACCAAAACCCAGCGCATCAGAGCTTTCTGGTTCGTAAAACAAAGACGCATCATTAAGGCTTAACTTGGCCAAGGCTTCACGGAAGTCTTCGTAATCATCTGAACTGGTAGGGAATAGTCCGGCATAGACTTGCGGCTGCACTTTCTTAAAACCCGGTAGGCTTTCGACATCGGCGGTTTTAACATGGGTTAAGGTATCGCCCACTGGCGCGCCGTGGATGTCTTTGATGCCCGCTACTACGTAACCTACTTCACCGGCCCGCAAAATGTCTGTTTGGTTGCGCTTGGGGGTAAAGATACCCACACCGTCCACGCCATATTGCAAACCGGTGGACTTAACCACAATACGATCTTTTTTACGTAGCACGCCGTTTTTGATACGTACCAAAGAAACAATGCCTAGATAATTATCAAACCAGGAGTCAATAATGAGTGCTTGTAACGGCGCGTCTTCATCACCTTCTGGTGCTGGAATCAACTCCACCAATTGCTCTAACACGTCGGTCATGCCCATACCGCTCTTGGCAGAAGCCGCAACTGCTTCACTGGCATCAATACCAATAACTTCTTCAATCTCTTGTTTAACTTTATCTGGGTCGGCTTGCGGCAAGTCCATTTTATTGAGCACCGGCACCACTTCCAAACCCAATTCTAGGGCCGTGTAACAGTTAGCCACCGATTGCGCTTCTACACCTTGCGCCGCATCCACCACCAACAAGGCCCCTTCACAGGCTTCTAACGAGCGTGACACTTCGTAAGAGAAGTCCACATGCCCTGGGGTATCGATAAAGTTAAGCTGATAGGTTTTGCCGTCGTTACTATGGAAATCCAAGGTCACACTTTGGGCTTTAATGGTAATGCCACGTTCGCGCTCAATGTCCATGGAATCAAGCACTTGCTGCTCCATTTCACGGTCCGACAAGCCACCACACATCTGAATAAAGCGGTCGGCAATGGTGGATTTACCATGATCGATGTGAGCGATGATGGAAAAGTTACGAATCAAGGGATTAATGGACATGCAATGACTTCCGGATTGCCGCTATTTAACGAAGTGCTATAGCTGCGCATAAAAGAGCGGAATTATATCCTACTTGAAGGCAAAAAACCGCAGCAAGAGGCTTGCTACGGTTCGGTATTACAGCTTAATGTTAATCACTGTGCTTTTTATTATGCTTTTGCATACGTTCGGCACTGTGCTCGGCCATTTCGGCGTGTAATTCTTGGTACTTTTCCAGTTGTTCTGGGGTGAGTAGCGCCTGCACTTGTTGCTCAATATCAGCCTTGTTGATTAAGCGTTTGGCCATGGCTTCACCTTGTGTGGCTCCAATGGCTTTGGCTTTGGCAATATAAGCATCACTGCCAGCTTCTAGTTGCGCCAGCTCAGCTAAAGCGGCTGCCATAACTTGGTGTTGGCCGCTGCCCCCTTGATGCTGGGTTTGCATAATGTCTTTAATAGCGTCTTGCTGGGCGTCGGTAAGGTCGAGCTTGTCGGCCATGCGATGCATCATCATGCCGCCTTTTTTACCGCCTTTGTGGCCCATGCCCATCTTGCCTTTGCCATCATGGCCGCTGCCACGTTTGCAGTCTTTGCCATCAGCCATGACAGCACCGGTAGCAAAAACACCTGCCAAGGCAATTGAAGGGATAATGATGAGTGCGCGCTTAACTGATTTGTTCATGATCTTGCTCCTAAGTAATGTAACTCCCTCATTGGGATGACTCCATTATAAGAGCTGCTTTGCAAGTGTGAGTGTAGACACTGCAAAGGAATGCAAAGAAGCCGTATTGAATTAGTCAACTTCGGCTAAGTTGCCTTTTTCTTGCAGCCACGACTTACGGTCACCCGAGCGTTTTTTGGCCAGCAGCATATCCATCACTTCCATGGTGCCGTCACCGGCCTCTAAGCTCAACTGCACTAAGCGGCGGCTATCAGGCTTCATAGTGGTTTCTCGAAGTTGCGAAGGATTCATTTCACCCAAACCCTTAAACCGCTGCACATTAACTTTGCCGCGTTTTTTCTCCGCTTCGATATGATCCAGTACGCTTTGCTTCTCATTTTCATCCAAGGCGTAAAATACTTCTTTACCAATATCAATGCGGTACAGGGGTGGCATAGCCACATACACGTGACCCGCCGCGACCAGCGGCTTAAAGTGGCGCACAAACAAAGCACACAACAAAGTAGCAATGTGTAAACCGTCGGAATCGGCGTCGGCTAAGATGCATATTTTACCGTACCTTAGACCTTCTAGGTCATCCGCCCCTGGGTCTACGCCAATGGCCACTGCAATATCGTGTACTTCTTGGGAGGCTAGTATTTGGCCAGAATCGACCTCCCAAGTATTAAGAATCTTACCTCGCAAGGGCATGATGGCCTGAAACTCTCGCTCGCGGGCCTGCTTGGCAGAACCACCGGCTGAATCACCCTCCACCAAGAATAATTCACCACGGCTAGCATCGGTACCGCTACAATCGGCCAATTTACCGGGCAGCGCCGGGCCTTGGGTGATTTTTTTACGGGTGACTTTTTTACCGGCTCGTAAGCGTTTTTGGGCATGGTTGATTACCAACTCGGCTAGTAATTCACCTTCTGCCGTATGTTTATTGAGCCACAAGCTAAAGGCGTCTTTAACTTCGCCAGACACATAAGCCACAATTTGACGGGACGACAAACGTTCTTTGGTTTGGCCCGAAAACTGCGGGTCCTGCATTTTTACCGACAGTACAAAACAGCATCGATCCCAAATGTCTTCAGGACCTAATTTAACCCCACGGGGCAATAACGTACGTATTTCGCAGAATTCGCGCAGGGCATCTAACAAACCACTACGTAGGCCATTCACATGGGTGCCGCCTTGGGCCGTAGGGATCAGGTTAACGTAACCTTCTTGGGTCAAATCACCCCCTTCTGGCAACCATTGTACCGCCCAATCTACAGCTTCAATCTCACTTTTTCGGCTGCCTACAAAAGGCGTCTCGGGCAGGCAGTTATAGCCTTCGTTAGCCCCCAACAGATAATCTTCTAGGCCCGCTTCATAGTGCCATTCGTGCTTTTCTTTAGCCGCGCTAGTCAGGTCCAAGAAAGTCACTTTAAGGCCACTACATAAAACAGCTTTGGCCCTTAATACATGTTTTAAGCGTGCCACGGAGAATTTTGGCGAATCAAAATATTGGGGATCCGGCGAAAACGTGACACTAGTGCCGGTGTTACGCTGGCCTACGGTATCAATGACGTCTAACTCGCTGACTTTATGACCATCGGCAAAACTAATGCGATGCACTTGGCCGCCGCGCCGAATTTTAACTTCTAAGGCCGAGGTCAGGGCATTTACCACCGAAATACCTACACCGTGCAAGCCGCCAGAAAACTCATAGTTTTTATTGGAGAATTTACCTCCCGCATGTAAGCGGGTGAGGATTAACTCCACCCCACTTACGCCTTCTTCGGCGTGTATATCTACCGGCATGCCGCGGCCATTATCCACCACCGTTAGTGAGTGGTCACTATGCAAGATAACGTCGATTTGATCCGCATGGCCAGCCAAGGCCTCGTCCACGGAGTTGTCGATAACCTCCTGAGCTAGGTGGTTAGGGCGGCTGGTGTCGGTGTACATGCCCGGGCGTTTTTTAACCGGGTCTAGGCCGCTCAGTACTTCAATGGAGTCTGCGGTATAGTTATCTTGTGCCATGGGTTATTTCGTCTTGTGCGTAATCGCTTGATAATGGTTTTACGGCTTACTTTGCCGAGCCACAAAGGCCAATATTTGAGATATTCGTTGTTCAAAGTTTTGGTAACCGTGGTCGCCGCCTGGTTCGATATCTAGCTCGGCGTCGACATAGGTTTGTGCAGCCAAACGATAATCCAACACCTCATCGTCTGTTTGTAATAGTACCAGCAATTGCTTGGCTACCGTCAAATTTTGTACTTCCAGGTCGATCAATTGCTGCATATGTTCGCCGGTGAGCTGATACACCTCTTGGGTGTACATATTTTGTTGACGCCCTAACATGGTTGCTAACAACTCGTAAGGCCGCACTGCGGGGTTAATTAAGATCGCCGGCACAGCATATTTTTGAGCCAAGTAAGTCGCGTAGTAACCGCCTAACGAACTGCCTAAAAACACCAAAGGTGCGCTCGGAGTGGGTATCACATCTGCCACTAGGGCTTCGATTTGTTGCATCGCTTGGGCAGGCCAAGGCGACAGTTCCGGAATCACCACCCGAGCTTGAGGCTGCATCTGGCTAATAGCCCGTTTGAATTGCTGGGCTTTATGGGAGGCCGGTGAGCTGTTAAAGCCATGTAAATAAATATAAACCGGTGCCATAGTCGAGCCTCTATAGGGTTATAACTTGGTTAGGCGGTGCACCTGGGTGTGCAACTCACCCGCAGGCGTTAACTGCAATAAACGTAAGCCTGGGCCCAGTTCATGGTCCACATGGAAATGCTGTTGCTCGCAACTAAACTGAACGGCGCTTGATGGGGTCGCTAAATATCGCGTAGCGCCTATTTGCTGATCGAATTGCTGGTGAACATGACCACACACCACGGCCTTAATCTTAGGGTGAGCCGCCACAATGGCGTTTAATTCAGCCGCATTAGCCAACATAATATCGTCTTGCCAAGCTGAATTGACCGCCACTGCATTGTGGTGCATAAACAGGCACACGCAGTGCTCTTTGCTGGCTATTAAGGCCTGCTCCAAAGCCCTTAAGCTGGCCTCCGACACACTGCCGCCACCTTGACCATCGGCGGCGTGATTAGTATCCACCGTCAGCAATTGCCAGCCGTCATAACCAAAGCTACGTACTTGTTGTACGGCTTGACCACACACGCGTTGCATGGCCTCACTATCATCATGGTTGCCCGCCAGCCAAATACTGGGGATGCCCATGGCGCTGACTTTGTGTTTTAGTCGATGGTAAGCGTCGGCGCTGCCAAAATGACTCAAGTCGCCAGTTAATACCAATAGATCTACCGCAGCTTGAGACTGCAGCCAAGCCAGGCACTGGTCTAAATGACCGTCGGCATTAACGCCTTTATATAAGGTCGTCTCATGGGCTTGTAAGTGACAGTCGGTAATTTGGGCAATACGTAAACTCATGGATTAGCCCACTGTGCCTGTAGGCGCTGATGGTGGAGTTGCAGCCATTGAATAACAATAATAGTGGCCGCATTGGTAAGCTTGCCTTGCTCTAACATATCCCATAGTACGTCTCGATCGATGACTTGTACCTTAATGTCTTCTCCCTCAGTGGGCAAACCATGCACGCCAGTGATCTGGCTTGCATCTACCGGGGCACAATAAATATTGAGGCTTTCGTTGCTGCCGCCCGGCGTCACCAAATACTTACACACTAACTCTAGTGACTCTAGCGCAACTTTAGCACCCGATTCTTCTTCACACTCACGCACAGCCACTTGTTCTGGTGTTTCGTCGGTATCGATCATACCCGCCACCATTTCTAGCTGCCATGGGCCGTCTTCGTGGGCCATGGCGCCCACACGAAACTGTTCAATCAGTACCACTTGATCACGTATGGGGTCGTACATTAATACTGCCACAGCCGGCAAACGTACAACTAACTCCCGCGACAATTCTCGACTCCATCCACCATTAAATAGGCGGTGTTTCAAACTCAGCTTTTGCACCTGATAAAACCCCTGATACGCCGTTTCTTGGTGTTCAATACGTACATCTGTGCGCTTAAATTGAGGTCTGTAATCGGACTTTCGCATAGGATATCCTAGTTATGATGGTCTGGCGCCAATGTCTTGTGCCAATTGATACGCGTTTTCTACACAATCACCCAACGCCACTCCGTCGCGCCAATTACTGCGTAAATGTAATCCCGGAAACTGCGCCAAGGCTTCGTCCACTAGAGCCACTTTAGGCAGGTGACCTAATTTGTACTGTGGAATGGCGTGGGGCCACAAACTCTCTTCATGCCACAAGGGTTGGCCTTGTATACCTAAATAGCCAGCTAACTCCTGCACCACCAGTTGTAAACGCTGATCCCGCGTAAGCGCCATCGCTTCAGCGCCACGAGCACCTCCAATAAACACCGTTATTAAGTGTTGATCATCTGGACAGCGGTTGGCAAAAATACTGGATGGGAACAGCACACCTAGGGTTTGTTTGGCTTCTTTGGTGGGCAATAGACAACCAAAGCCATTTAACGGGTGGCTAATCTGGTGTTTATTAAAGGCCATACTGATGCTCGCTACGGGCGGATAGTCTACTTGTTGCAAACAGGCTTGGGCACGTGAGTGTAATTGAGCATCTAACGGCTGCAAGTCATCTATTAACCGTGCCACCTGAGCCGCAGGGATCGCTAACACCACCTGAGACGCCTGCCAAATTTGGTCTCCAGAACACACTTGGTAACCAAATTCAGCACTATAACTAAGGCTATCCACTTGGGTATTTAACTGTACCGCTGCACCCAATTGTTGGGCCACTACCAGGGGCAGTTGATGTAAGCCTTGCGCAAAACTCATCATGGCGCCATCCAGTGACTCAATACCCAAACTTTGATCTTGCTTTTTTTGTTTGGCTTTAGCCCGCATTTTTACCACACCACCCATCATCATCGAGCCGTAGTCCTTTTCTAAGGCATACACTTTGGGCACCGCGGCCCGTACCGACAGCTGGTTGGGGTCGCCTGCAAAAACACCTGAGATAAATGGATCAATGAGCCAATCCAGCATTTCTGCTCCTAAGCGCCGACGTACGTGCTGGGCAATCGATTCTTCCTGAGTGGCCTTGCCAACAAAGGGCTCCATTAATAAGCGTAATTTGCCCAACAGACTCAACACTGGTGTCGTTAGGGCACCGAATAGACTCATCGGTAACGCCAACATACGGCCTTTTTTACCAATAAAACGTCGGTGAGCCGAAGCTTTGGCCAACACTAAATGGGGCTGCAAACCCACTTGCTGTATTAACATGGCCATGGCCGGGCGATTATTGATAAAGGAGTTAGGCCCACGCTCCCACAGGCAGCCGTGATGACTCACCGTTTGTAAGTTGCCACCCACTTGATTACTGGCTTCTAAAACGGTGACAGAAAATCCTTGCTGCTGTAAAAACCAGGCACTGGTAAGCCCCGAAATACCGGCGCCCACCACCACAATATGATGTTTATGATCCAGCTCATGGGGTTGTTGAGGCACCGGGCCTGCGCTGGTATTTGAATGTTGTTGAGGCATGTCGATTTCGGGGGACATTAATAATTATCCTATAGCCTAGCAGTTTTCACCTAAATAGGCTTTGATATGGCCATCTGTTTGCTGCAAAAAATCTTCGCTCGTGCCCTGCCAATACACCTGACCTTGGGCAATAAACACCACTTGCTGGGCTAAGGCCAGCGCATCCCGTGGCTCATGGGTTACTACTAAGGCCGACAACTGATGTTGCTGACACAGTGTTTTTAGCAACATGCTCATGTCTTGACGCAAGGCGGGATCTAACGCACTAAACGGCTCATCCAGCAACAATAACGGTTTACGACGCACTAAGGCTCTACCCAAAGCCACCCGTTGACGCTGCCCACCGGACAGTTGTTTGGGCAGCCGGCTGCCCATATCAGCTAGGCCCACCTGTGCTAATGCTTGCTCTACTTGCAATTGTTCTTGAGTCGTCAGTTTAAGGTTACTGCGAATGCCTAACGCCAAATTTTGATACACGCTCATGTGGGCAAACAAGTTATGCTCTTGGAACAAACTTGTCATGGGCCGTTGCGATGGCTCAAGGGTGTCTACACGCTGCCCCGCTAGGTAAATCTCCCCTTCGCCATGCACCTGAGTGTCTGGCTTAATAAATCCAGCGAGCAAATTAAGCAAAGTCGATTTACCCGCCCCACTGGCGCCCATCACTGCCACAATTTCGCCCTCGGGCAACTGCAAGTCATAATGGAATTGCTGCTCCCCAATACTACAACGAACATGTTTCAACTCAATCACGGGGGCCTCCTACGGCACGTTCTAATACTAAAAATAGTGTTAAGCTCAAACCCAACAATAACACTGCCGTCACCCCAGCTGCGTCGGCCTGATAACTGCCTAGACGCTGATACATCAATAAAGGTAAGGTTTGAATGTCGGGACTACCAAATAAAGCCACCACGCCTAAGTCGCCGGCCGACATGGCCGCCACCAGTGCCATAGCTAGACCTATGGGACGCCGAAGTATAGGCCACTCTACCTGTCGTAAGCGCTGCCAACCGTGAATGGCTAAACTGCTACACAAGCGGTCATAGTCGCTACTTACTTTGACATAGGCGACAGACAAAACCCGCAACATATACGGCAGGCCCATAAGCGCATTAACCAACACCACCACATACAAATTAATGGCAAACACGTCCACATGGGGTCGCAAACCAATAAACAGGCCCGTGGCCAAGACTAATGGCGGTACCACTAAAATGATGGAGCCCGTCCACTCCACGGCCTCCGCCGCAAGGCGATGGTGCCGTCGCCAATAACGTTGCGCCAATACCAGACCCCAAGCCATCAACAGGCTCAACAAGGCCGAGCTTAGGGCTACCCACAAACTGTTAACAAAAGCGTGCCACAGGCGTACATCCAGCAGTACTTGTAACCAAGCATCGTTAATGCCCGCAATCACCACCGCCACTAACGGCACTAGCACCAACAGCGTGGCGAGCAGTAACACAGAGGCATCATGTATTTTCCCCATTAGTGATTGAGTGTCCGGTCGCAGCGATAGCTTGCTATGGCCAATACCTTGACTGGCGAACATATCAATCGGCCGGCCTAAACGTAGTCCACACCATAAAATAAAACCACAAAACAGTATTTGCAAGGAGCTCAAGTAGACGGCTTTTGCCATGTCAAAATCAAACCGAATGGCTTGGAAAATAGCCACTTCAATGGTGGTGGCTTTCGGCCCCCCGCCCAAGGTCATAACAATGGCAAAGCTGGTAAAACACAAAGCAAAAATCATGGCCGCCAGTTGCGGTAATACCCCTTTGAGATGGGGCCATTCGATGTGACGCCAAAGGTCGGTGGAACTCATACCGAGCTGGCTGGATAAACGCCAGGTTTCCGGCGCAATGGCTTCTAGGCGCTGCAACAAAATGCGCGCGGCAAGGGGCAGATTAAAAAACACGTGGGCCAACAGAATACCCACCAAACCGTACACGTAACTGCGTGGTTGGCCACCTAACCAGTGCCACAGTTGATTCACATAACCTTGCTTACCATGGAGTAAAATGATGCCATAAACGGCAATAATACTCGGCACCACTAAAGCCACACTAAAACAACGTAGCATTAGCCAACGGCCCATAAAATGCGGCCTACGGGCTAATGAGCGGGCCACCAACAAAGCTAACGCTAAACTAATAACGGTCGATAAAGTGGCTTGCCACCAAGAAAACCAAACCACCCGCCAAGTGTACGCATCCTGTAGGTACAGGGCCCACTGAGCCTGTTCTGTGTAGGATACAAATGCCCCCACTGCCGTTAATAATGGCAACAACACCAACAAAAAACTAAAGCCACTAAAGGCATGCCAACGGCGCAGCTTAAACATGAACCAGCATGCTGTTAAGTAGCGCAAAATGCCGATCTAAAGCACCTTTTTTTGCATTCACCAAGGCTTGGCCTGCAGCACCCATACCTTGGCGTAACTCCAAGTCACTCAGCAAGCGACTGATGTCTGCCAACAGGCTAGCATTGGTAGTGATCATTAAGCCTTGCACCTGCTCTAGTTGGTCGCAAACTTGGGCAAAATTAAAACAATTGGGGCCCATCACCACCGGCTTACCTAAGGCCGCCGCCTCTAATGGGTTGTGACCTCCCGTGTCTGCCAGGCTACCACCCACAAACACCAAATCGGCGCAGCGATAATAGTCTACTAATAACCCCATGCTATCGACTAACAATAGGCGTTTTTTCTGTTGTGCTTGAGCCTGCTTAAAGGCGCCCGCAAACTCGGCTAGCTGACTGTGCCGCGCCCATACAAAACCCGACTGCGCACACAGGTCCGCCACTTCTTCAAAGCGTTGAGGATGTCGCGGCACCAACACTAAGGTGCCACTGAGTTCAGCGGGCAATTGTGACCAAATCTGTAACAGCGACGACTCTTCGCCACTACGAGTGCTACCACACACCCAACACAAATCATCGGACAGTAATTCAGTGACTAAGGGCTGCGGCTTTAGTGGTGGCAATTGTAAATCGTATTTTAGACTGCCTAATACGCTCACCGACGCGGTTGGCGCGCCTAGCTGAACAAAACGTTGTGCGCTGGCCTCATCCTGCACCAATACCTGACTCAGCTGCCGTAACATTGGTGCAACCAACACCTTAAAGCGCTGATAACCCTTGGCCGAACGGGCTGACATACGGCCATTAACCAACACCGTTGGCAGCTTGCGTCTGGCGCACTGGGCAATCAAATTAGGCCACAACTCGGTCTCCACCAACAACACCGCGCGCGGATTAACCCGATGCAGCATCAAACTATTGGCAAAACCCAAATCAAGCGGTAAAAAGCCATGACTTACACGTTGGTTGTGACCAAATAGCTGCTGGCATCGAGCCTGGGCGGTGACACTGGTGGTGGTCACTAACACGGGTAGCATTAACTCGCTGAGCAAGCGCTCAATGAGCGGGGCAATGGCATTTAACTCGCCTACACTGGCGGCATGAACCAACACTGGGCGGTGCTGGTCGGTAGGCAAGCAGCCATACCGTTGCCAAAACCCTTGGCGAAACTCTGGCCGGCGCCAAATGAATAACAGGTGGGCCACTGCCCCAATGGGCAACAACAAATAACACAAGCAGGTATAAACGAAGACTGGCACGGGTACAAAATAACCTTATGTTTGATAGACTAGCCGTTCATCCATTTGCATGACGCCCCACACATGAAGATCGTCAATCTGATTTCTGGCAAAGACTTAGGTGGCCCTAAGCAGACTTTTTTACATTACAGCGATAATTTACGCCAATTAGGCCATCAAGTCACTTCCGTCATACGCCCTAAAGCACAATTGCAGAGCCTATTAGAACAAAGACAACTGCCATATACGTTGCTTGATTACCCTCGCAGCCGCTTGCCATGGCTTAAACACATCGCCATCAAGCGGCTAACACAGCTGTTTTCGCAACAGGGTGCACAATTGGTGATTGTGCATAAACCCATCGACGCCGACCTCGCGCGTGCGGCCATGCCGGCCCAGTGCAAACTGGTATTAGTGCTACATAGCTATACTGCCAAAGGCATTATGGCAGCCGACTTACTGGTTTGTGTGTCGCCAGTGTTGGCACAATTTGCCCGCCAACAGGGCTACACTGGCCCCTTAGAAGTGATCCCCAACTTAGTGGAATTGAGTGCTATTGAACCTGCAACTCGCAAACCAAATCAACCGCCGGTCATCGCCACCATGGGCGTGCTCAGACGCACCAAAGGCCAGGACTTGTTATTGCAGGCCGCCCATATTCTGCAGCAACGCCAAGTGTTATTTAAATTAGTCATTGCTGGCAAAGGCCGTTGGCATAAAAAAGTAAACCGCCTCATCCACAGTTTGGGCCTTAGTCACATCACCCAGCGGCTCGACTGGGTCAGCAATGCGCAACGCGATGGGTTTATCGATGCCGCCGACATTGTGTGTGTGCCGTCCCGTGGCGAGACCTTTGGCATGGTGGTGATCGAAGCCATGGCCCGCAAACGCTTAGTGGTAGCCACCCGCTGTGGTGGCCCACAAGGCATTATCGAACATCAAGTCAATGGGCTATTGTGTGATATTGACGCGCGAAGTTTAGCCGACACCTTACAACATGCCATTGAGCTTGTGCCACAAGACCAGCAGCGACTCTGCGAAGCCGCTTTTGTCCACGCCCGCGATCATTACAGTCCATTGCCCGTGCGCTCACAGATTAAGGCCATGCTTAAGCAGCATATCGAAACACCGTTAGAAAAACAGCACCAAGCCCCAAACTAACACACACTGAAGCAAAGCAAGCAATACCGCCGCCGAAGCCACATCTTTTGCCACTCCAGACCAGTGGTGACGTTCGTCACCATGACGATTAACCGCCGCCTCAATACCGGTGTTGAGCAATTCAGCAATCAACACCACAAATAAACTAAGCACCAAAATAGCGCTTTCCAATGCCGTTTCTGGCCACCACAAGGCCAGGGGCAAGAGCACTAATAAGGCTAAGGATTCCTGCTGAAATGCGGTTTCGTTACGCCACGCAAACAGCAGCCCTTGCCACGAATACTGGCAGGCTTTTAACCAACGTTTTACACCACGGGCTTTAACGGTAGACACCTTATAGTCTCCTAAATTAAGTCTCAACTGAGTGGAATTGAAGTTGGTGCAAGTGTGCATACAAGCCTTGCTTAGCTAGTAATTGGGCGTGATCGCCTTGCTCCACCACGCGGCCTTGATCCATGACTAAAATCACATCCGCTTGTTCGATGGTGGATAGCCGATGGGCAATCACCAAGGTAGTACGGTTTTGCATGACTTCATCTAACGCGGCCTGAATGTGACGCTCTGACTCGGTGTCTAAGGCCGACGTGGCTTCATCCAATACCAATAGCGGTGCGTTTTTAAGCAAGGCCCTAGCAATGGCAATGCGCTGCCTTTGTCCGCCAGACAATAACACACCAGCCTCGCCCACCAAGGTATTTAAACCCTCGGGCATACGTTGGGTAAATTCAGTCACTCGAGCCGCCGTCGCCGCTGCGGTCACTTGCACCTCCGTGGCATCGTGCATAGCACCGTATGCAATATTGTCGGCAATGGTGCCATTAAACAACACCACCTGCTGATTCACCAAGGCCACCTGCCTGCGCAAGTCGATACGCGCAAGGTCTTGAACATCATCACCATCCAGTAAAATACGCCCCGCTTGGGGTTCGTAAAAGCGTAACAATAAGTTGACCAAGGTCGACTTGCCGCTGCCCGAACGCCCCACCAAAGCCACCACTTGGCCGGCTTTAATGTCAATATTCACTTGTGCTAGCACAGGCTTGCTGTCGTAACTAAAATCAACCTGTTCAAAGCATAGGTCACCTCGCGCCCTGCTAATGTGTTTTTTACCCTGATCCAACTCGGGGGCTTCGTCTAACAAGGAAAAAATACTCTGTGACGCTGCAATACCCTGCTGCAAAATGCTGTTGATTTCGGTCATTGAGCGTAACGGTTTGGTGAGCATGCCCGCCGCGGTGATGAAGGCGATAAACTGCCCCGCCGTCATGGTGTCGATAATACTGGGGTGCAAGGCTAGATAAATCAGACTTGCCATGGCCATGGCCACAATCATTTGCACCAGCGGGGTAGAAATGGACTCTGCCAGTGCCAGCTTCATGGCTTGTTGGCGGTTGTTATTGCTGGCTTTTGCAAAGCGTTGCTGCTCTTGCTGCTGGGCGCCAAACACACGTACCACTTCATAACCTTTAATGGCTTCGCTGGCGCTCGCGGTCACCTGCCCCATACTGTCTTGCAAATTGGCACTGATGTTTCTAAAGCGCTTAGAGGCCTTATTGACCACCCAGCCAATAAACGGCCCGATGGTGAGAAACACCAACGACAACTGCCAGTTAAGGTACACAATATAGGTTAACAAACCGACAATGGTGAGGCCCTCACGGACAAATATTTTTAGGGCTTCGGTGGCTGCTCCCGTGACCTGCTCAACGTTAAAGGTCAATTTAGACAACAAAGTGCCCGATGCATTACGATGATAGAAACGTGCTGGTAACACCAGCAAGCGGTCGAATATGTCGAGCCGCAACTGATGAATCACCTTGCGTGCCACATAGGTGATGCCGTAATTTCCCAGAAAAAAACCCACGCCACGCACAAAAAATATGCCTAACACCGCGGCCGGAATCAGCAAACGTGCTTGTTGATCATTTTGTTCAACACTATCCACCATGTATTCCATGAGGCTAGCAAAGGCGGGTTGGGTGGCGGCGAATAGGACAAAACCCACAATGCTCAGCGAAAATATGAGGCCATGCTGCATCACATAGCCTAATAAACGTCTGTAAGCGCTCCACGCACCCATGGGCTGGCCAGCAGCGGTGTCAGTAGCAGGTGGATTTTGTGGGTCGGTCATTTCTGATCCTTAGATAACATCGCAAACCTAGTTTCAAAGGCAAGCTCGGTGTAAACTGCAGCTCTGTTCAAATTTATACTAGCCGTGGCTATTTCTCATACACCTAACATGCCTAACCCCACCACCCCATCAGACCTGCCTTCACTAAGCCGTTTTTATGGGCCCAAATATTGGGCCATATGGCTGGGGCTGGCCTGTTTACGCATCACCATTATGTTACCGTGGCGCTGGCGCATGGCAGTGGGAAGAGCTATTGGGTGGCTATTGTATCAGTTATCCGGCCGCAGACGGGCGATTGCAGAAACCAATATTAGCCTTTGTTTTCCACATCTAAGCCAGTCCCAACAAAGCCGCTTAGTACAAGCCACCTTTGCCGACAACGGTGTGGGTGTAATTGAGACCGCAATGGCTTGGTGGAGTTCCCGCAACACCTTTAACCAGCGTGTCGCCGTGACGGGCACCGAGCTGATTGACCAAGCTCAAGCTGAGGGTCGCGGCGTGTTGTTAGTGGGTGCTCACTACACCAGCCTTGACCTTGGCGGCATATTACTTGCACCCAGTTACCCCTATTACGCTACCTATCAGCGCCATGGCAATCCGCTGATGGATAGCATCATTCGTGGTGGCCGTTTACGCCATTTACCAGGCATGGTGGAGCGTGATGATATTCGTCAGGTAATGCGCTTATTAAAACAAGGCAAAATCGTCTGGTTAGCGCCAGATCAAGACGTAGGCCCGGAGCGTTCAGTATTTGCACCGTTTTTTGGCATCGATGCGGCCACCACCCCCATCGTCAGCCGCCTTGCGCAAGCAACGGGCGCAAAAGTGCTGCAATTTAGTCATCATCGTATCAATAACGACTCCGGCTATCAGCTCAGCATTGGCGATACCCTCGCCAGCATTCCTAGTGGCAACACGGAGCAGGACGCCGCTTGTTTAAATGCCGCGATAGAGACACAAGTGGCCCACTACCCAAGCCAATATTTGTGGCTTCACCGGCGCTTTAAAACGCGACCTGCTAACAGTCCATCGATCTACTGATTCGAGCAGTCCGTCATCATCTGTTGCCAAATACCTTTTACCATTTGGCGTTGTTCAAACAGGTCATCTGCCGACACCTTGCCGGCTTGGTTTTGCAAGGTTAATCGGTGTTCTACGGAGCGCATTAGCTGATAAGCCTCTCGCAGGTTGTGGGCCTGTTCGGCGGGCATCAGAGCGTGTAATTCTAGGCCTTCTAAAATGCGGATGTTATCGGTGTGAGTCAGTAGCTTGGGCTGACTTTGCCCATGGGCCAGCACTGCATATTGCACCATAAATTCAATATCAACGATGCCGCCTTCGTCTTGTTTTAAATGAAACTCATGCACCTTGCCGTCGGCACTGGGTTTGGTTGCCAACTGTTGGCGCATTTTGTTACGCATAGTCACTACTTGTTGGCGTAACTCTTGCGGGTCCTTAGGCTGGCTTAACACCTGCTGGCGCACCTTAAGAAACGCCTGAGCTAGGCTTTGACTGCCGGCGATAGGCCTGGCACGCACCAGAGCTTGATGCTCCCAAGTCCAAGCTTCATGTAATTGGTATTGAGTAAAGGCGGTTAAGCTCGATACCAACAAGCCCTTGGCGCCATCGGGCCTTAAGCGCATATCCACTTCATACAACTGGCCCGCACCGGTGACCGTATTAAGGTAGTTGATCATGCGCTGACCCAAACGGGTAAAAAATACGCTATTGGCAACCGGTTTAGAACCATCCGTTTCCATTTGCGAGGGCATGTCGTAAACAAATACCAGATCTAAATCCGAGCCATAACTTAATTCCCAGCCGCCGACTTTACCGTAGCCAACCACAATAAAATCATCACATGGACCATGTTGGTTTTGGGGATTACCGTGACGCTCGCCTAACTCGCGCCACGCTAGGTGCATCACTTGCCCCATCACCGCCTCGGCGACGAAGGTCAGCTGATCGCTCACCTGCATAAGGGTTAATCGCCCGGTCACTTCGTTAGCCGCTATGCGCAACAAATGGGCATGTTTAAAATGCCTCAAGGCCTCCATTAGCTGTTCGGTATCGTCTTCCGGCAGACGCAACAAATTTTGTTCTAACTCTTGTTTCAGTGCCACCGCATCGGGCACATTAAATAGGCTATTAACATCGAGTAATTCATCCAACAACGACGGTTGCCGCGCCAAAAAATCTGCAAACCAAGAGCTGGCCGCACACAGTTCAACCAACAACCTTAAGGCAGAAGGGTTTTCGAGTAATAACACCAAATAAACCGACCGTCGCAGCACTGCTTCTATCAATACCAAGACCCGCGACAAAGTCACCGCGGGGTCTGTATGCTGGGCAGCAAGACATAATATTTGCGGCATCAACATCGCCAACCGTTCTTGCGCTATGGGCTGCATCATTTGTGCAGCACGGCTTTGGTGTAATTCCCACAGGTGCTGCAAACTACGGTGAGCATCTGCAAACCCTGCGGTTGCTAAAATAGCTTGCCACTGGGTATGTTGCGGCATCTGATCGTTAGCTAGGCTTGCGTGCGTAATTTGTTGCCAAAGGTGGGTCAGTTGATCACCCGGTGTCAGGGATTGCACATCTTCTTTAACCTCAACCACCAACTCAAATTGTTGATGGATAAAACTGCGAGCGTGGTCGATGCGCTGCTGCAGACTTTGCCAGTCGACAAACCCCAAGGCAAACGCCACCCGCGCTCGTTCCAATGCTTGCTCAGGCAGATCTTGTGTTTGCTGATCCTGTACCGCCTGCAAAGCATGCTCAACATCCCGTAAAAACCAATAGTGTTGGCGCAACTGCTCGACATCAGCACTATCTAGCCCCGCACACTCCGGCAGCAAATTCAGTACCGCCATCAAACTCGTCGTCTGTAGCCGTTGGTCGCGACCACCGCGAATCAACTGGAAAGCTTGAGCGATAAATTCCACTTCGCGGATACCGCCCGTGCCTAACTTAACGTTTTGCTGCAAGCCCCGACGACGCACCTCACTGGCAATCATTTGTTTTAAACTACGCAGCGACTCAATGGCACTAAAATCCAGATAACGCCGATACACAAAGGGCCGCAACAAATTGATGAGCTGGGCCCCTGCCATACCATTACCGGCAATCACCCGCGCTTTGATAAACGCATATCGTTCCCACTCACGGCCTTGTTGTTGGTAATAGATTTCCATGGCATCAAAGCTCAAGGCTAATGCACCGCTACTGCCATAGGGCCGCAGCCGCATATCCACCCTAAATACAAAGCCATCGGCAGTCACCGTATCAATGGTTTGAATTAAGCGCTGCCCTAAACGGATAAAAAACTGCTGGTTATCGATACTGCGTTTGCCGCCTTGGGTTTCGCCGCCTTCGGGGTAACTAAAAATCAAGTCAATGTCGGACGACAGGTTAAGCTCGCCGCCGCCTAATTTACCCATCCCTAGCACCAACAACGACTGCGGTTGGCCGTCATGGCCCATGGGTTGGCCCCATTGTTTAACACTGTCGTGGTGTAGCCATTGTAATGCGCTCGCCACACAAACGTCGGCCAAATTAGACAGCTCTTGCACTAACTCGGCGCTAGTGCCAAGCCGACATCGGTTACGCCAAATGAGCCGCACTTGATGGCGCTTTCTAAACTGCCTTAGGCATTGCTGGAGCTGTAATTCGCTGGCAACTTCCGCCACTTGAGCATGCAAGGACTCGGCCAAGCCGCTTTTAGTGTAGCTAGCGGTGAGCTCGTCATAATCTAACCATGCTTCATTAAGGCTCAATACCTGGGCGGCAAACGGGCTTGCCGCCAACACTTGTAATAATTGCCCCTGTGGTACCGTTTGATTCCAAACAGAGGTTTCATCGGCTGTTAGGGCTAGCTGGTCAAAGCTTGCAAACACCTGCAATTGCAATGGACTAGGCAAAGTGTCGATTATATTTAAGTTATCTTGCGTCACGTTCAGCGTCATACGGTATTTTCCCAAACCACTGTCATTGCTCGTTTACCGGCCATTTTCCCTAGGTTATGGTGGTCAAACGGGGCTCAAATCCAAATAAAGTTACCTAGAAGACGTAGACCCTAACGGAAAAATTCCCCTATAATCAAGTTATAGGTAAATTTTGCAGTACGATTGACACGCCTTTCGGCACCACCATACACAAGTAAGACCAACACTATGAACACAAAGGATGACTCATCTTTAGCGCTTACGCCAGAGATGACACAGCTGAAGTCTGACCTTAAAGATGCCAACGACATTGCCTTGATGGCCTTGAGGGCCAATGGCGAACTCGGCGTGGTGATTAACTTTTTGGAACACAGTTTTGCGTGTGCGGATCACGTGGCCGTGGGCCAGCAAGTCTTTAAAGCCATGCGGGCGTTTGGTTTGTCTTCATCAGTACAATTAAGGGTCGAGTCTGGTGCCATTAATATTTGTGATCAAGAGTTTGCTGGCCAAGAGCAAGAGTTCCAATTTTTAAGCCGCTTACGGGAAAAAGGCCGGATTTTTGATTTTGGCGAACACACCTTAGTTAATTACGATCACATTAGCCTGCTCATCCGTGATATGCCCCTAGACCAACCTGACCGCCACGGCCGTATAAAAGACAACGTAGCAGTACTGCTTAATGGTGCCGAAGCGCGCATTAAAACGATTGAAGCAGGCGCGAAAGCCGACCGTATTAAATCTGAATTTTTAGCCAACATGTCGCACGAATTGCGCACCCCTATGCACGCCATTCTAAGCTTTTCAAATATGGGCCATTCGCGTCTACACAAAGTTGATTTAGCCAAATTAGGGCACTATTTTGAGCGTATTCGGGTGGGTGGCAACCGCTTATTATTGTTATTAAATGACTTACTGGATCTATCAAAACTTGAGTCGGGAAAGATGGAGTTTCTGATGCAGCAAGGTGATCTTGCGGCGTTAATTACCCGTGCGGTACAAGAAGTCGAGACCTTGATTAGCGACCGTGAGTTGCAGGTGGTTATTGAACCCACCAAAATGAATACGGTAACTTATTTTGATGAAGAAAAAATCCTTCAGGTGCTGATTAACTTATTGTCTAATGCCATCAAATTCACTCCCGTGGGCAAAAAGATTAGCATCTTTTTTGACGCCGATATCAACGCCCAACCTAAAGGCCAACACCTAGACAAAGAGCTATTAACCTTAGTCGTGGACGATCAGGGTTTAGGTATTCCACCGGGCGAAGAAGCCTCTATTTTTGACAAGTTTATTCAAAGCAGCAAAACCAACACCGGCGCTGGCGGCACGGGGCTTGGTTTATCTATCGTGCAAGAAATAATTACTGCCCATAATGGCTATATTGCGGCCACCGGCAACCCCGATGGTGGCGCCCGTTTTCGTTTCAGTTTACCCATAATTAAAGGCGATAATGTAGCCACTGAAGCAGATACCGAAAACGAAGTAGATATTTTCTAATATAGTCTCCTTTGTGTGATTGACAGCGCGCTCCCAGCGCGGCTTAATAGCACTTATCCCACCCTTAAAGGCTAAAGGTAATTACCGTGATCGAAACCAATCAACAATACGTGAACTGGTTCCGCCACTCTGCGCCCTATATTAATGCACACAGAGGCCGTACCTTTGTTATTTATTTACCGGGGGAAGCCTTAGCCAACGCCAACTTTGCCCATACTATTCACGACATAAATCTGCTTAACAGCCTAGGTGTGAAGTTAGTTTTGGTGCATGGCAGTCGCCCCCAAATCGAGACCGCAGCGACCAAGGCTGACCTCGAAACTAAGTTTCACAACGGCCTTCGCATTACCGACTTAGAGCAGCTCACCCTAGTGCAAGCCACGGTAGGTCGCCAAGCCATGCAGCTGGAAGCCCGTTTTTCCATGGGTTTGGCTAATTCACCCATGCAAGGCTCGCGCATTAGAACCAGCCGCGGCAACTTCATCACGGCGCGCCCTATTGGTATTAAAAACGGGGTCGATTTTTCCTATACCGGCGAAGTGCGAAGGGTTGATGCTGAGGCCATTGGCAAACAACTTAACGACGGTAATTTGGTGCTCATTTCTTGCTTAGGTTACTCACCCACTGGCGAAACCTTTAACTTAGCAGCAGCGCAAGTGGCAGGACGCGTTGCCGCTAGCCTACAGGCAGACAAGCTGATTGTGTTTGGCGCAGACAAAGGTATAACCAACTCCCGTGGCGAGCAAGTGATTGAACTTCTCACCCGTGCAGGCCATCGTTTAGTCCATCAGCATCAAAGTAGCGGCGACAGCTGGAGCGACCTGTCGATGCACATTGATGTGCTTTCCAAAGCCTGTGATGCCGGCGTTGCCCGCGGTCACTTATTAAGTTATCAAGAAGATGGCGCCTTGTTGAGTGAATTGTTTAGCCGCGACGGCTCCGGCACCATGGTCATCAAAGAAAGCTACGAGCAAGTGCGCAATGCCTGTATCGATGATGTAGGTGGTATTCTACAACTGATTCGGCCGTTAGAAGATGATGGCATATTAGTGCGCCGTTCACGTGAATTACTCGAATCAGAAATACACTATTTTAGCGTTATAGAGCGCGACGGTGCTATTATTGGCTGTGCAGCCTTGTATCCGTTTGATGATGCGCGGCAAGGTGAATTGGCCTGCATGGCCATCGATTCTAGCTATCGCGGTGGCGATCGCGGCCAAATTTTATTAAAGCACATAGAAAAACAATCCAGCCACATGGGATTGCAAACCCTATTTGTACTCACCACTGCGTCATCACATTGGTTTATTGAAAATGGTTTTGTCAGTGCTGTGCTTGAAGAATTACCCACAAGCCGCCAGTCTCTGTATAATTTCCAACGTAACTCCCTAGTCTTTAGTAAACAATTGCTTTAGCCATTAACCCTTATTAAAAGATACTTTTATCATGCCAGCTTATCGTTCTAAAACTTCCACTTCCGGCCGTAACATGGCAGGCGCACGTTCCTTATGGCGCGCCACCGGCATGACTGATGCCGATTTCCAAAAGCCCATCATTGCCGTAGTTAACTCCTTTACCCAATTTGTACCAGGCCATGTTCACCTCAAAGACATGGGACAACTGGTAGCCCGAGAGATAGAAAAAGCCGGCGGTGTAGCTAAAGAATTTAACACCATCGCTGTCGATGACGGTATTGCCATGGGTCACGATGGCATGTTGTATTCGTTGCCTTCGCGGGACATTATCTCTGACTCAGTAGAATACATGGTCAACGCTCACTGCGCAGACGCCATGGTATGTATTTCTAACTGTGACAAAATCACACCGGGAATGCTTAATGCAGCAATGCGTTTAAATATTCCATGTATCTTTGTTTCTGGCGGCCCAATGGAAGCGGGGAAAACCAAGTTAAGTGAGCATAAGCTCGACTTAGTAGATGCCATGGTGATTGCAGTAGACGACACCGCCAGCGACGAAAAAGTAGCTGAATATGAACGTTCTGCATGCCCGACCTGTGGTTCTTGTTCAGGCATGTTTACCGCTAACTCAATGAACTGCCTCACTGAAGCCTTAGGTTTGTCTTTGCCAGGCAACGGCAGCTTATTGGCCACCCATGCCGATCGTGAAGAATTATTCTTACAAGCGGGCCGTACGGTGGTGGAGCTGTGCAAACGTTACTACGAAAATGATGACGAAGGCGCGTTGCCACGTAACATTGCTAGCTTTAAAGCCTTTGAAAATGCCATGAGCCTAGACATTGCCATGGGTGGTTCCACCAACACCATTTTGCACCTGCTAGCCGCAGCCCAAGAAGGCTTTGTGGACTTTGACATGGGCAACATAGATGCATTGTCTCGCCTTGTGCCACAGTTATGTAAAGTCGCCCCCAATACCCCCAAGTATCACATGGAAGATGTTCACCGCGCAGGCGGCGTATTTGGCATTCTAGGCGAATTAGACCGTGCGGGTCTGTTACATTCCGATTTACCTACGGTGCACAGTGCCACCATGGCAGAAGGCATTAAAAAGTGGGACATTACCCTCACTCAAGACGCCGCCGTTAAAAAGTTTTTCCAAGCAGGCCCTGCAGGCATCCCTACTCAAACCGCCTTTAGCCAAGCCACTCGCTGGCCTAGTGTTGATGACGACCGTGAACAAGGCTGTATTCGCAACCTAGCCAATGCCTACTCTACCGAAGGTGGTTTAGCCGTACTTAAAGGCAACCTGGCCGAAGACGGTTGTGTGGTAAAGACCTCAGGTGTAGATGAAAGCATTTGGGTATTTGAAGGCCCTGCCTACATTTGCGAAAGCCAAGACCAAGCCGTAGCCGACATTTTGAGTGATCGAGTGCAAGCCGGCGATGTGGTAGTGATTCGTTACGAAGGCCCGCGTGGTGGTCCAGGCATGCAAGAAATGCTCTACCCCACCAGCTACCTTAAGTCTAAAGGCCTAGGTAAAGCCTGTGCTTTATTAACCGACGGCCGTTTCTCAGGTGGCACGTCCGGTTTGTCAATCGGTCACGTGTCGCCAGAAGCCGCAGGTGGCGGCACTATCGCCTTGGTTGAGCAAGGTGACACTATTCGTATTGATATCCCTAACCGCACCATTAATGTACTGGTTACTGATACCGAGCTTGCAAGCCGCCGTACGGCCATGGATGCCAAAGGCAAACAAGGCTGGCAACCTACGGCAGAGCGGCCTCGTAAGGTCACCTCGGCCCTCAAGGCCTACGCTAAGATGGTGACCAGTGCCGACAAGGGCGCGGTGAGGGATGTGTCTTTACTCGACTAGGTTAATGGGCTGCGCCTTTGCGAAGGCGTAGCCTGTGGCAATCTCACAAAACC
>DPHD01000086.1:7843-15246 GCA_003523085.1 Oceanospirillaceae bacterium | reverse complement strand
CCACTACAAGCTTTGCGATTGTTTGCCGCAGAAGAAGCCGATGCCATAGGCCCAGACGTTCGTATTACTCCCATTCGCCAAGAACAACTTAAAGCCCGGCTGGGTGATCGCTTTAGGGAGCTTGATGTACCGTTAGAAGTGATCTGGCCCAATGGCGACAAAGAAGCCCTTTTGTTTGTACTAGAAGAAGAAACCAACCCTAGGCGTTTTTCTACTCACCGCTTGGCCCACTATTGTTTGGATTTGTCTGAGCTACGCAAAACGACTAGAGTGGTGCCCGTGGTGATTTTTTTACGGGGCCAAACCCTAGATATCAATTTACGTTTGGGCGGTGATCGTCACACTTACCTAGAGTTCAACTATTTAAGCTGCACTCTATCACGGCTACCCTGGCAACATTATCAACATAGTGACAACATTGTTGCCAGACTTAACTTGCCCAATATGAAATACGAATCTGCCGATAAAATCCACGTTTATGCTCAAGCACTTAGGGGGCTGGTTACGCTAGAGAGCGACCCAAATCTACAAGACAAGTACGTGGACTTCATCGACATCTATACGCAACTAAGCAATAATGAACTCGAAGAATATCAACGTCATTACCCTAAAGAGGCCAAACAAATGGAATCGTTCACACAACGCAATCAAAGCATTGGGCTAGCGCAAGGTATGCAGCAGGGTGAGGTTGCCATATTCAATCGACTAATGACTTCTAAATTTGGTGAAATATCGGGCTCTATGCAGTCAAAAATCATGGCCGCCGATTGCGATACGTTATTGTTATGGAGCGACCGCATATTAACGGCTAACACTCCAGAAGAAGTGTGCCATTAAACGTACCTACCTTTTCGTCTTCCTGATACCCAAAACACTCGCTATGCTCATGGGGTAGGCTCACTTGATTCAAGGCCTAACCCCAGAAGTCAGCCGTTGGTGGATGCACATTGCTGCCCTCATAGACCAGCCCATCGGCATGGTCCTTGGCCAGTAACAAGGGACCATCAATATCCACCCACTTGGCTTCCTGTGCTAACAATAGCGCCGGCGCCATGGCGAGGGAAGTACCAATCATACAGCCAACCATGACCTCAAAACCCCGAGACTTAGCTTCTTTTATCAGGGCCAAGGCTTCGGTCATACCACCGGTTTTATCCAGCTTTACATTGACCACTTGATAACAGCCTTCTAGTTGGTCCAGAGAAGTGCGATCTATACAAGACTCATCGGCACAAATAGGTAGTTCTGGGTTGAGCCCCTTGAGTTGCCAATCTTGACCCACGGGTAAAGGTTGCTCCACCATTTCTACCCCCAGCTGTTTAAGCCGCGGTAGGTATTGTTTGAGCTGAGCTAGAGTCCAGCCTGTGTTTGCATCAATCACCAAGCGGCAGTTGGGCGCGGCTTGATGCACCGCTTCCACGCGTTCCAAGTCGCCGTCTCGTCCTAACTTTAGCTTTAATAAGGGTCGGTCTTGATTTCGTTTGGCGACTTTAGCCATGTTTTCAGGCGTATCTAAAGACAGGGTAAACACCGTCGTCACACTTTTAGGTGGGCATGGTAGTTGGGCTAAACGGCATGCGCTAATACCTGCCAACTTAGCTTCTAGTTCAAACAAGGCACAGTCTATGGCATTACGAGCATTGCCTGGCGGCAGTTCTTCCAACAGCTCGTGGCGGCTAAGGCCTACCTCTACCTGCGATAACACTGAGTTTACTTCGGCCACGACATCGGGGCTACCTGGCTCAAGTAGGTCCGCTCGTTCACATTCACCACGGCCAATAAAACCCCCTTCATTGATTTCCACCACCAGCACTTCACCATTGAGCTGGGGGGCGCTGCGGGAGATGACAAAGGGTTCGTGTAAGGGCCATTGCTGAGTTAACACTGTTACCTTGCGCATTAATAGGTCTCCAACACGTCAACGATTTTAGCCACACCCGTACGTACGGGATCAACCACCGGTACACCATACTGAGTTTCATAGCGGGCTATTTCTGCTAATGCCTCTGCTTCATTCATGGCACTGGTATTAAGGGCGATGCCTGCCAAATATTGGTTTGGGTTGGTTAAGCGGCCATGATTGAGGTTAGTCTCGATAAGGGTATCGAAATCCACCACTGGATAACCGACCAGTTCGTCCATTTGTTCACGCCCAGCCTCATGACAAAGCACCAGTGCGTCGGCCTGAGCACCATGTAGCAAGCCTAAACTCACACCCGCATAAGCTGGGTGGAATAGTGATCCTTGCCCTTCGATTATATCCCAATGGTCGGCGTGGTTATCTGGGCATAATTGCTCTACTGCCCCTGCGATAAAGTCGGACACGATGGCATCTACCGGAATGCCTGAACCTTCAATTAAAATACCGGTCTGACCTGTGGCCCTAAAGGTAGCGGCTATATTACGGCGCTGCATTTCTTTGTGAATGGCGAGGGTGGTGAACATTTTCCCTACACAGCAGTCACTTCCCACTGTTAATAAACGCTTGCCCGTGCGAGGTGCGCCGGAACCACAC
The DNA here is from genome assembly GCA_003523085.1 of Oceanospirillaceae bacterium. Taxonomy (GTDB): domain Bacteria; phylum Pseudomonadota; class Gammaproteobacteria; order Pseudomonadales; family Balneatricaceae; genus Njordibacter. Next base: position 12,731 of record DPHD01000086.1, on the reverse strand, counting down.
TCAAACTCAGTGGATGGTTGCCTTACGTCAACCATTTTTTGCCCACTTGCTTGGGCCGCTTTAACCAAGCGGTCTATTTGATTGAGTCGAACATGAAGCCCTGAGGCAATATCGAGCCCCGCTTGCATGGCTTGTTCTAGGATAGGCAGCCAGCTGTCTGGCAAGGTCCCGCCCATTGGTGCTAGCCCAAGAATAAATGTCTTAGCGCCAGCTGCTACGGCTTGTTGCATGTCCATATCGGGTAAACCTAGGTCAACTTTAGCGCTGGGCAAACGCATTTGCGCAATACATTTTTCCGGACGCCAATGCACCATCCCTTTGGCGACTTTGGCCATTAAAAAGTCTTCTGCGTCACCCAAAAACACAAGGTAAGGTGCAGCCAATTGCAATTGAGACATAACTAATTCCTTTGGTAAATAAACAATAATGGGCGACTAAATGCGATACAAATGGCGACTTAGTCTACATTCTGCCTTGCGCCACAGCCAAACAAAAACACTCGTCATCACTAAATAGATCACGGCTGCCCATAGATAAACACTGACATCAAATGTTTGGGCAAATACGCGTTTAGTCTGACCCATAAGGTCTAAAATGGTGATCACACTGGCAATGGCACCACCTTTCATCATCAAAATAACTTCATTGCCCAATGCAGGAAAGGCAATACGATAAGCATGGGGTAAGATGATACGCCGGTACAACAGGTGCGCCTTCATGCCCACAGCACGGCCTGCTTCAACTTCTCCCTTTGGCACTGCATTTAGGGCACCACGTAATATTTCTATCTGATAGGCCGCTGAATTAAGGGTAAAAGTAAGCAGCGCACAATAAAGCGGGTCTCGAAACAGCCACCAAAGGCCTAAGTCAGACAGCTCATGACGAAACTGACCAGACCCGTAGTAAACTAGAAATAGTTGCGCTATTAACGGCGTACCCCGAAAAAAAGACACATAAAGCCGTATGGGATAACGCATGAGTGTATGCGGTTGACGCCGCACCAATGCCAAAGGTAACGCCATCAGCGCCGCCAACGACACAGACACTAACGTTAGCTGCAAGGTCATCGCAGCACCTGCTAGCAGCTTGTCACTGTAATTTAGCACTAGATCAAACATACATTATGCAACCCGTTATCAAAAGGTGTGAATGCCACGGTTGGCACGCTGTTCAAGTTTAGCGATGCACCACTCAAAAACCATACAAACTAACCAATACACCAGACACACAGCGAGAAAAAACACGAAGGGTTTTTTAGTGGAGCCCACGGCTACATTGGCCATGCGCATGAGGTCATCCAAGGCAATAATGGAGACTAAGGCCGTATCTTTCACTAGATTGATCCAAAGGTTACCCAGCCCCGGCAGCGCCAAACGCGTAATCTGTGGCAATTCCACTAAACGAAAGACTAGGACTTTATTCAAGCCTAGAGCTAAGGCCGCTTCTCGTTGCCCTTTATCAGTAGCCAACCACGCGCCACGAAACACCTCGGCTGAATAACCTGAAAACACCAAACCCAAGGCAATAGTGCCGGCAATAAATGGGCTAAATTCAATATAACCAAAGTCAGGCCAAAGGGCGTTCACACCCTGATTTAAGGCTAAACCCACACCATGATAAATAATGAATAAGGTGAGCAGCTCAGGCAAGCCGCGGATCACCGTAGTAAATACCGCAGCTACTCGTTTAGGCCAAGACCCTTGCGCCATGGCCGCCGCAGCCACCGTGATGCCCAAGCCTAAACCTAAGGGCAGGGCACAAAAAGCCAAACTCAGGGTAACTAGTAAACCACTGAGTAGCTCATCGCCCCAACCCGTGTCGCCAAAGGCAAAGTAGTTTAACCATTGCATTGCCCTTACTCGCCTTTGCTACTTTAAAGTCAAAAGATTAAGGCTGAAGTATTTGTCATTAATCGCCTGATAGGTGCCATTGGCAATGATTGCAGCCAAGGCTTTGTTAAGATCGACCCTTAATACATCATCCTCTTGGCGTACCGCCATACCCACACCATCGCCTACGTAAGTGGGGTCAGTAATGGGCTCACCTGCCAACTTACAGCAACTACCGTCATCGGTTTTTTCAATCCACTCAAGCATTGGCAATAAGTCACCCACCTGGGCGTCCAAACGACCGGATGCTAGATCCAAATTAACCGCATCTTGGGTGGGGTAAAAACGTAAATCGGCGTTAGGAAATAGGGCTTCAAGGTAATCGGCTTGGGTTGTAGATCCTTGCGCACCAATGGCCATGCCGTCCATGGTCTGGTCATCAAATTTAGACAGAGCCGAGTGTTTATCCACTACAAAAGTCATGGCTGCCATTTGATAAGGGTCGGTGAAATCAACCATCTTTTTGCGTTTATCGGTAATAAACATAGACGCCAAAATAACATCGTACTTGTTGGCCAACAACGCGGGAATAATTCCATCCCAGTCTTGCGCCACAAAGCTACAGTCTTTTTTCATTTGAGCACATAAGGCTTCGCCAATTTCAACATCAAAGCCAGCCAGCTTGCCGTCGGCGGTATAGAAGTTAAATGGAGGGTAGGCACCTTCGGTACCGATACGTATGTCGGCGGCCGACGCTTGGCTGATTGGCAACAAACAAAACAGGGCTGAAACAGCCATCGTACGGATTTTGTTATACATAATTTTTCCTTACAAATTTTTATTGTGGTTCGAAGGCGCAGTATCTATGGATTCTTTTCATTTACCTAATGTATTATTATTATGCTATTGATAGCTAATGGCTATGTTAAATAATGTGAGTGAAGACCCATGATGACCCCTAACCAACGCTTATTACGTAATCTCGACTGGAACTTACTCTACACATTCTTAGTTATTGTAGAAGAGAGCAGCATTACCGGTGCCGCACGCAGGCTCAGCCTCAGCCAGCCAAGTATAAGTAACGCACTCAAGCGTCTTGAAAATGAACTCAACTTGCGCCTTATAGAACGTAAAAAGGGCCAGTTCAGCCTCACCAATCAAGGTTTGCTGGTGTACGAATACGCCTCTTCCGTGGGCGATATTTTGAACCACATGGCCGATCACTTTGTCGGCCAAGAAGAACAGTTGCATGGCGAGGTAGATATCCAAATAGCCAGCCACCTTCATTGCCCTGCCCTTGACCAAACACTCACCGACTTTCACCGGCAATACCCTAACGTGTTACTAAGCATCAATACCCAACCTAGTGCGCAAATCATCACAAACGTGGCCTTAGGTCACACTCGTATTGGTTTGAGTAATAAATCAATTAATCAAACGGGTCTTTGGTGTGAGTTAATTGGTCATGAGCGGCTCGCCTTCTTTTGTGGACCTAGTCATCCGTTGTATCAACAAAAAGACACCCCTTTATCAACCCTTAAAGGTTTAGATTACGTGTCCTTCGAAAGTGATCAGCCGGGCGAAGGGTTAAGTTGTGTGGCGCAGTTTAGAGCCGAGCACCAGTGTTGGGGCAAGCTGGTGGCAATTTCCTCAAACGAAGAAGAAGTTCGGCGCCTCATTATCGCTGGCGTGGGGTTTGGTGCCCTGACGATGGAGGGCTCGCGTGCCTATATAGAGCAACAGCAGTTGTGGCAACTTCCGCCTTACTCCGAATTGTTAATGAGCAAGGTTTATTTAGTCACCCAAGACAACCAACCACTACCTATTGCCGAACAACTTTTCGTCGCTATGCTACGCAAAACCGTGTCTGCAATGTCGGCAACTTACTAGTAGAAGGTATTGTAATAATACCCAATATAAATGTAGTGTGTCGGTGCCAAATTATTTTTGCTAGCATGCAATAAAGCTCCACCGTATAAGGCCAGCAGCACATGAGCACAATTCTTAAGCAACCCATTACCGGGCCCTCTGCCTGGACGGCCAAAGATTACAACAACGACCACAGCTATATCCACCATCTTTCACAGCAAGATGTAGCCGATATAAATAGTGCCTTAAGTGCGCTGAGTAACGCGGGACGAAGCTATCCTAAGTTCAACCAAGCGGACTTTCCACTGGCACAATTTGGCGCCAAATTAACTCGGCTTGCCAATGAGTTAGAGGATGGCCGCGGCTTCTTTTTATTACGCGGCCTACCGCTTGACGACTACTCTGAAGACCAAGCACATACTATTTATTATGGTATTGGACTGCATTTAGGTATTCCCGTGGCTCAGAACCCAAGGGGAGACATACTCGGCGGCGTGGAAAATATCGGCGACCCCAATGATAAACAAACCCGCGTCTACGAAACCAACCTTTACCTGCCCTACCACACAGATCCGTCTGACGTGGTTGGGCTTTTGTGCCTACGCAAGGCCAAACGTGGTGGCCTGAGCAGCTTGGTGAGCGTGGCCGCTATATACAACCAACTACTCAGCCAACATCCCGAATACTTAGGTTTGTATTACAAAACCTACCACTATGCTCACTTAGGCAAGGACCTGCCGACTCCCTCGCCTCTGTTCAGCTACCACCAAGGTAAACTCAGCTGTCGTTATTTACGGCAATACATAGAATTGGGCCACGAGATGATGAACCAGCCCTTATGCCAAGTAGAGCGTGAGGCCTTGGATCTGTTTGACCAGATTATGTTGCAGCAGGAGATGCGCTTAGACATGATGCTAGAGCCTGGCGATATGCAGTTTGCTAATAACTACCTTGTACTCCACTCTCGTACCAGCTTTGACGACCATACAGCGCCAGACCAACGCCGTAAATTGTTGCGGCTCTGGTTAAAGATGCCCAATGCACGACCATTGGCACCTGAGTTCCCTGGCCGCAATGGGTTTCCCTTGCCTGCGTCATCCTGACACCCGCTTGACGTCATTCTGACGAAGGTCAGAATCTCCCGAGTGCGAAGAGATCCCGGATCAAGTCCGGGATGACGAGGAGGATCA
>DPHD01000086.1:7697-7829 GCA_003523085.1 Oceanospirillaceae bacterium | reverse complement strand
GCTTGGAGTCATTCTGACGAAGGTCAGAATCTCCCGACTACGAAGAGATCCCGGATCAAGTCCGGGATGACGAGGGGGCACTATTCTTAAGCAACCCACTACCTACGAGCCTCCTCCTAAAGTAGGAGAAAA
>DPHD01000086.1:772-7613 GCA_003523085.1 Oceanospirillaceae bacterium | reverse complement strand
CTGACGAAGGTCAGAATCTCCCGAGTGCGAAGAGATCCCGGATCAAGTCCGGGATGACGAGGCGGGTCCTAGTCCTAAAGTAGGAGAAAAATACCTCCTTTTTACCGATGTTCGGTGCCCTCATTGTTTCGCTATGCTAAAAATGTCTAAAGACACAGCTAACAAAGTAATAACAATAAACTAAGGACCCGATCATGATCTATTCCAATCCTGGCAGCGATGGCGCTGTCGTTAATTTTAAACCACGTTATGAAAACTTCATTGGCGGCGAATGGATCGCACCGGTGAAGGGACAGTACATGGACAATATTTCGCCCATTAACGGTGCCGTTTTCTGTCAAGTACCCAATTCTAGTGCCGCCGACGTAGACTTAGCCGTAAGCGCTGGAGCTAAGGCCGCTGGAGCATGGGGCAAAACATCTGCCACAGAACGCTCTAACCTGTTGCTAAAAATTGCCGACCGCATCGAAGCTAATTTAGAATTACTCGCAGTCGCCGAGTCTTGGGACAACGGTAAAGGTGTACGTGAAACCTTAGCCGCAGACATTCCCCTTACTGTTGACCACTTCCGTTACTTTGCCGGCTGTATTCGCGCCCAAGAAGGCACCAGCGCCGAGTTGGACGAAACCACTGCGTCATACCATTTCCACGAGCCATTAGGCGTTGTTGGTCAAATCATCCCGTGGAACTTCCCTATTCTAATGGCAGCTTGGAAATTGGCACCGGCATTGGCTGCAGGCAACTGTGTGGTACTTAAGCCTGCTGAACAAACGCCCGCATCCATTTTAGTGTTGGTTGAACTAATCCAAGACTTGCTACCTGCCGGCGTATTGAACGTGGTTAATGGGGTGGGTGAAGTCACCGGCCAAGCACTGTCTACTCACAAAGGTATCGCTAAAATCGCCTTTACAGGATCCACTCAAGTGGGCCAAATTGTACTGGCTAATGCCGCAGAAAACTTGATCCCTTCGTCTGTTGAGCTGGGTGGTAAGTCGCCCAACATTTATTTTGAAGATATCATGCAGCACGAAGATGATTACATTAGTAAATGTGTAGAAGGCACCGTATTAGCCTTCTTTAACCAAGGCGAAGTGTGTACTTGTCCTTCACGTTTATTGGTGCAAGAGTCCATCTACGAAGAGTTTATTGCCCGCGTTATCGAACGCACCAAGCAAATCATCCGTGGCAACCCACTAGACACAGACACCATGGTCGGTGCGCAGGCGTCAGCAGAACAGCAAGAACGTATATTGAGCTATTTAAAGTTAGGCCGCGAAGAAGGTGCAGAATTCCTTATCGGTGGCGGTGTGGCAGACGTAGGTGCTGAATTGTCAGCTGGTTTCTACATTGAGCCCACGTTGATGAAGGGCGACAACAAAATGCGTGTTTTCCAAGAAGAGATTTTTGGACCGGTCGTTAGTGTCACCACCTTTAAAGACGAAGCCGAAGCCTTAGCTATTGCCAACGATTCTGAGTACGGCCTTGGTGCAGGCGTTTGGACTCGCGACATGAACCGTGCCTACCGCATGGGTCGTTCGATTCAAGCCGGTCGAGTGTGGACTAACTGTTACCATGCTTACCCAGCTCACGCTGCCTTTGGTGGTTATAAGAAGTCGGGAATTGGCCGCGAAACTCACAAGATGATGCTTGATCATTACCAGCAGACTAAAAACTTGTTGGTGAGCTACAGCACTAGCCCACTTGGTTTTTTCTAAACCTAAGTAATACGCGATAACACCACGGGTAGTGGGCCAAGGAAGGCCACTACCCGTTTTTGGTTTTGGCGTTATAATAGCTTTGTAAACCCTCTTAGAGAACGCCATGGCCATCTATTCTGCAAGCTCTTGTCAGCCCAACGCGGCCTCAGCCGTGGCCGAAATCGGCCAACAACTAGGCCCACACCAGAGTCAGCTATTGTTGTTTTTTTGTTCCACACACTATCAACAGCAAGAACTCGGTGAAGCGCTACAACAGCAGTTCCCCAACAGCTGCATTGTTGGCTGTACTAGCGCAGGAGAACTTAGCCCTAACGGCTATGCCCATAATTCAATTACTGCAGTTAGCTTTGCCTCTCACGGCAATTTTGTTGCCAGTGCTCTGATTCAGAATATCGCCGAATTTAGCCTTACTGACTCGCAAGAGTTAGTCGACAACTTGTTAGACCAGTGCCAGCAACACGGTGTTGCAGACGTCAATAACAATACCCTTGCCATTACTTTATTGGACGGCCTTTCTATTCGCGAAGAAGCGTTCCTACAGGTGCTGAATGCCTTTCTAGGCCATATTCCGCTGTTAGGTGGCTCCGCTGGTGATGATCTACACTTTGAACATACGGAAGTCTTCTACCAAGGTCAGTTCTACCGTAATGCAGCCGTTCTATTGGTCATCAACACTCGGCACCCGTTTAGCTCGTTTAGCCACCACCATTTGCAGCCCAAACAAGAAAAAATGGTGGTCACCCATGCCGACTCTGCCCGCCGACGGGTGTATGAGCTGAACGGATTACCCGCAGCACAGGAGTACGCAAGGTTATGTGATTTGCCAGTGAATAAACTCACCAACCTACAGTATGCCCTCCACCCGTTGACCATTAAAATAGGCGACAGTTACTATGCCAGAAGCGTGCAGCAGGCCCATACAGACGGCAGTTTAAGCTTCTATTCTGCCATTGAGCTGGGGGTTGTACTCACCGATGCTGCGCCTAAAGACTTGGTACAACAAACCGCCCTGTGGCTAGACCAGTTGCAACAAGACATAGGCCCGCCGCAACTGGTGCTCACCTTCGATTGTATTTTAAGGTCCATCGAAATAGAGCACTGTAACCTCCACCTACCGATGAATGAGTTGTTACAAGACTACAAGATGGCGGGGTTTAGCACTTATGGTGAGCAAATGGGTGGCAGCCACTTAAACCACACCTTTACCGGGGTTTATTTTGGGTGCATCAATGGCCCACAATGAAACCCAACAACAGCAAGAAATAGCGCGCTTAAAAAAGATCAACCAGGCCTTAATCACCCGTATTGAAGCCGGGGCTAGCGGCCAAGCCGCCTACGATCAGTTCGCCCACTCGGTATTTCTTGCCGACACAGTGCGAGATCGCACCGCTGCTTTAAACCAAGCCATGCAACAATTACAGCAAGCCAATACCAGCCGTGCCCAACTTATGGCCGCCATTAGTCATGACGTAATGCAGCCCGTGTGTGCCGCCCAGTTGTTAGTTAGCAACCTCATCGAGCAGCCTAGCCAAACAGCGGTTGAGCAGCAGTTACCCGCAGTAGCCCATGCCATTAGCGATATCGACTATTTATTACAAAGCCTATTAGATTACGCACGCCAAGATATTGACCAAGCCAAACCCAACTTGCAGCCCACCAACCTGCATGAAGTGCTTGGTACTTTGGCAACCGAGTCGGCTCCCCTTGCAAGCCGCAAAGGGCTACAACTACGCTACGCCATGAGTTCCTGTTGGGTGATGACCGATGTTAATCTGTTGGTACGGGTGCTGCGCAACCTGATTACCAACGCCATCCGTTATACCCCATCTGGAACCATTCTATTGGGTGTGAGGCGACGTCACAATGAGCTTGTAGTTCAGGTGATAGACACTGGCATTGGCATCGAAGAAGATCGACCCGGACAAATATATGAGGCCTTTCACAAACTTCAAAATCACAACAATGTAGAAGGCTTAGGCTTAGGTTTAGCCAACGTCAAAAAACTCTGCCACCTACTAGATCATGACATTGGCTATGAAAGCCAACTCGCGCGGGGCACCTGCTTTAGCGTGACCATCGATCGATGCGCCCCACCGGCAGCGGTTAAAAACCCATCTGCGGTGGCTGGCATTGTGCCCTTTACCCATAAAGTCATGGTCATCGATAACGCCGTACAGGTGTGCCAAGCCTTGGGCCTGCTGTTAGAAAGCTGGGGCAGCCAAGTGGTGAGTTATTCCCAGGTTGAGGATATTACCCCTGACAGTGTAAAGTGGGCCGACATACTCATTGTCGACTACCACCTAGACCATGGTTTGACGGGTTTACAACTGGTGGAAACCTTCAATATCAGTTGCCCTTTACTGTTCATCACCGCGAGCAATGAACCCGCAGTGCTGGACGCTATTCAAGCTGCCGACCATCCCGTGCTCAACAAACCCATTCGCCCTGGTCACCTTAGACGAGTGCTAGAAAATTTAGTTGGCTAGCAGTTCTTGCAACAGGTCCTTATCCAACGCCAAGGCAGCTTGGGTGCGGTTTTTAACCCCTAATTTACGCAATATTTCTGACACGTGGGTTTTAACCGTGGTTTCGGCAATGCATAAACGCAGGCATATGTCTTTATTGGCACAGCCTTCCGCAATCAAGGCGAGCACTTGTAGCTGTTTATTGGTGAGTTGCTTCAGCTCGTCTTTAGTCAATAACGTTTGATCCGCGCTCGAGTTAGAGAATTGACTGAGGTCGGGGAAGTAAATTTTGCCAGCCAGCACTAACTCAACGGCCTCCATTAGTGCCTGGCTGGGTTGTGATTTGAGCACAAAACCAGCTGCACCCTCAGACAAGCAGTTGAGAATCACTTGTTTGTTTTGCTCTGCAGAAATGATCAAGAACGGGGTGTAAGGCGCCTGCTGGCGCGCTATCTGTAAACCCGATACGCCTTGGTGATCACCCAAATTTAAATCGAATAGTATTAAGTCTGGGTCTAAACCAGCCTGCAAGTGTTGTAAGCATGCACCTAGGCTGTCGGCTTGGGTAAGCACGGCTTGCGGGTACTGGCTCTGCAGCGATGCGACTACAGCGTCGCGCAGTATGGGGTGATCATCAACAACGAGTAGCTGGAGCACGAATCATAGACCTAAATTATTATTGCAACGAGTCTATCAACTGCGTGATCTATAATCCATGGCTAAAGGTTCCAAAAGCGCCTGTACTGCATAAAGTTGACTTATTGGCAACGGGGCATTACTATTGATTGAACGTTAGCCGGAGCACCCATGCACGTCATATCAAAGCGCCCCTTTAAGGAAGCATCAAAGCGGTACCCTAATCAAAAGCAGGCTTTGAACGATTTGTACCAAATACTTAATAAAGGGGCGTTTTCAACACCAGATCAAATGCGCAAGACACTCCCCTCTCTTGATAACTTTAAGTACAAAGACAAGTGGTGGATTTTAGATGTCGGTGGAAATAACTTACGCCTAATCGCTTTTATCCAATTTGTTCAGAGCCGCATCTATGTCAAACACATTGCATCACATGCCGAGTATGACAAAATTTGTAAGCGCTACGCCCAAGGGGGATTAAAATGAACGCAGTTGCTTTAAAAAATGCCTGCCACAGTTTTGCTCAAGCTGCGGCACCCTACCTGCACATCAATGACGAACAACATTACGAGGAAACGCTAGAGCTCATTGAAAACTTGCTAGAAGACGCTGAGGACTCTGTTAATGATCCACTCAACGGTATTATTGATCTGCTTGGCCAAGCCATTGAACGCTATGAAGATCAAGATGAAGAGCTTGTTGCCTTTAGCGACGTTGCTGTAAAACAGCCTGCAGATATCGCGACACTGCGTTTACTGATGGACCAGTATCAACTTGGCACGGCCGACATTCCTGAAATTGGCTCCAAATCGATGGTGTCTCGGGTCCTTTCAGGTGAGCGGAGTATGAATAAAAATCATATCAAGGCACTGGCCGATCGGTTTCAAATTAGCCCAAACTTATTTTTTTGATGGGCGGATCACTCTCGGTAATCGCTACCCTTGCGATCTAGGCCTTGTTTTAGCTGCTCAAAATGAGCCACACCTGCACCGCTAAATTCATCCCAACTGGCCGCTGTTTCTAGGGCTAAGTCATGGGGCAGCACATTGAGTTCTTGCCCAGTGGCATAGGCCAGCACCATGGTTTTGCAGGCTTTTTCTAGGTAATACAAACTTTCAAACGCTTCGGCCACGGTTTCGCCCACTACCGTAACGCCGTGATTGCCCATCATGAGTGCTTGTTTGCCTGCAAAGGTGTCAACAATGCGCTTGCCTTCTAGGTCACTGGTGGCAATACCGCCAAAATTAGTGTCATAAGCAATACGCCCATAAAAACGTGCAGTGTTGTTGTCTATGGGCAGAATGCGTGGGTCTTTGAGGGTTGAAAGCACCGTTGCATAGGTGGAATGTAGATGCAGGATCACCTTTGCCTCGGCTAGTGTGCGATGCACATTACCATGGATGCTCCAGGCCGATGTATCCGGCGCTTGGTCGGTGTGCATAATGCTGTCGTCTTCACTGTTGAGCAGCTGTAGGTTGCTGGCAGTGACGTTAGAGAAATGCATCCAGCGCCGGTTCATCAAAAACTGCTTGCCGTCTGCCGACACTGCAGCACTCAAATGGTTGGCCACCGACTCGTGCATATGCATGTCATAGATCAGCCTAAAGGCCGCCGCTAAGTCGATGCGTAATTGGTTTTCTAGTGTCATTAATCTGCTCCTAACCCACTTCTGCCATGCCTGGTTCGTCTGCTTGCGGCCATGCGATGGTGTCGGCCGCCACAGGATGCTGGGCCCGTAATACACGATAAGCGCTGCGCAATTCACCGCGATCAACATAACAGCCACGCAAATGCCTAGCGCCACTGCCCTCTAAATAGGAAGCACGCCCATGGGCAATGCGGTGGTTGTCGAATACAATACACTCACCCGCGTTAAGGCGAAAGGTCATCAGGTAACTTGGATCTTGTAACATTTGACCAAACTTTCGGAAGGCCGGGTAAAACAGATCCATATCGCGCTGTGGGAAATCAAAGATATCCGCCAAGTGCTGGCTAAAGTTAATGCCACTCACTTCACCATTA
>DPHD01000086.1:0-479 GCA_003523085.1 Oceanospirillaceae bacterium | reverse complement strand
ATCAACAAATAGGCTTTGCCCGCCTTCCGCGTCATTAGTGCGGCAGTGCAAAAACTGAATACCTGGGGCCAACTCTTCAGCTGGCAAATCCGTATGTAGTTCTAGCGCCTTGCTAGTGTAGGCTAAGTTTTCGGGTTGAGCCTTAGAAAAAACATCAAACGCGTAACCTGAAAAAGACGGGCGTACCACACCAAACTGTTCGCACAAAGACTGCAACGCCGTTTCACTGTTGGGCATGCCTTGGATCAGCGCAATGCCTTCATCCAGCATGGCTTCCGCCCAGTCGGCAACTCGGTTAGGAGCGTCCATCATTTCGTCATAGCTAAAGCGCGCCATATTAGCATAGTGATCGGCATACCAAGGCTGGCGTGTACGCACAGCTAGATCACCGTGATTTTCGCCCTGATGCCAACGTTTTAACCAGGCAAGCGCATAACGGCTTTGTTTGCCCTCGCACCATATCACTTCTAGGAAAGTAT
>DPHD01000054.1 GCA_003523085.1 Oceanospirillaceae bacterium | reverse complement strand
TGTGTATTATGGTATACCAAAGTAGACTCGGTACGGCATCAACTTGTCAATGCGCGCCAAACGGGCACTTAGCCCTAGGCGTTTGCCTAACTGGACTTGTGGTTGGGCCTGTGTTTTGTTACTTTTTACCACCGCTAAAAGATATATCCATCTAATTATAATAACGGAGTAGTAAATGAATAAGTTTGTTAAAGGTTTGGCCCTCGCTGGCGTTGCCACGGCCATGTCACAAGGGGCAGTTGCTGCCTGTGGCGATGTAACTATTGCAGAAATGAACTGGGCCTCGGCCGAGTTTATGGCTAACGTAGACAAAATCATCCTTGAAGAAGGTTACGGTTGTAACGTTGAGCTGATTCCCGGCGCAACTATGACCACCTTTGCTTCTATGAATACTAAAGGCGTGCCTGATGTTGCTCCAGAATTATGGACTAACTCACTCACTGCACCATTGAGCGCTGCGCTTGCTGAAGGTAGTCTGCATAAGCTTAACGGTATGCCAATCATTGGCGCCGGTGAAGGCTGGTTTGCACCTGGTTTCACGTTAGAAAACCACCCTGAAATCAAGACAGTTGTCGACCTAATTGAGCACCCAGAACTATTTCCACATCACGAAGATCCATCTAAAGGCGCCTTTTACGGTTGTCCTGCAGGTTGGGGTTGTCAGTTAACAAACAACAACTTGTTCCGTGCGTTTGACATGGAAGCTAAAGGTTGGTTGTTGGTTGACCCAGGTTCTGCTGCTGGCTTAGACGGTGCCATCGCTAAAGCTGCCGACCGTGGTAACAACTGGTTAGGCTACTACTGGTCACCTACCGCTTTGGCTGGTAAGTACGGTTTGGTTAAGCTTGATTGGGGCGTACCTTTCGGTGATAAAGATCACTGGGATAACTGCTTAACTCAAGCTGAGTGTGCGGATCCACAGCCTTCTGCTTGGAACTTCTCAGAAGTGAACACCATCGTTACTAAGTCGTTCGTAGAGAACAACGATCCTAAAGCTGCTGCTTACTTTGGTAAGCGTGTATTCCCATCTGATGCCATGGGTGCAATGCTAGTATACATGGGTGACAACCAAGCCAGTGGTGGTGATGCTGCCATCGAATTCATGCTTGAGTATGAAGATGTATGGAGTGAGTGGGTTGGCGTTCAAGCTGCCAACTTGATCAAGAAATCCTTAAACTAAGTTAGGGATTTACGTAAAGGCCTACTAGCAACCCGTTAGTAGGCCTTTTTAATATTCAAAGTGTAGGAATAATTGTGGAATTATTTGACGAATTTCCCTCTCTGGGGCGAACAGATTTACGAGATCTGAAAAAGGGCATCGACTTTGCCTTCCGTGATTTTTCTCGTGAAAACGGCGAAGCGATCGAGAACTTTTTCGACCCTCTTATGCACTTTATGGTGTGGTTTGAGAAGTTATTACTTGCGACACCATGGCCTATTATGATTTTGGTATTTGCAGCCTTAGCATGGCTAGGCGCACGCAGTATTTGGGTTGTGATTGGCACCGTAGCATCCTTTTTGACCATCGGTTTCTTCGGCATGTGGGAAGATACCATGGCTACTGTGGCGATTATTTCGGTGGCCACGGCGTTGTGTATTGGTCTAGGTATTCCGTTAGGCATTCTTATGTCTCGATCTGACCGTATGCAATCGGTAGTGACACCCGTATTAGACATAATGCAGACCATTCCCAGTTTTGTGTATTTGATTCCAGTAGTAATGTTGTTGGGCATTGGTAAAGTGCCAGGCCTTATTGCGGTATGCATCTACGCGGTTCCACCTATTGTACGACTAACTAACTTGGGTATTCGGTTAGTGGATAAAGAAGTGCTAGAAGCGGCTGAAGCCTTTGGTTCTAGCTATCGACAAAAGTTATTTGAAGTTCAGATTCCGTTGGCTCTGCCCAACATTTTTGCTGGTGTAAACCAGACCATAATGATGGCCTTGGCCATGGTGGTTATCGCCTCTATGATCGGCGTTAAAGGTTTAGGTGTACCAGTACTACGTGCTGTATCTAACCAGTACCTCGCATTAGGTTTAATGAACGGTTTGGCTATTGTTGCCTTGGCCGTCATATTTGACCGAGTTTCACAAGAATACGGCAAACGGTTGCAGAAGCACCGTCAAGGAGGCCACGGTGCCTGATATTAAGGTTTCTATTAAGAATCTATATAAGATATTTGGGCCTAAGGGCGCAGACATGGTGCAGAAGGTTGAAGATGGCGCCACCAAAGCCTCATTGCAAGCCGACCATAAACACGTACTTGGTCTCAACAACGTTAACATCGATATCCCTGCGCGGCGCATTCAGGTGATCATGGGGTTGTCGGGTTCGGGTAAATCCACCTTGATTCGTCACTTAAACCGCTTGATCGAGCCAACTGCGGGTCAGGTGTTGGTTGACGGCGAAGACGTGTTGGCCATGTCGGATCAAGAATTACGCGATTTTCGTCGTAATAAAATGTCCATGGTATTCCAAAAGTTCGCTTTGTTACCTCACCGTACAGTCATCGACAACGTCAGTTACGGCCTTAAGATTAAAGGCATCGACAAGGCGGAGATGCGAGAGCGTTCACAAAAGTGGATCGACCGTGTAGGTTTGTCTGGTTTTGAAGAAAACTACCCAGCACAGTTGTCTGGCGGTATGCAGCAGCGTGTCGGTTTGGCCCGAGCTTTGGCGACCGACGCAGAAATCCTGCTCATGGACGAGGCCTTCTCGGCTTTGGATCCGTTGATCCGTAAGGACATGCAAGCCATCTTGTTGGACTTACAAGAAGAGTTGCATAAAACCATTATCTTTATCACCCACGATTTGGATGAAGCCCTCAATATTGGTGACAACATTGTTATCTTGCGAGACGGCGCCGTGATTCAGCAAGGTTCACCACAAGAAATTGTGTTAGACCCTGCAGACGACTACGTGCGCGACTTCATTAAAGACATCAACCGTGCCCGCGTATTGGATGTAAGCTCGGTCATGGAAGCGGGTTCATCGGACTCTGGTTTGTCTTTTGCCTCAGACACCATTTTAGAAAATGCGATGCCTGCCATGTCTAAAGCCGATGTCTCCAGTGCTAATGTGACCCGTGATGGCGAAGTTATTGGCATGGTGACCCTAGCTGACATGATTGGCGGTATTGCTCGCCCTGAAAGTCATGAAAGTGATCAGGTGACTTACCGATAGCATTTTACTTTGATCAAAAAAGGGTGGCTTAGGCCGCCCTTTTTTATGGGCGTACATAAACTAAACAATTTCGCCATAGCCGAAACCGGTAGCATGGGGCATACTATTAGTTATAAAAAAACCATCACAGGCCGTGATGCGAAAAAGTAGCTAAAGGTATTTGTGGTTATGACATCTCAAAACAAGCCACCAAAGGCGCAGTATAGAGTTAAGGTAAAATTGGGTGTGCAAGCCATTGCGATGTTGCTGTTGCCCATAGCCTTACTGTCTTTTTTTGCTTGGCAGGCATTACAAACCACCAACAAAAACTTCGACGCCGAAATATCTCAGTCCAATACCTTAGTGGCCGAACAAAAAGCCATTGCTGCGGAAGTAGGCCAGCAAATAGCCCACTTTTCAGAACTTGAGTTTAACCTCTATCAAACTGCCCTGGATATGCAAAACCTTTTGCTCAGTCGGCAGCGGGATACAACGGCGTTAACGGCCTCGACCATCCAAATTGGCACAGACGTTAGCGGGCTAGTAGACCATGGTGCTCAGTTTGTCACAGCGCTAAAGCAACAAAACCTTGTGATCTCAGATCAAGCCGCAGCCGCAGCCGCAGCCGAAACGAATACGACAAATAATGAGGCGACGCAGTTGCAGTTAAAACTGTGGTTGGAGGCTCAGCACTTCCAACAACGGCTCGGCCTGTTGATCGGTTTGTACGACAGTTATGCAGCATCGACAGCTATGACCTTAGGCTATTTGGACGACAAGTTATTATTTAAGGCCAAAAACAATAACAAAGATGATACCGCGGGCCGGCTACAAGAGTTCCATTTAGGCGTGGGCGCCATGAGCGATATTTTGCGAGACATTAGTCGCTTAATCAACCTAACCTTCGACGCTAACACGCAGTTGTTAGCCGCCCAATCAAACCATGCGCGGAACCAATTTGAACAAAAGATATATCAATGGACTGGCATGGGCACCCTTGTGGTGTTGTTGTTTTTGAGTTTGTTAGTGTATCGACGTTTGACCTTGCCCATGCGCCAACTGGCTTTTGCCATGAAAAAGGCCAGTCGAGGGGATTTAGACATTGTTGTTTCGGGTTCTACACGCAGGGATGAAATAGGCACCATTGCCCGTGCTTTTGCCCTGTTTGTGAAGGCCGCGCAAGACAATGTATCTATACGCCAACATGAGCGTGCCCTCGCCGACGAAAACTTAAGAATACGTATGGCTTTAGATAGTGTGCGTGGCTGTGTGATGATGGTCGATACAGAAGGACGCTTGGTTTACCTTAACCACGCACTAGTGAACAAGTTTAAGGCCGAAGAAGCTAACTTTAAACAAGACATGCCGGCTTTTGATGCTGATCATTTAATCCACACTCAGCTTGGCGACCTTCTAACCCAAGAGGAGTATCAACCTCACAAAGTATCAGCCTTGTCTGAAACTTATCGTGCCAACGTCGGTATCGCTGCACTCACTTTTGCCATTGAAATTAACCCGGTCATCAATGATGAGGGCGTGCGCCTAGGCAGTATTTTGGAGTGGGATGACTTAACTGAACAAATTGATGCCGAACGACAGATAGAAACCCTCATCTCTAGGGCCTCGGATGGCGAGTTGACAGCCCGTATAGACAGTACTTCTTTTGCCGGTTTCCAATTGTTAATCGCCACCAATATCAACCGTATGTTAGACACGGTTGTTGAGCCCATTAATGAAACCAGACGGGTGTTGGAGGCCATGGCACAGGGCGATTTGACCGTTAACATGGAGGGGCACTACAAAGGCCAGTATGCACAATTACAATCGTCTTTAGCGGCCACATTGAGTAAGTTTAACGAGACGGTAACCAAAATAAGAAGTGCAGGCGAAGAAATAAGCATGCGCTCTAAAGAGGTATCCAACAGCAACATTAGTTTGAGCGAGTCCACCACAGAACAAGCCAGTAGCTTAGAAGAAACGGCAGCTAGTATGGAGCAAATGACGGCCACAGTGCGGCAAAACGCCGACAGCGCAGGGCAGGCCGATGGCATTGCTCAAACCACCAGTGCTGCCGCTAGTGCTGGCGGTGCGGTGGCCGAGCAAACGGCCAAAGCCATGCAAGAAATTAGCGACAGTAGTACACAAATTGCTGAAATTGTGGGTGTGATTGATGATATTGCTTTCCAAACTAACTTGCTGGCGCTCAATGCGTCTGTCGAGGCAGCTAGGGCGGGCGAACAAGGCCGAGGTTTTGCAGTGGTGGCTCAAGAAGTACGCAACTTGGCGCAACGCAGTGCCGAAGCAGCCAAAGACATTAAACTGTTGATTGAAGACAGTGTAGATAAAATTCAAGGCGGTACCCACTTGGCGCAGAAGTCTGCTGTGTCGATGACCGAAATTGTTGAATCTATCGCGCAGGTGAGCGGTATCGTGACTGAAATTGCAGGTGCGAGCAAAGAACAATCCACCGGCATTCTGCAAGTTAATCAGGCCATTGATCAAATGGACCGAGTGACGCAGCAAAATGCAGCCCAGGTAGAAGAAACAGCTGCCGCCACCGATGTCATGAGTCAGCAGTCGGCCGAAATGATGGGTTTGATGGAATTTTTCCATACCCATTCGGCGTCGGCTGAGCCTGGGTCTGACACATATATTAAAAAGTAATAATAGAAATATTTTTTATTATTACTAGTTATAAGATGAATGGGCTAATATAGTCGTTCAATCTATCCGCAGCTCATGGTAGCCGCCGTTTATATGTCTATATTTGTACGAGTTCCCGAACTCACCTTACTCATTATCGTGTCGCTTGTTGGTTTTGGTCTGGTGCCATTATTAGCGTCTTATCCGCCCGACTCTGGCCTTAGCTTAGCTGCACTTATGGGCCTCACTTTAGGTTCTTTTCTATTGTCGCTGGTGATTGCTATCGTCGCCGTGGTGGCGGGTATCGGCGGTGGCGTCATTTTTACCCCCATCGTGCTAGGTTTCACTTCTATTGATACCTTGGTGGTGAGGGCCACTGGTTTGGTGGTGGCGATGTTCAGTGGCTTGATCTCTGCGGCTCCCTTACTTAAACGTGGCTTGGTCGATATTCGCTTGGTGTATGTGTGTGCCTTACCCACCATTATTGGAGGCGTGTTAGGTGCGATGGCGGCCTTTCATTTAGCGGCGTCAATGGGTGCCAGCGCCGATGCCTTGGTGCGTTTACTGTTAGGTTTGTTATTGCTGGGTGTGGCTTATGTATTCATCCGCGGCGGCGGTCGTAATGACTATCCCAAGCCACAGCCAAGTAGAGGATTAGCAGCCATATTAAGTTTGGACATGAGCTATTACGAAAGTTCTTTAAATGGCCATGTTAGTTACAAGGTGCAACGTTTAGGTTGGGCTATTGGCTTGTTTATTCTGGTTGGCTTTATTGGCGGTTTTTTTGGTTTAGGTGGCGGCTGGGCCATGGTGCCCGTGCTCAATCTGGTCATGGCTGTGCCACTCAAAGCGGCAGCGGCCTCTAGTGGGGTGTTGCTGGCTTTAGGCAATGCGGCGGCTATCTGGCCCTACATTGTGTACGGCGCCTTAGTGCCCTTGCTAGTAGCGCCGTGGATGTTAGGCCAAGTCGCAGGCGGCATACTGGGCGCACATTTGTTAGCCCACGTTAAGGTCAGGGTTGTTAGGCGGCTGTTGATTGCCATGTTATTGCTCACGGCATTAAAATTAATTCACCGCGGTATAGAAGGCTTAATGGTGGTAGAGCCGGGGTTAATATTATGAAACAGACTAATCAACACTATGACAGCGGCCTGGCTTATGGGGTCACAGTGTATTGGTGTACTATTGCCGGTGCCGTTATTGTGCTGCTAGGTAGCGTGTTGGCGTTAGGCCTGGGCTGGACGGTGACGCCAGTAGAGCAACAGTTTACACTGGTTTTGCAAGGCCAGCCCTTGGCCGTGAATATACAAACCATGTCGGCCGACGGGGTGATATTAATTGGCCTGACACTGGCTATTGTTAGTCTGGTGCCGGCCATCATGGTGAGTTTACCCAATCTCTGGCGCACGGGTCATCGGTTGGTGGCGGTGTTTGGGGCTGCAAATGCGGTATTGATTGCAGCGGTAACTGCCTACGCTTTTTATTAACCTAATTGGTTAATTTGCTCTGGGCTGTAGCCTAGTAAGTCGCGGTACACTACCTGGTTGGCCGAACCCATAGGTAAGCCTGGAAAACGCATTTTAGACTTTTTGTTAGCCGCAGAATTATCGCCCATTCGAAACGGTACATCTGGCATCTTGATGGTCACACCCGATGCTGGATCTTGCATGCTCACGATACTGCCTCTCTCCTCGTAATGGGGGTCTTCGTCAATTTCTTTCATGGACATGATGGGTCCCGCAGTAATGCCTTCTTTACGGAACAGATCAAGGGCTTGTTGGTTGGTTTTTTCTAACATCCAAGCCTTAATAATGGCGTTTAGCGCCACGCGACTGTCGGCCTGTATGCGGTCGTTGTTGGTTTTAAAGCGTGGGTCACGGATCAATTGGGGTTGGCCCATGACTTCGGCTAAGCGTTCCCATGTTTTTTGGTTAGAACAAGACATAGCTACCCATAAGCCATCACTGGTTTGGTAGTTGTTTCTGGGTGCCGCAGCACGCAACTCGTTGCCGATGGGTTGTGGGATTTCGCCGGTCAGTTGATAACTAATAAACTCGCCACCTAAGTAGCCAAAAAGGGGCTCGTAAAGCGAGATGTCCACCACTTGGCCGCCACTTTCCCCGCGCTTGCTCTGGTGTAAGGCAAGGCTTACGGCGTAGGCGAGGTGAATACCGGTAGTTAAATCTGCTAGTGCAATGGGTGGGCTGGTAGGGCCTGTGTCTTCGTAACCGTTAAGAAAAGAAAATCCACTGTAGGCTTCGGCTAAGGTGCCAAATCCAGGTTGATGGGCGTGGGGGCCTGTCATGCCGTAACCGGAGACTTTACCAATCACTAAGCCGGGGTTTAGCTTAAGCAGTGAGTCGTGGTCTAGACCAAGGCGATCCATGACCCCAAGGCGCATGTTTTCAATCAGCACGTCGGCCGATTCAATGAGGTCCAAGAAGGCTTGTTTACCGGCTTCAGACTTAAGGTTAAGGGTGATGGGAAGCTTATTGCGGCCAATATATGCGTGGTAAGGTTCGATGCCGGTTTCTGCATGGGTGCCCCAACCACGCAGCGCGTCTGGAGCCATTGGGTTTTCTATTTTAATGACTTCGGCACCAGCGTCACCTAATAAGGCGGCACAATAGGGCGCAGCCACTACGCTAGACATATCGATGACGCGTTTGCCCTCTAACGGGAAGCCCGTAAAGCAAGATTGTTGCCGTTGCTGAGCGATAAAATCGTTTAGTTTTTGTTGTTCTGTTGCGCTCATAATGCGATCCACGTAAGTTTATGCCCACAATTTGCACCATCGAATGGCATCCGTCAATGCTATAACTACAATCAATAGTGATTTACCTTAAAGCTTTTTTATGTTTCCTATCGGCTACCTTTGCCAGTCTAGATTTATAATAAAATATACATTAAAAACATATAGTTAGTGAAATAATTTCGAAAAAAGATAGGCCTTTCCCATGCCTGTTTCTAATCCGATAATTATGCTGGCAATAAGGGAGAATATGTTTAAAAACCGGCCAATAGGAAATATTTACGCACTTGCCGACCAATATTTCCTAGTTGACTAGGATATTATTTTTTCGTCGGCGGTGTAGGCATGGTGGCAAAATCCTTAACGTCAGGGTTAATTGCTGTGGATGGTAAACGACTGCTGGCCCAGACGTTACATTGTGGATGAAACCAGCTGGCATCATCCATGGTGCCCACCTTAATATGGATGCGGTCGGTTTTTGCGTCATTTTCGCCAAACAATTGGCTGCCGCAGTTTGAGCAAAAATGTTTGGTCATAATGTGGCCAGAGTCGGCCTTATGACTATAACTTTTGGTCTCTCCTTGCCAGTTAAGACTTTCTACCGGCACAAACACCAAGGCGGCAAAGGCACTGCCGCAGTTTTTGCGGCAGTCTTGGCAATGGCAGTGAGCTTGGAACAAAGGCACGGCAGTGGATTGATATTTAACTTGGCCACATAAACAACTACCGTTCATGGTTTGTGTATTGGGCATAGAGGTTCACTCCTGTTCGTTGTTATAATAGCGGTTGACCTCGTTATCCTAGAAAGCCAGCCCATGAAATTTATAGTAAAGCTGTTCCCCGAAATCACTATTAAAAGCCGACCCGTAAGGAAACGATTTATTCAACGGTTACAATCTAACTTGCAGATCATCCTGCAACGAATTGAACCAAAGATCAAGGTACGCGGTTTGTGGGACCGGGTGGATATCGACTGCCCACCAGAGGCAGAGGCGGCGTATGAACAGATTGTCATGGCTTTGGGCGACACCCCCGGCATCGCCCATGTGATTGAGGTACAAGAGTATCCCTTAGAAGACTTTGACCAAGTATTAGACATCGTCAAGCGGGTGTGGGCCCAACGTTTGGCTGGCAAGCGTTTTGTGGTTAGGGTTAAGCGCTCGGGCCAACATGAGTTTACCTCCAATGATATGGAACGCTATATTGGCGGCGGGTTATTACAGCAGACCGATGCCCTTAAAGTTGATCTACACACCCCAGAAGAGACCGTTAACTTAGAAGTGAAGGGTGATAAGGTGTTTGTGGTCGAACGGCGTATTGCCGGCCTTGGTGGTTACCCACAAGGCAGTCAAGAAGCTGTGGTATCTCTCATTTCTGGCGGCTTCGACTCTATTGTAGCCAGCTACCTGACTATGAAGCGCGGTGCAAAAACCCACTTTGTATTTTTTAACCTCGGTGGTGCAGCCCATGAGGCAGGTGTAAAGCAGGTGTCTTATTACCTGTGGAAAAAATTTGGATCATCGGCACGGGTTAAATTTATCTCTGTACCTTTTGAAGAAGTGGTCGGTGAGATTTTGCAAAACGTACATCATTCCCACATGGGGGTGGTGCTGAAACGTATGATGTTGCGCGCTGCAGAGCGGGTGTCGGTTAAAGTAAAGGCCGAAGCCATGATCACCGGCGAGAGTATTGCCCAAGTCTCAAGCCAAACCTTAACCAACCTAGGGGTGATCGATCGTGTCACCGAAGGCTTAGTCTTACGGCCCTTGATCACCTATGACAAACAAGACATTATTGATTTAGCCACAAAAATTGGCGCCTACGAGTTTGCCGCCAGCATGCCTGAGTACTGTGGTGTGATTTCCGACCGACCTACGGTTAAGGCGCAACTTAAACGCGTAGAAGAGGAAGAAGAAAACTTTAACTTTGAGGTGTTAGAGCAGGCGCTAGAGCATGCCAGTGTGACTAATATCGACGCCGTTGCCGAAGAGCTTAAACAACCGGGACAATTAACCCCTAAGCACGAATTGCAAGAAAATGACGTGGTGGTTGATGTGCGCGCCGCGGGCGAACAGCAAAAGAAACCACTGAATTTACCCGGCGTGGATATTTTAACCGTGCCGTTTTTCAAGATTAATAACGAATTTGCCGCTTTCGACCCTGATCGTAACTACCTGCTGTATTGCGAAAAAGGTGTTATGAGTCAATTACATGCCTTACATATCAAAGATCAAGGTTTTGAGAACGTTGGAGTCTATCGGCCAGAGGGATGAAATGTTGATTATAATGAGCAAAAACGTCGGCTTGTTGAATGTGTTTGACGTTTTTGTGACTGGCAGTAACATCATTGACTTTTATACTGGGTATTCTTGCGACTTTAGTCACAACTGGGTAAATTGTCTCATCAGAATCAACGGCAGCCCTACCATGGCTGCATAAATGTGTCGTCACAAGCGACTAAAAACTACCGGAGCTGCTACAGTGCTATCATCCGATTTAATGCTCGAAGGCCTAACCTTAATGGTTTTTGGCATGGGCTTTGTATTTACTTTTCTTACTCTTTTGGTGATTGCCACCAAAACCATGTCTGCTACGGTGTTGCGGTTTGCACCCGCGCCAGTGATTGTCCCCCCCGTGCCAATGGCCAGCGTGTCTCCCTCGCAACAGGTGGCCAACGACGCTCAGCTAATGGCCGTGTTGAGTGCGGCAGTGCACCGTTATCGCGAAGACAAAGCATAAGAATTAACCAGTTTCTCATTTTTTGATTATTAGAACAGGCGTAAACCCATGACCGCTGTTAAACAACCTTTAGGTATTACCGATGTCGTCCTTCGAGACGGTCATCAATCGTTATTTGCCACGCGTATGCGTTTAGCAGATATGCTTCCCATTGCTGCCAAACTAGATGACATTGGTTACTGGTCGGTAGAGACCTGGGGTGGCGCCACCTTTGATTCATGTATTCGTTATTTGGGCGAAGACCCGTGGGAGCGTATTCGCACCCTTAAAGCCGCGATGCCAAAGACGCCGCAGCAGATGTTGTTCCGCGCGCAAAATATTTTGGGTTATCGCCATTACGCCGATGACGTGGTACGCAAGTTTGTAGAACGTGCCGCCATTAATGGTGTCGATGTGTTCCGTGTGTTTGATGCCATGAACGACGCCCGTAACCTGTCCACTGCCATTGCAGCAGTTAAGGCCACGGGTAAGCATGCTCAAGGTACTATTTCTTACACCTTAAGCCCGGTACATAACATTGACTACTGGGTCGACTTGGCCAAAAAAATTGAAGACCAAGGCGCCGATTCTATTTGTATTAAAGATATGGCGGGGTTGTTAAATCCATACACTGCCTTTGAATTGGTGAGTCGCCTTAAAGCCGAAACTAATATGCCAGTGCACATGCAATGTCATGCCACCACCGGTTTGTCTACTGCGGCTATTATGAAAGCGGCAGAAGCCGGTATCGACAATGTAGATACCTCTATTTCGTCTATGTCGATGACCTATGGTCATTCACCTACTGAGTCGGTTGTGTCTATCTTTGAAGGCAGTGATCGCGACACCGGCCTAGATATTACGGCATTAGAAGAAGTAGCCGCTTATTTCCGTGAAGTGCGTAAAAAGTATGCCCAATGGGAAGGTTCCTTAAAAGGTGTCGATTCACGTATTTTAGTGGCCCAAGTGCCCGGTGGCATGTTAACCAATATGGAAAGCCAGCTTAAAGAGCAGGGCGCCGCCGACAAGCTGGATGAGGTGTTATTGGAGATTCCTCGGGTGAGAGAAGACCTCGGCTACATTCCGCTGGTTACCCCAACCTCGCAAATTGTAGGTACTCAAGCGGTACTCAACGTCTTGACTGGCGAGCGTTATAAAACCATCACCAAAGAAACCGCAGGTGTGCTTAAAGGTGAGTATGGTGCAGCATTAGCACCGTTTAATACTGAGCTACAAACCCGTGTGCTTGATGGCGCAGAACCTGTGACTTGCCGACCTGCCGATTTGTTGGAAGATGAGTTAGATAAACTAACTGCTGAATTGCGTGGTTTAGCCCAACAAAAGAACATTCAGCTGGCCCCTGGCGAGCGTGAAATTGACGACGTATTAACCTACGCCTTGTTCCCTCAGGTGGGGCTTAAATTCCTCGAGAATCGCAACAACCCAGACGCCTTTGAACCCGTGCCAACCTTAGCGTCTGCCCAGGCGGCCACGGCACCAGCCGCGGCCACTGGTTCATCTAAGGTCTACACCATTGGCGTAAATGGCCAAAGTTATGTGGTAGAAGTGGAAGAGGGTGGTGATATCTCTGCTGTGGGTCTAGCCCCAGTGGCCATGAGTGCCGCCCCAGCTGTGGCTGCTGCAGCGCCTTTAACCGGCGGTGAGCCCGTGACAGCGCCTTTGGCCGGTAACATTTGGAAGGTGCATGCGGTGCCTGGCCAAGCGGTACAGGAAGGCGATGTATTGTTGATTCTTGAAGCCATGAAAATGGAAACAGAAATTCGTGCCCATAGGGCCGGTACCATCGGCTCAGTAACCGTTAAAGAAGGCGACTCAGTATCCGTTGGTGATACTTTGTTGACTTTGGCATAGGGCGGGCAAGCATGGATAAGTTACTCAACATTTGGCACAGCTCTGGTCTGTACCAAATGCAGCCAGGCCAAGCGGTGATGATGGCCGTAGGCATGTTACTGTTGTATCTGGCGATTAAACGAAATTTTGAACCACTGTTGCTGATTCCTATCGGTTTTGGCGGTATTTTGGCAAACATCCCAGGTGCGGGTTTAGCGGACGCTGGTGGCATCCTCTACATGTTTTACAGTGTAGGTATTGAAACCGGTGCTTTTCCGCTCATTATTTTTATGGGTGTAGGCGCCATGACCGACTTTGGTCCTTTATTGGCGAATCCAAAGACCTTGTTCTTAGGTGCCGCAGCCCAGTTTGGTATCTTTGTTACTTTGCTCGGTGCCGTAGGTCTTTCGGCCTTAGGTATTATGGACTTTAGTTTAGCCGACGCGGCCGCCATTGGTATCATTGGTGGTGCTGACGGACCCACCTCCATTTATGTGGCCAGTAAGCTAGCCCCCGACCTGTTGGGTGCCATTGCTGTTGCTTCTTACTCGTACATGGCCTTAGTGCCGATGATTCAGCCGCCCATCATGCGCGCCCTGACCACCGAAAAAGAACGCCAGATTAAAATGGTGCAATTACGACCCGTAGGCAAAGTAGAGAAGGTGGTGTTCCCGCTTTTGCTACTATTGTTAGTGGCTATCATGTTGCCCGACGCAGCACCGCTGTTGGGGATGTTTTGTTTTGGTAACTTAATGCGTGAATCAGGTGTGGTTGATCGTTTGTCAGACACCACGCAAAACGCCCTCATTAACGTGGTGACGATTTTCTTAGGTTTGGCTGTAGGCTCTAAATTGTCGGCCGACAAGTTTTTGGATTTCACCACCTTAGGTATTTTGTGCCTAGGTATGGTGGCCTTTGCTATTGGTACCGCGTCTGGTGTGATTATGGCTAAGGTGATGAATAAACTCACCGGTGGTGGTATCAACCCATTAATTGGCTCTGCAGGCGTGTCTGCGGTGCCTATGGCGGCCCGTGTGTCTAATAAGGTGGGCTTGGAGGCGAATAACCAAAACTTCCTGCTGATGCATGCAATGGGGCCCAACGTGGCTGGAGTCATTGGCTCCGCCGTAGCGGCAGGTATTATGATCAATTACGTTAGTGGCGGTGGTTAAATACCTATGGGTAGGCGCATAAGCGACAGTGATCCCAGCGGCAAAAAGCCTTGTGCTTTTTGCCGTACCATGCGCGTGGTGGTAATGTTTGCCGTGGTCACGGTGATGCTCATGGCTTACGCCGATAAGCTACATTGGCTAGAAGACATTCCTTTTACTAACCTGTTTGGTTACCTAATCGCCGTAGCGTTTTTGTTGGTACTGGG
>DPHD01000082.1 GCA_003523085.1 Oceanospirillaceae bacterium | reverse complement strand
TAAATTGTTAAAGAGCGGTCGGTTAAGTGACTTGCTGCTTGCTTAGTGCAAGTCCGTCTGCTCAACCGAGGTGGCGTATTCTATAGAACTGAGTAAGTTTGTCAACACGCTTTTTATAAATAATTGAATTAATTTGCTCGGCCGGGTTTATGCTTGCCAACGAAGCAAATGAAATAGCTTTTTACCACGTTTGATAACGTGAAATTCCTTATGTAATCCGCTAGTTGAATTAAATACGGCATCCACGTCAGATACTTTTTCGCCGTTAATGCTAACCGCGTTATTACCAATAAACTCGCGCGCCATCTTATTAGATTTGGCCAAACTTGAAGCCACTAATAACTGCACAAGGGTTAGCTCAGTCTCGCTGGTCGTAGACGCTGGCATGCCGTCCAAATACAATTGCTGCAGGTCGCTACTGGTTAGCTGACTTAGCTGACCCGAGAACAATGCCTCAGTAATGCGTAAGGCCGCCTGTAAACCCTCTTCACCATGAACTAGGCGAGTCACTTCTGCAGCCAACACACCCTGGGCTTGGGGCCGGCCTTGCGCAGCCTTGTCTTGCTCTTCAATAGCCACCATCTGCGCTTCACTCAAGAAAGTGAAGTAACGTAAAAACTGGTACACGTCAGCATCAGCGCTGTTTATCCAAAACTGGTAAAAGGCGTATTGGGAGGTTTTTTTGGCGTCAAGCCAAATGGTACCGCTTTCTGTTTTACCAAACTTGGTGCCGTCAGACTTAGTGACTAAGGGCAAGGTGAGGCCAAACACTTGAGCCCGATGTTGACGGCGCGTGAGATCAATGCCACCGGTGATGTTACCCCACTGATCGCTGCCACCTATTTGCAAACTACAATGGTATTGCTTGTACAATTCTGAAAAGTCAAAGGATTGAAGAATCATATAGGCAAACTCGGTAAAGGAAATACCCTCACCGTCTCGGTCCAAACGCTGTTTAACTGATTCTTTTTGAATCATGGCACTGACTGAGAAGTGCTTACCCACGTCACGTAAAAACGTCAGTACATCAACATCTTTAGTCCAATCGTAATTATTAACCACCTCGGCACTATTAGTCTGATCGTTGAACTCAATAAAAGCCGACACCTGCGCCTTTAAACGATCAACCCATTGATTAATGATATCAACCGTATTGAGCTTGCGCTCTTGGGCTTTAAAACTTGGATCTCCAATCATGCCTGTTGCACCACCCACCAGCGCCAAAGGCTTATGACCTGCCTGTTGAAATCTGCGCAACACCAGCAAAGGCACCAAGCTGCCAATGTGCAGGCTATCTGCAGTGGGATCAAAACCACAATAGAGCACCCTCGACTGCTGCAAGTGCTGCTCTAAATCTTCGGGCGAGGTCATTTGGTTAACTAGCCCGCGCATTTGCAAATCGGCGAGTAAGTTGGTGTCTACAGCAGTCATAATATGTCGCTTATTGGTGGTATTAACATGGGCACCAAGGCTGCGTTAAAGCAGCTGGCACAAAAACGTCTATTTTAGCCCTAATTGATAGCAATAGAAAAGTCTTGAAAGGCGCCCAATAGCGGTCATTCTCATGTAATATAGGCGCACTTTATTTTACTGTCTGTATTTATGTCCGCCGTCGCTAAACTTTTACAACATTTTCCCAAGCCTTATTTAGCCATTCTAATGGTTTTGTTTTCAACGATGCTGGTCATCGGCTTATGGCCCAACAATAGCGACCAGCCGACTAATACCGATCAAGGTGACAGCCAGCCTCTTGATTTGAGCCTTAAACTACAAACGGCCAGCCCCACTTCTCCAGCGGTAATACAAACTACAATTAGTCCGGACCTATGGCGTTCGGTTACGGTTAAATCTGGCGACAATCTGTCCACCTTGTTCCAACGTGTTGGCCTCACGGCCCAAGACGTTCACCGCATTGCCTCAGCCACTAAAAAATCAAAAGCCTTGCGCACGCTCTTCCCAGGCGAACAGCTAGACTTCGTCATTACCGCAGGTCAGCTGGAAAAGGTTCGTCATATTAAAAACCCTTTGCAGCAGGTCATTATTTTGCGCGATGACCAAGGTCAGTATGGGGTAGAGCTGATTCAACGCCAGCCCGATATAGAAACCCGATTTATCCAAAGCGTGATTACTAACTCGTTATTTGTAGATGGTCAAAAGGCGGGATTGAGTCAAAAGAAGCTTATGGAGCTGGCCCACATCTTTGGCTGGGACATCGACTTTGCCCTAGACATTCGCCAGCAAGACCAATTTGCAGTCATTTATGAAGAGAAGTATCTAGATGATAAAAAAATAGGGGAAGGCCACATTTTGGCGGCCCAATTCGTTAACCAAGGCAAGGTGTTTAACGCCATACGCCATACGGATGGCAACTATTACTCGCCCAAAGGTTACAGTATGCGCAAAGCCTTTTTACGTAGCCCGGTGGACTTTTTCCGCATCAGCTCCAAATACAACCCTAACCGTAAGCACCCTGTACTTAAAACCAGCCGCCCCCATCGAGGGGTAGATTACGCTGCAGCCAGAGGCACACCGATCAAAGCGTCAGGTGATGGTAAGGTTATTTGGCGTGCCACTAAGGGCGGTTATGGGCGTACCATCATCATTCAGCATGCCGGTATCTACACCACACTGTATGCACACATGTCTAAATACAACAGCAAAGTTAAAAAGGGCACTCGAGTAAAACAGGGGCAGGTTATTGGCTACATAGGCACGTCTGGCCTATCCACCGGCCCACACTTACATTACGAGTTCCGTGCCAATGGCGTACATAAAAATCCGCTGAAGGTGAAGTTCCCTAACGTGCAACCACTCAACGCGCAACAGATGCAAGACTTCAAACCAGCAGCCGAAACTATTTTAGCGCAAATTGAGGCCTACAAACTTGGCACACCATTGGCAACCAACTAAAACCACAACGGCCCGCTAGATAGAGAAGCTTGAACCACAACCGCAGGTGGTTGTGGCATTGGGGTTGGTCACCGAAAACTGAGAACCTTGCAAGCTTTCTTTATAGTCTACGGTGGCCCCCATAAGATATTGAATCGACATGGCATCCACCACCATGGTGACTTGACCATTTTCAATCTGGGTATCATCTTCGGCAACCTTATCATCAAAGGTAAAGCCGTATGAAAATCCAGAACAGCCGCCACCAGTCACATATACACGCAGACGTAAGGCTTGATTGTCCTCATCTTCCATGAGATGCGATACTTTTTTTGCCGCAGCATCGGTAAACCCCATGGCTGGCGGGATGGCATCAATGTGATCCTGTTGCTCAGTGTTGGACATACTACTCTCTTCAACATTTTTAGGGCGAGAATTATGCGCTTAACCTAGTAATTTAGTCAAGTATTATTGGACCCTATCTTACGGTGCCAAAGGCACAATGTTCAAACCTGCAGTTTCTTCCAGACCCAACATCAAGTTCATATTGTGAATGGCTTGCCCAGCCGCGCCTTTCACCAAATTATCTATGGCTGACAAAATAACTAAGGTATCTGCACCTTGTGGCTGATGCAAGGCGATGCGACATATATTGGAGCCCCTCACACTACGTGTTTCTGGATGGCTCCCCAAAGGCATCACATCTACAAATGGGTGATCAAGATAACGCGCCTCAAACCAGGCCTGAATGGTTTCTAAGGACTCTTGTTTATTGGTTAAACGTGCGTATAAGGTGGCGTGAATACCACGAATCATGGGCGTTAAATGGGGTACAAAAGTCACACCGACTGGCGCATCATTAGCCACTGCAAGGCGTTCTTTAATTTCCGGCAAATGGCGGTGACCTGCCACCCCGTAGGCCTTGAAACTGTCCCCAGCTTCGCACATTAAACTACCCACGGCCGCACCACGGCCTGCGCCACTCACACCCGACTTACAGTCGGCCACAATGTGATCGGTGGAGATTAAGCCCTGCTCAATCAGTGGCAATAAACCTAACTGTACGGCGGTGGGATAACAACCGGGGTTAGCCACTAGACTGGCCTGTTTAATAGCCTCCTTATTGACCTCTGGCAAACCATAAACAGCCTGCGCAACTAACTCGGCACATGCGTGATCCATACCATACCAGTGCGACCAAACATCAATATCCTGAATACGGAAGTCGGCAGCCAGGTCAATTACCTTAGTACCCGCGGTCAGCAATGCTGGCACTTGCTTCATTGCCACTCCGTTGGGTGTGGCAAAGAACACCAAATCGGCCTGAGCCAAGGTGTCCGTTGTGGGTTCTGTGAAGGCTAAATCATACTCGCCACGTAGGCTTGGATAAATATCCGATACAGCCTTACCGGCTTCAGAGCGTGAGGTAATGGCACACACCTCGACTTGAGGGTGGCGCGCTAGCAAACGCAACAGTTCTACACCGGTGTAACCAGTGCCTCCAACAATAGCAACTTTCTGCTTAGGTAAGTTCATGGGTATAACAATCATTTAGTTTCGACCGGCCTATGATAGTGGCCCACACAGTTAAGTCAACATTAGCGGCAGACTGTGACAGGCAACAATATTTTTATTAACTTTATTGATGGGAAATTAAAATTCCCATTAGTTAATACTTCTGCTAGCATCTACCCTTCATTCCTTACAAGAAATAATTATTCTAAACGTTGCGGAGCCCAACCTATGACCAATAATGCCCAACAGTTTTTATCAGACAATAATATTAACTTTGTCCTAGCTCAGTTTGTAGATATTCACGGTGTAGCCAAAACCAAATCTGTACCCGCAGCAAATTTGGTTGACGTTGTTAATAGTGGCGCCGGTTTTGCTGGTTTCGCCGTCAATGGCCTAGGCATGGAGCCCCATGGCCCCGACTTCATGGCCCGTGGTGATTTAGACACGCTGTCGATTGTGCCTTGGCAACCGGGGTACGCGCGCATCGCTTGCGATGGTTACGTCAATGATGAGCCTTACCCTTACGACAGCAGGGTGGTATTGAAAAAGCAGGCGGCAAAGTTAACGAGTCGGCAGTGGACATTAAACACTGGGCTTGAGCCCGAGTTCTCGTTATTTTCCCGTGATGAAGATCAGGGCGTTACGGTGGTTGATAAGTCTGACACATTAGACAAACCTTGTTATGACTACAAAGGTTTGTCGCGCTCGAGAAAATATTTAGAAACCTTAGTGGGTGCATTACAAGCGGTCGACTTTGATGTCTATCAAATCGACCATGAAGACGCCAACGGCCAATTTGAAATTAACTACACATATAGCGATGCGCTAACCTCTGCAGACCGCTTTACCTTTGTGCGTATGGCCGCAGGGGAAATTGCCCACGACATGGGTATGGTCTGTTCCTTTATGCCCAAACCCGTTGCAGACCGTGCCGGCAACGGCATGCACTTTCACCTATCTATAACTGACCCACAGGGCAATAACTTATTCTGTGACCACACGGACCCAAGCGGCATGGGCCTATCCACTATGGCCTATCACTTTATGGCTGGATTATTACACCACGCTAAAGCCCTGTGCGCTTTGTCGGCCCCCACAGTGAACTCCTACAAACGCCTGGTGGTAGGTGGCTCTGCCTCGGGTGCCACTTGGGCTCCTGCCTATATTTGTTATGGTGACAACAACCGCTCAGCCATGGTACGCATTCCTTATGGACGTTTGGAGTATCGCCTACCTGATTCTTCCTGCAACCCGTATTTAGTCCACGCGGCCATCATCGCCGCGGGCTTGGATGGTATTGATCGTGAGCTAGACCCTGGTGCAGCGCAAAACATCAATCTATATAGCCTTTCTAACGAGCAGCGTATTGCAGCGGGCATTGACCTGCTACCACAAAACTTAGGCGAGGCGATTGATGCCCTAGAAGCCGACACCCAGCTCATTGACCTAATCGGGCCGGAGATATGCAACGAATTCATCAAACTCAAACGCGACGAGTGGATTGAGTATTGCCGTTATGTGACAGAGTGGGAGCGCAAACGTTATCTGGAATTATTTTAACTCGATGTTACCTACCAACTGACAACAAAAAAAGGAACCAAACATGTGCGGAATTGTAGGTCTCTACCTAAAAAACCAAACCTTAGAAAATCAACTTGGCAGTATGTTTGCCCCCATGCTTGAGGCAATGACTGGCCGCGGCCCAGATAGCGCGGGTTTTGCCATCTATGGTAATCAAGTGTTAGACGGGGCTACTAAAATCACCTTGCGCCACCCTGACCTTGAGTACGATTGGGATACCTTAGCTCATCATGTTGAAACCCACCTAGCCGTGAGCGTGGAGTATATTCGCAACCATCATGCTGCCGTGTTCAAAGTGGCTACAGATGCAAAAACGGCAAGCGATTATTTTGCCGCTCATGCACCAGAGGTGGCGCTATTAAGTGCGGGACAATCCATAGAGATCCTTAAAGCTGTGGGCCTGCCTGCCGAAATAAGTTCAGACTTCAATCTAACATCAATGCAAGGCAGCCACATCATTGGTCATACTCGTATGGCCACCGAATCGGCGGTCACATTAGAAGGTTCGCACCCGTTTTCTACCGGCCAAGATTTATGCTTGGTGCATAACGGCTCCTTTTCTAACCACAATCGTTTACGCACAGAACTTGCCTATCATGGCTACCAAATGAAAACCGAAAACGACACCGAAGTGGCTGCGGGTTATCTCACCTGGCGCATGGATCAAGGCGACACTTTGGATCAGTCGTTGCAGCACGCGTTAAAAGACCTGGATGGTTTCTACACCTTAGCCATAGGCACCAAGAACGGTTTCGCCGTGCTGCGTGACCCGATCGCTTGCAAACCAGCGGTATTGGCAGAAACCGATGACTACGTTGCCATGGCTTCAGAGTACCAAGCCCTCACCAGCTTAGTCGACATAGAACACGCCCGTATCTGGGAGCCCGAGCCGGCAACCATTTATTCGTGGCAGCGCGACAGCCAGCAAGGCTAACAACAAGATACCTCTATTGGAGATGACATGCAGTCAATTAACCTAGCAGAACACAGTGTACGGCAGCTCAATCAGCAATTACACGACCAATTCCACCAGCTCGAAGATGATCAATGGCAGGTCAGTTCCACCCGCGGTCAGCACAACATTGCGTGTGGTCTCAATCAAGACCTCACCGTCAACATTCACGGCCACGTTGGCTACTTTTGTGCGGGCATGAATCAACGGGCCCATATCATTGTGCATGGCAATGCTGGCCAAGGGGTAGCAGAAAACATGATGTCTGGCACGGTGCACGTCAAAGGTGATGCCTCTTCAGCGGCTGGCGCCACTGCCCATGGTGGTCTTCTAATAGTCGACGGTAATACTGGCGCTCGCTGCGGCATTTCCATGAAGGGTTGCGACATTGTAGTTAAGGGCAATGTTGGCCACATGAGCTGTTTCATGGCGCAAGCCGGCACGCTAGTGGTATGTGGTGATGCTGGCGAAGCTTTAGGCGACTCACTGTACGAAACCGTCATCTTTGTTAAAGGTAAGGTACAGTCTTTAGGTGCCGACTGCGTTGAAAAACCAGTGACGAAAAAACACCTTACTCAGCTCAAAAAACTTTTAACCAGCGCCGGTGCACAGGACGATCCATCACATTTCAAACGCTATGGTTCTGCCCGCCAACTGTATAACTTTAAAGTTGATAACTCATATTAGGAACCCATGCCCATGACTAACAAACACCCGCAGGACAATTTACGCGAATCGGCTACCTTTGACCGCACCACCATGGCAGAAATTCGTCGCGCAGCAGAGACGGGGATTTATGACATCCGTGGTTTTGGTGCCAAACGCAAACTACCACACTTTGACGATTTGCTGTTTCTTGGCGCCAGTATGTCGCGCTACCCATTGGAGGGCTATCGTGAAGCCTGTGATACTTCCGTCACTCTGGGCACTCGGTTTGCTAAAAAACCCATCGTTATCGACACCCCAGTCACCATTGCTGGCATGAGTTTTGGTGCTTTGTCTGCCAATGCCAAAGAGGCGCTAGGCCGAGGTGCTTCGGCAGTGGGCACCTCCACCACCACCGGTGATGGCGGCATGACGCCTGAAGAGCGTGGCCAGTCAGACAAGCTGGTGTATCAATATTTACCCTCCCGATACGGCATGAATCCAGATGACCTGCGCAAAGCCGATGCCATAGAGATCGTCCTAGGCCAAGGCGCTAAACCCGGCGGTGGCGGTATGCTGCTAGGTCAAAAAATAACCGACCGGGTGGCAGGCATGCGCACCTTACCGAAAGGCGTAGACCAACGTTCAGCCTGCCGTCACCCGGACTGGACAGGCCCCGATGACCTGACCATTAAAATTCAAGAACTCAGGGAAATAACCGATTGGCAGATCCCCATTTATATCAAAATCGGCGCAACCCGCACTTACTATGACGTTAAACTAGCCGTTAAAGCGGGTGCTGATGTCATCGTAGTGGATGGAATGCAAGGGGGTACCGCGGCCACTCAAGAGGTGTTCATCGAGCATGTTGGCATCCCTACTTTGGCAGCCATACCGCAAGCGGTTCAAGCGCTACAAGACATGGGTATGCATCGTAAAGTTCAGCTTATTGTTTCCGGCGGTATACGCAATGGCGCAGATGTGGCCAAATGTATGGCCTTGGGTGCAGATGCGGTGGCCATTGGCACCGCCGCATTGGTAGCTTTGGGCTGCAATGACCCGAAGTATGACGCCGAGTTTAAGCAGATCGGCTCTGCTGCTGGGTTTTATGACGATTATCATGAAGGCAAAGACCCCACTGGCATCTCTACCCAGGACCCAGAACTAGCGCAACGCTTAAATCCAGTAGATGGGGGGCGCAAGTTAGCCAACTATATTCGCGTACTCACCTT
Organism: Oceanospirillaceae bacterium; assembly: GCA_003523085.1. Classification (GTDB taxonomy): domain Bacteria; phylum Pseudomonadota; class Gammaproteobacteria; order Pseudomonadales; family Balneatricaceae; genus Njordibacter. The sequence continues at coordinate 9,957 of DPHD01000082.1, read as the reverse complement.
AGAAGCTCAAACCTTGGCCCGTGCCTGCGGCAAAAGCAACCTTAATAATTTAGAACCCGAAGACATGGTGGCGTTAACAGTGGAATCAGCGGCCATGGCAAAAATACCGTTAGTAGGCACTAATTGGATCCCAGGACAGGCCTTTTAGCTAGCGTGATGCGGTGTAATTGATCACCGACAGCAGCTTCACAGGCACACTGTGGAGCTGCTCTGGCCCATGGGGGACATTGGCTTCAAAGGTCAAGCTGTCACCCACTTCCAGTCGATATATATGGTTGCCGTGTCGATATGAGAGCGAGCCCTCAACAATATAAACGAATTCTTCACCCGGATGAGAAAACGAAGGAAATACCTCAGCCAGATCGTCCATAGTCACCAAAAATGGTTCAAAATTACGTGTGCCACCACGCTGATAGTTTAATAATCGGTACTCATGGCCCTTGTCAGTGCCGCGTCTTACCACCTCTAAACCCTCTCCAGATTTAGTAAAGTGAGCGTCGCCATCAGCACGGTTATAGTTGGTTAACAACTGAGATATCGGCATGCCTATGGCATCGCATAGGCGATTAAGGGAATCTAAACTAGGTGATACTTGGGCATTCTCGATCTTACTAATCATACCCTGACTAATGCCCGACATCTGGCCGACGTCGACAATTTTCAAGCCTGCGGCCTTGCGCGCAGATTTAATTGTAAGACCAATAAACTCGTCTAAACCAAATTTTTTGTCCATACATTTATGTCTCTCGCCCAGCACTGGCAACGGTGTAAACTGCAGTAATCCAGTTTACCCTATGTACACACCACAATATATTGTAAACTGCACTAATCGCCGCTCGTGTTAAAAACATAACAATAAAGCCTTAACGAGTTATAGCCTATGTTTGACCTACGACAAGCCTTAGCAGCGCGCCTCAATCCCAGCCGCTTTGGCGCTGACCACTTTCGCCGCCGCTTGGCATTTAATGATGCCCTGCCGCAAATCAGTTTATTAGGCTTTTTGTGCGGTGTTGCCGCGGCCTTAGTTATAGTGGCATTTCGAAGCTTATTTGAACTACCATTAGAGCATTGGTTACCGGGCGGCACGGCCGAGAGCTTCGAACAATTAAATCCCATCTGGCACTTTCTATTACCGGTCATCGGCGGCGGCCTCATTGGCCTATGGCTCATGTTATTTAAACCAGACGAACGTAAAACAGGCGTCGCTCACGTCATGGCACGTATGGCATACCATCAGGGTAAAATGCCACTCAAAAACACCATTGTTCAATTTGTGGGGGGGGCCATTGGCATTCTTACTGGCCAATCGGCAGGGCGCGAAGGGCCTGCGGTACACTTAGGGTCGGCCGTTAGCGCGCAACTAGGGTGCCTGTTTAAGTTGCCAAATAATAGCGTGCGACTGATGGTAGGCTGTGGCACTGCGGGCGCCATTGCGGCGTCGTTTAACACCCCTATGGCGGGAGTTATCTTTGCCATGGAAGTGGTAATGCTCGAATACAGCATTATAGGTTTTACGCCCGTTATTATTGCCGCGGTGACCGCCACGTTGTTACATAACGGTTTATATGGCGCGGAAATGGCCTTCATGGCACCTGAAATCAGCATGGCCAACATGCAAGAGATGCCGCTCATTTTAGTATATGGCGTTGTATTAGGTGCCATGGCTGCCATGTTTACCAAAACCCTTTCGAGCATGCAAAATTTCAGTGCTAAACCCGTATTAGCGCGCATGCTGGTAGCCGGCACATTTACCGGTTGCTTAGCGTTTTACATCCCTCAAGTGATGGGTATGGGTAGCGACAGCATTCTAGCCGCTATAGAAGGCCAGTATGCCTTGGGGTTATTAGTGGCGTTAGCCTTAGCAAAACTATTTGCCACCGCCATTAGTGTAGGACTAGGCATGCCAATTGGCCTAATAGGCCCAACCCTATTAATGGGAGCTTGCGCAGGTTCAGCGCTGGGCCATGTTAGCGCTTACTTTATTGACGGTCCGACATCAGATCCAGGCTTTTACGCCATGCTTGGCATGGGAGCCATGATGAGCGCCGTACTGCAGGCCCCCCTTGCAGCATTGGTCGCTTTGATGGAATTAACCCACAACCCAGAAATCATTCTACCGGGCATGGCCACTATCGTGATCGCCAACATCACCTGTAGCTACGTGTTCAAACAAGATTCAGCATTTGTAGAAGTACTGCGCAAGCAAGGCTTAGACTACCAAGCCAAGCCCATCACCCAGGCGCTTAACCATCAAGGTGTCACTAGCCTTATGCATGATGACATTGGTCATTGCGAAGGCATGGAAACAGCAGGTTCTGCAGGCTCCGATTTTGGCTTCTGCTCATCTCGAGCAACCCTCAAAGAAGCATGGGACCTGTGCAAGCAAGACAATTACAATCACCTGCTCATCACCGAGGCCGATGGCACAGTTATTGGTTTATTGCCGTTTGATGAGATTTTGCTCTACACACAGAGGGAATAGACTGGCTAGGCTGGGTATTTCAGGCGATAATAGGACTTTAATCAACCTGTGAGCCCACCATGTCCACCCACTTAGCCCCTGTTTCTGCCCAACTTTTTGAAGCTGCCCAACAACATATACCCGGAGGCGTAAACTCCCCAGTACGGGCTTTTAAAGGAGTGGGCGGCCACCCGCTGTTCTTTAAGCGCGGCTTAGGTGCATGGATCACAGACGAAGACGACTTACAGTATGTGGATTACGTAGGCTCATGGGGCCCTATGATATTAGGCCATGCCTACCCTAAAGTATTGGCAGCAGTATCCAAAAGTATCGAAAATGGCCTTGGTTTTGGCGCCCCCACAAAAGTAGAAACGGACATGGCCGACAAGTTATGTAGCCTACTGCCCCACATGGACATGGTGCGCATGGTGAGCTCAGGCACCGAAGCCACCATGAGCGCCATTCGCCTTGCTCGCGGCCATACGGGACGCGACAAAATTGTAAAATTTGAAGGCTGCTATCATGGCCATTCCGATTCATTGTTAGTCAAAGCGGGTTCTGGCGCCTTAACCTTGGGCGTACCTAGCTCGCCCGGCGTGCCAGACAGCATTGCCGAGCATACCGTCACCCTCACCTTCAACGATATCGATAGCGTAAAGCAAACGTTTGCACAACTAGGCTCAGAAATTGCCTGTATTATCGTCGAGCCAGTGGCTGGTAACATGAACTGCATTCCACCCCAAGACGGCTTTTTACAATGTTTGCGTGACGTCTGCGATGCCAGTGGCGCACTGTTGATTTTTGATGAAGTGATGACCGGCTTTCGAGTCGGCCCTCAATGTGCCCAAGGCCGCTTCGGCATCGCCCCAGACTTAACCACCCTGGGTAAAGTGATCGGTGGCGGCATGCCGGTCGCCGCATTTGGTGGCCGAAGTGAAGTGATGCATTCCCTATCACCCTTAGGGCCTGTGTATCAGGCCGGCACTTTGTCTGGCAACCCCGTCGCCATGAGCGCGGGATTAGTGATGCTGGAGGAGATTAGTCAGGCAGGCGTCTACGAGCAGTTAACCGATTACACCAGCAAACTCTTAGCCGGACTACAGCAGCGGGCAGACGCAGCGGGCGTGCCTTTTCTCACCAGCCAAGTGGGCGCTATGTTTGGGCTATTTTTTACCGACCAACCTCAAGTCACTTGTTTTACCGAAACCATGGCCTGCGATGCCCAAAAGTTTGGTCGTTTCTTTCACTTGATGCTGGCCGAAGGCGTGTACCTAGCGCCATCTGCATTTGAAGCTGGTTTTGTCTCCACCGCCCATGGCAAGCAAGAGCTGCAACATACCCTTAACGCCGCCGAGCGGGCGTTTGCTGCGCTCTAAGTGATGCTCAATATTGTTTATCTATTGTTGGCCATGGGGCTGCTGGGATTAAGCGGTGCTATTTGGCTCCTTACACTGGACCGTGGATTGCTCAAGACAACGGCCCTGAGTCTAGCGCTCGCGGCCTTTGGCTGCCTTACTAGCATGCAGTGGCTAATACCCGACCTAGGGCCGGTGCTAACCGCCATGGGATATAACGTGAGCCTGTATATCAGCCTACCCATGCTGGTGCTGGCGGTCATCGACTGGCGCTACGACTGGCGCTGGCAAAAAGCCACTTGGGGGCGTATTTTTCTGGCCCTAGCGGCTCTGTTTGAACTATTAAGGCGGGCCGATACTAGCCTTGGCTCCATGCTTATTGACGGCCTTGGCTTTGAAACCAATTACGCTTTACTTGTTGCTACAATAGCCATGCTTGCAATAGGCCTCTACTTATATTTTGCCGCTTCAGCAATGGCTTTAGATTCTCCAGGCACATCGCCTAAGTGACTACGACTGGCGGCAATTAACTTCCAGAAATAGTACTGATAGTTATTTTGCTGTGGCACTAGCGTTAAGCCTTTAAGGGCCAATTGTTCGGCTCTTGAAGCCTCGCCTAATGACAACTGCAAGGCCGCCAATCGCGCGTACACCTTCGGCTCACGCGGGGCGATCCGCTGGGCTCTTTGTAGCTGAATCACAGCTTGTGTCACCCTGCCTTTGGCCTTGAGTTGATCAGCTTCGGCTAACAACTGCTCAACCACCCGCTGGTCGGAGGCGGGTAGCGCAACGGCGGCGGTTGGCGTGGTATCGACGGTTGCGCGCTTAATCTGCTCCACCGGTTGTACCTGCACCACATTGGCAGCTTGAATTTGACTGGTTTGCGGCTGGGCTGTAATAGTCACTGCCGGCACTCGCACCTGCGGCTGCAACTTAGGCACCACCGTTGACGCAGGAGCAACCTCAGGTTGCGCTACAGCAGTATCATTTTGACCGGTAGAAGATAAGCGCTCCGAAACCCTAGCGGTCACACTCAAGTCCTGCACTATGGGGCCATACCCGGGGCCGGCACAGGCACTGGTCAAGATGACAACCGCTAACAGCGGTAGTCGGCCTAGGGCCGCTAATTTATTAGTAACATTCACGTATTAATATCCACATTGTTTGGTTGACTCTGGCGCCAGCGGCTTTTGTATAGGCAACCACACACCATCAGCGCACCGGCTTGGCATCGCCTGCCCGGTTTTTGGGTTGAGGTAATAATAGTCTACAGATTGCGGCTTGATATCTTGATAGGGAGTATAAGCTAAGTTTTTCATCAACTCACCCCACACCTTGAGTGCACCACTAGCGCCCGTCAACGGCGTCGGTTTAGCATCTTCTCGGCCCAACCAAGTGGTGGCCACATATTGGCCGCTAAAGCCAGAAAACCAACTGTCTCGCTGGTCATTGGTAGTGCCCGTTTTGGCAGCGACTTGTTGTTGTTTAGGCAGATAGCGGTAAACCCCTCGAGCGGTACCCTGCGTTGCTACCTTGCGCATCTCTTGTTGCAACAAATACACCGATTCATTGCTCGCCGCTTGGCGTACCGCATAAGGAAAATGGCTCAACAAAACACCGTTGGCCTCGGTCACCTGACGCACCAGAGTCAAGGGGCTATAGAAGCCATTGCCCGCAATCGTTTGATAGACCTGATTGACGTTTAACGGCGACATTGCCACCGCCCCTAGTAACACAGACGGGTATGCAGGGATGTCACCTTCGGCGCCCAATTGATGTAACTGTGCCACCACCCGTTTCACACCCACATCTAAGCCTAAACGCACATTGGCCTGATTGTACGACTTAGCTAAAGCCTGATACATAGGTACCACACCATGGGATGTTAGATCGTAATTCTGCGGTTTCCAGACGCTTCCATCTGCTTGAGGTACCGCAATGGGCGCATCATCAACGGCACTCATAAGATGATAGCGGCCCGATTCTAGAGCACTTAAATGCACCACAGGTTTCAGCAACGAACCCACTTGTCGGGTTTTATCCAAAGCCCAGTTATGGCCCGCATAACCACCGTCTTTATCTCCCACTAGCGCCAACAACTCGCCGCTGTCACGCTGACTCACCACTAACGCCCCTTGCAACGAATCTAGACCTTTGTATTGCTGCTGGAGCTGCTTAACTTGGCTGCGCATGGCTAAGTCGGATTGGTGTTGAATCCATGGGTCTAAACTAGTAAAAATACGTAAGCCGTGGCTACTGAGCGCCGATGCAGGGTAGTGTTGCTGCAACTGTTGACGCACAACATCCATATAAGCGGGGTACCGGCTCACTTGCTGGGCGCTACTCAAGTCCAAGGGTAGGGCCTGATATCGTTGCTTTTGTGACTCCGAGATAAGCCCTTGCTGAGCCAATACCGACAACACTAAATTACGCCTCTTGGTGGCACGTTTAGGGTGCCGCTGGGGATTATAATAAGATGGCCCCTTAACCAGCCCCACTAACAAAGCCACTTGGTGCAAACGCAGTTCACTCACCGGTTGGCCAAAATAAAAGCGGCTCGCCAAACCAAAACCATGAATTGCGCGCTTGCCAGCTTGGCCAACAAACACTTCGTTAAGGTACACCTCCAGTACTTCGTCTTTGCTGTAATGTAAATTCAATAACAAGGCCATGGGCGCTTCTACCAGCTTGCGCCACAGGGTTTGTCGATCGGTTAGGTAAAAGTTTTTAACCAGCTGTTGGGTAAGGGTACTGCCGCCTTGTACAATTGCGAAAGCTTTGAGGTTAGCCCACATCGCGCGCGCAATACCCCATGGCGATACGCCATAATGCTGGTAATATTGTCGATCTTCCACCGCTAATAGGGTTTCTATAAAACCATTAGGTAAGTCGTCTAACTGGATCAACTCTCGGTCTTCGTTATGGGCCGGATAAATTCCGCCCACCAGTTGCGGCTCTAGCCTCAACAGGGCTATGGCTTGTCCATTGAACTGGCGCAAGGCTTGCACTTTGCCATTGGCAATATTCACCTGCGCTAAACGGCTGGTTTGATCACCATCGACAAACCGAAAGCCGCGGCTGTATATGGCAATGCCAGTCGCAGTTTTTTGCACCTGCCCAGGGGCCTTGGCTTGATTAACCCAGCGATAACCCAGCTGTTTTAGCTCGTAGTTTAATTGTCCATGGGCCAATTGCTGGCCAGTAAACAACTCCAAGGGACGGGCATACACTTTCGCAGGCAAGGACCAACGATGGCCTTCGAACCGGTGCCGAATTTGGGCATCCAAATAGACCATAGCCACGGCCCCCAATACCAACAATACGGTCGCCAGCTTTAGCAACCATTGCCATGATATCCAGCTCTTGGGATTAGTTTTTAGGCTTGATGCGGCCCTTCTTTTAGTCAAAATTAGTGTCCATCTCTGTTATGCTTGGTGTTTGTTTCACCGCTTTTTTTCGGCCAATTCATATGTATCTAACTGCGAGCCATCATCTACTTATTGCTAGTCACGAACTCGAAGATCAGCAATGCAAAGGTTTTGTGCATGAGGGTATCAGCCTCTTTATCGTGCGCCACCACGGCCAAGTTGTAGCCTATGTCAATCGCTGCCCCCACCGCAAAGTACCCCTGGAGTGGGTGGCCGATCAATTTCTGGACTACGATAAACAATTCATTCAATGCGCCACCCATGGCGCATTATTCACCATTGATTCAGGCCTGTGCATTAGCGGCCCGTGCAACCGTCAATCACTAGAGCCCGTGCCCATAGAAGAGCGCGATGGTGGCATCTACTTGTTGTCTAAATCAACGATCTAACTGCAGCGGTAAGCGGCGCTCTAACGTCATGCTGGTCAAATTAATGTCTGCACCATAGGCTAGCACTTCCACACCTGATTGCATGGCCCAAATTAAGCTATCTGCGTAGGCCGGGTCGATATTCCATGCAGGCGCCACACGATCAATTCCCGTGTGGGCTACACAATACACCAATACGGCTCGGTGCCCCTGCTCTACCATAGCCACCAATTCGCGTAAGTGTTTGCGACCGCGTTGCGTCACTGCGTCTGGGAACTGGCCCAAACCATCGGCGGCCATAAGGGTGACATTTTTAACTTCTACATAACAGCGTGGCACAGGGCCTTTGTGAGTCAACAGAATATCGATACGACTATTCTCATGCCCGTATTTCACTTCTGTTTGTAGTTGATCATAGCCCTGCAACTCTTGTATCACGCCGTTATTAATGGCCTCTACCACCAAACCATTGGCACGCTGGGTATTAATACAGGCTAAGTACTGGTTTTCAACCTCCACCAACTCCCAGGTACAGGGGTATTTACGTTTGTTATTGGCCGAGTCCCAATACCAAATACGGCTACCGGGCTGGGCGCAATTTTTCATGGAACCGGTATTAGGACAATGCAAGGTTAATTCCGTTCCCTCATGGCGCACCACATCGGCCAAAAACCGTTTGTAGCGTAACTGCAGCGTTGCTTCTTGTAATGGCAAAGAGAAGTCCATAAATTATCTCCAATCATTAATATCATGGTGTATGATGTTAATTGGCCGAATCAGCCAAAGCCTATGAATTGTAACTGAAAAAACACCAAAACGACGGTATTAAGCTAGAAAATAGGCTAGAATTACTTAGTTACTGGCCAAAATACCCCTAGATTTAGGCGCCATATTCTGCTATTTTGTCGCCCTAAATATTACCTATAGCCACTGGGCCGACCTCTTCGGTTTACTGTTCCGAAGTCAACCAGCCCCTAATACATTGAACCAAGCTATGTCAGAAGCAAATGCATCACTGTTAAAGCACTACACCCCATACAAGGTGAAGAGCGGTGAAGAGTACATGAACCCAGACCAGCGAGAGCATTTTAAGCAGATCTTGCACGCCTGGAAACAAGACTTAATGGAAGAAGTTGATCGTACCGTTAACCATTTAAAGGAAGACGCTGCTAACTTTGCTGACCCCAACGACCGTGCCAGTCAAGAGGAAGAGTTTTCCCTTGAATTGCGCGCCCGCGACCGTGAGCGTAAGTTGACCAACAAAATCAACGATACCCTAGAGCTGATCGAACAAGACGAATACGGTTTCTGCGACACCTGTGGTGTAGAAATTGGCATTCGCCGCTTAGAAGCTCGCCCCACTGCCACCCTTTGTATCGACTGCAAAACCCTTGCAGAAATCAAAGAGAAGCAGCTCGGCAAATAAGCCTAGCTCCCTGCCTATGGCTTACATCGGCCGCTTTGCCCCTACGCCAAGCGGCCCGCTTCACTTTGGCTCGCTGGTAGCCGCCCTTGCCAGCTACTTAGACGCACGCGCCAATCAAGGTCTTTGGCTGCTGCGCATAGAAGACTTAGATCCCCCGCGCACAGCAGCTGGCTCTATTGATGCAATTTTACGCTGCCTCGAAGCCTTTGGCTTACACTGGGATGGCGAACCCATGTACCAGAGCCGGCGCCAAGACGCTTATCAGCACGCCTTAAGCCAACTACAGCAACAACAGTTAATCTATGCCTGCAGCTGCAGTCGCTCTCAATTTGTTACCAATCCAGACCATCGATGTAATTGCCGCCAAACTGCCCCCTCGAGCCAACCAGTGGCCATGAAAGTGATCGCCGCTAACACCACACTCACGGTACAAGACCTCATACTGCCGCCACAAACCCAGCACCTAGCACAACAAGTGGGTGACTTTGTGCTGCAGCGTAAAGATCAACTATTCGCCTACCAATTAGCCGTAGTGGTGGATGATGCAGCACAAAACATTAGCCATGTAGTGCGGGGCAGCGATTTGTACGATCAAACCCCAAGGCAAGCTTGGTTACAAACATGTTTGCAATTACCCCAACCCCATTATGCCCACATCCCGATCATTACCAACACCCAAGGCCAAAAACTCAGCAAACAAAATTTGGCAGCTGCCTTAGACCCCAAACAAGCGCCGGCTTTGCTATCTGAAGCGTTAGAACGCCTGGGCCAAGCCACTCCATGTAACTTTCGCCAAGCACCCGTTGCCGAGCAATTAGCGTGGGCCGTTGCACAGTGGGACATAAACGCCATACCCGCGCACAAGCAAGACCCTATAGCCTTTGCCTAGCGCGTGTTGCACGGCAATGGTAGAATGCGC
>DPHD01000042.1:946-4577 GCA_003523085.1 Oceanospirillaceae bacterium | reverse complement strand
GTTAGGGCTGGTTTATGGTGGCGCACAAGTGGGGTTGATGGGTCAAGTTGCAGATGCGGTGTTAGCCGGTGGTCAAAAAGTGGTAGGTATTATTCCGCAATCGTTTGCTCACAAAGTCTCCCATGCAGGATTGACGCAGCTACATGTGGTGGATTCTATGCATACCCGCAAGGCCATGATGTTTGAACTAGCCGGCGCCTGTATTGCTTTGCCAGGTGGTTTTGGCACCTTAGAGGAGCTAACCGAGGTGTTAACATGGGCGCAACTTGAATTTCATAAAAAACCCATTGGATTGCTCAATATTAACGGCTATTATGACGCCCTATTAGCATTTTTTGACCACGCAGTATTGGCTGGTTTTATTAAGCCCAAACACTTACAGTTGTTAATCGTCGAAGACGACCCCACAAAGTTATTGTTGCGCTTACAGGAATATACGCCACCGGCCCAGAGCAAGTGGACTGATTAACTAGATTTATTCGAGACCTATATTATGATCGACACTAAAAAGTTTTACATTAACGGCGCTTGGGTTGCGCCTTTGGACGCTACCGACCTAGACGTGATTGACCCGTCTACGGAACAAGTGTGTGCCACTATTTCTATCGGTGGCGCGGCCGACACCGACGCTGCAGTTGCTGCCGCTAAAGCCGCCTTTGATAGCTGGAGCCAAACCCCTAAAGCTGAGCGTTTAGGCTTGTTGCAAAAATTCCTCGAAATCTATCAGGCTAGAGCCGGCGAAATGGGCCAAGCCATTAGCCAAGAAATGGGCGCACCAATCGACATGGCTAATGCCTCTCAGGTGGGCACAGGCATTTGGCATACTAAAATATTATTACGTGAACTCGATAAGTTTGAGTTTGAGCGGCCTTTGAGTGATCGTGCACCTAACGACAAAATCATCTATGAGCCAATTGGGGTTTGTGCGTTGATTACGCCATGGAACTGGCCCATGAACCAAGTGACCTTAAAGGCCATAGCCGCCATCGCTGCAGGTTGCACCATGGTGCTTAAGCCGTCCGAAATTTCACCTTTGTCGGGTTTGGTATTTGCCGATATGATCCACGAAGCGGGCATTCCAGCCGGTGTGTTTAACTTGGTTAACGGCGACGGCGTGGGTGTGGGCTCTCAACTGACAAGTCATGCAGATGTCGACATGGTGTCGTTTACGGGTTCAACCCGAGCTGGTGCGTTAATCTCTAAAAACGCGGCCGACAGTGTCAAGCGTGTAGCCCTAGAACTCGGTGGTAAAGGTGCCAATATCGTGTTTGCAGACGCCGACGAGAAAGCCATTGTACGTGGCGTAAGGCATTGTTTTAATAACACTGGGCAATCGTGTAATGCGCCTACACGCATGTTGGTAGAGCGTAGTATTTATGACCAAGCTGTAGAAACTGCAATCCAGGTGGCAGCTAAAACTCAAGTGGGCCGCGCTGCCGAGGCAGGTAATCACATTGGACCTGTGGTGTCAGAATTACAATACAACAAAATTCAAGGCCTGATTAAAGTTGGTATTGACGAAGGTGCCCGTGTTATTGCCGGTGGTTTAGGCAAACCAGAAGGTTTAGAGACCGGCTATTTTGTGAAACCCACCATCTTTGCCGACGTTAACAACGACATGCAAATTGCCCGCGAAGAAGTGTTTGGCCCCGTGTTGTGTATGATCCCCTTCGATACCGAAGAAGAGGCCTTAGCCATTGCTAACGACACGGTTTACGGTTTGACTAACTATGTACAAACCCAAGACGGCAACAAAGCCAACCGAGTGGCACGTCGCTTGCGCTCCGGTATGGTGGAAATGAACGGCACTTCCAGAGCCGCTGGCGCACCTTTTGGTGGCTACAAGCAGTCTGGCAATGGTCGTGAAGGTGGCGTTTGGGGCCTCGAAGACTTCTTGGAAGTGAAGTCTATTAGTGGTTGGACTAACGACTAAGTCTATATGCTTATTACATTGCCAGATTACCGCCGTATCTATTCCACTATCCACTCGTTATTGGTTGCCGATGCGGTTGATAGCCATGAGGCTAACTTTTTGTTTAGCGTCTATGGCGCACAAATACTCAAACGCCATTACGGCATTGCGGCCCAGCCGGTGGTGGGGTTTGCAGCGTACCACTTAGGTTTGCAAGCTAAAGTGCTGGCTTTTGGTGAGTCTCAAGGCGGCCGCTTGGAAAGTAATGACAGTCAGCACCATGCCTGGGTTGAGGCCGATGGTTGGTTGATCGATTTTATGGCGCCATTGCTCCCTGTGTTGGTTAAACACGCCGGACAAAATGCTAAAATCGAGCCTTGGATGATGCAGAAATCCATGGCCAAAGCTAAAAAATCACTCACTGATTTGCAACATCAAGGTGATTTTTTTGTGTTAGAAAACGACACCTTGGCAAGCCAAAAAATGTCTCAATTAGTCACCCAGAAAGCCCACATACAGCGTGGCAAGTTGGCACTAGACTGGTTTGTTAAAGCACCTAAAAAGATGCCGTCGCCGTTGCATGTAACCTATGCAGGTGGTCAAGACGCCGGTAAAAAGAAACTCGTCGCTTATAAGAGTTTTCTTGTTAGCGGCGCTTGGTAACGGCGAGGCACTGTGACGTCTTACGCTACTCGTTTGGATAAGTTTGTGGGCCAACAATTGGGCTACAAAAAACGCCAAGTACAGCTGTTACTGGCCCAGGGGTTGGTCACCTTAGATAACAAGGTGTGTCACCACGGCGAACAGCTTATAGGCCAGTTTTCCAAGGTGGCTGTTGACCTTGACGGTGAGATTAAAGTGCTTAGGCACATCAAGCCACTGTATATCATGCTGCACAAACCGGCGGGGGTTGTGAGTGCCACGGTGGATGACCAACACACCACTGTGTTGGATTTGCTGCCACCTGAGTATCACAGTTTACATATTGCTGGGCGCTTAGACCTGAGTAGTACGGGCCTGCTCTTGTTAACCAACGACGGGCAATGGTCCCGCCTAATCACCCAGCCAGACACTAAGCTTGCTAAGTATTATACCGTTACCCTAGCCAACCCCATAACCCAAGCGCAAGTGGATGCTTTTGCACAGGGCATCTATTTTGCTTTTGAGGATCTCACAACGGCTCCGGCGCAGTTAAATATCCTCACAGCGACCAGCGCCCAAGTGATCTTAAAGCAAGGTCGTTATCACCAAATCAAACGTATGTTTGGTCATTTTCGTAATCCCGTGCTGAGTATTCACCGCACCCAAATAGGTCATATTAAGCTACCCCCAAGTATGGCTGCGGGAGATTACCGTGTGGTGTCAGACCCCATGGACTTTTGAGCGTAACTTTTTAGTTTGGCCTTTTTGGGTTTTGCTATCTAAACGTCGGGTTTTAGAGCCTTTGGTGGGTTTGGTGGCGATTCTGCGTTTTTCTTGCACCATGGCCGCTTGGATGACTAAGGTTAACTGCTCCAACGCAGTTTGCCGGTTAGCATCTTGACTGCGGCTGGCCTGAGACTTAATAATAATTTTGCCAGACGCACTGATACGGTGGTCTGCCGTATTGAGAAGTTTGTGTTTGACGTAGGGCGGCAGGGACGTTGACGCGCGGATGTCAAAAAACAAATGCACCGCCGTAGAGGTTTTATTGACGTGCTGGCCACCAGCGCCTTGGGC
>DPHD01000042.1:0-789 GCA_003523085.1 Oceanospirillaceae bacterium | reverse complement strand
CGAATAAACTGCTGCTCTATTTCGTGGGCAGGTATGGTGATGCGGTTGGATATCTTTAACATAGCCTATTATAAAGACTGTTGGTCTGTTTTTGCTAATAAAAAGCGGCCAATCAAAAGCGGCCAATCAAAAGCAGCTAATGGCAGGGGCTTACCGTATCAGGTGTTTTTGTTGAAACCCTGGGCTAACCTTGGTGAGCCAGTAACTTAAGGCGCTGGTGACTACAAAGGCAAATAGCAGTCGGAACCAGAGCACCCCCGATAAATGGGCGCCTAATAACAATACCAATAGAGTATCTTCTATAAGGCTATGGCAAAAACCCAGGAGCGCCAGAGAGGTGAAAATGTCCTTTTTGGAGACGTGACCGGCTTGGGCTTCTTTAATTAACAAACCCCCACCAAATGACAAACCCAAGGTGATGCCCACCAAGGTAATGGTGGTGGCTTCTTTGCCTATGCCCATGAGCTTTAATAGGGGCCGTAAAATCCATTGAATAACCCGCTCAACACCCATGGCTTTGAGGATCTTTAAGAAGGTTAGCAGCACGATAATAATGATTTGTATCATGATTAAAGCCTTAACTTGCGCTAACCCCCACGGCATTAAACCGGGCGCAATAGGGTCTGGTTGCCACACCATTTGGGCGGGCTCCTGTAACCACTGGCTTTGATCGTAGAACACATGTAATAACCAAGCAAAGGCAAACGCGCCGAGCATACGTATAACGATGGCCGCCCGCATTCTCATGCCCGCAAGTTGAGCAATTTTGGTTTCTATAGGTAGGCCATG
>DPHD01000040.1:13229-60574 GCA_003523085.1 Oceanospirillaceae bacterium | reverse complement strand
GACACCATGGGGCTGTCTTTAAAAACGTTATTACCCCATGTGTTGCCTGCACCCTTTAAGTATTTTTTGGCCAGAAAAGGCTGGTGGACCACCAATTATGTAGAGGCCGGTGGGTTTGCCAAAACCCCCATAGCGATAGCGGCAGACCCAAGCAGCCTTGATGCTGAACCGGATGTTCAGTTTCACTTTACACCTTTGTACCGTAGCCACCGTGGTAAAAAGTTTGAATGGGGGCATGGTTATTCGGTATTCGCTTGTGTGTTGCGGCCGCTGAGCACGGGCACGGTGACCTTGGCCAATGATGGTAGCCGCCGCAATGTGTTAATCGATTTTAATTTTTTAGCCGACCAGCGTGATCAAAAGTTGTTAGTAGAGGCACTAAAGAAAGCCCGCGAAATACTCGCATCGCCAAAATTTGATCATTTACGCGGTGAAGAAATGGCGCCAGGGGTGGCGGTTCAAACGGATACCCAAATTCTTGATTACCTGCGTCAAACGGCGACCACCGTTTACCACCCCGTAGGCACGTGTAAAATGGGCATTGACCCTATGGCGGTGGTGGATCCTTCCAGTCTCAAAGTCAAAGGTATGGCCAATTTGCGCGTCATGGACGCCTCGATAATGCCACGCATCATCAGTGGCAATACGTCTGCGTCCACCATGATGATTGCTGCAAAAGGTGCGGCCATGGTGCTCTCAGGTAGTTAACAGAAGGTTCAGGTGCCTGATTTTAAGGTGATGCTCGGCCACTCTAAAATAATTGGTCTACACTATTAGTTCAAACAATAATTGAGAGAATAGTATGACTATTGTAATTTGGATTGTAGGTTTGGCCTTGGTGGCGTTTGCGCTAGCGTCTGGTATTGGCAAGAGTTTGGGTCGTCCATCGGCGGTGGAATGGTGTAGTGGTTTGGGTATGTCCTCGACCATGATGAAGCTGTTTGGCGCTGTGGAGTCGACCGTAGCGGGTATGGTGTTATGGCACCTAACCAGCGCTAGTTTAGTGAGCCAACAATTGTTAACGTGGGCTTGTGTGGTTATGTTAGTTATAAAAGCTTATGAGTTGAGTTTGCAGTTTAAAACTAACCAGCCTGGGGCCGCCAAAGTGGGCCCATTGGTCATGATGGTATTGGCGGCAGCGGTGTATTATTTGCTCGGTTAATTAGTATTATAAACCGAGTACTTCCCCCGCTTTAATCACATACCCGGCGTATGCCTTGCGGGCGAAAACGCGCTCTACAAAGGGTTTGAAGAACTCTAATGGTTGGTTTTTGTAGTGGGGGTCAAAACAATTTTGATCCCAGCGTTCACAAAAATCGACGGCCGTTGGGTAACAGGGGTGGCTGAGGTACCGGTCGCGCTCGTTTTGGTTCCAACCGTCTAAGTGGTGGGCGTAATAAACCATTTGAAAAGCACCATGGTGCTCAATCACCCAGGTGACTTCGTCACGCACAAAAGGCCGCATGATTTCGGCCGCCATACGGTCATGATTTTGAGGCGCAAGGCCGTCACCAATATCGTGTAATAAGGCGGCCACAATCCAATCATCGTCGGCGCCGTCCTGCCATGCTCGTGTTGCCGATTGCAAGGCATGATCTAAGCGGCTAATGGGGTAGCCATCCAGGCTGTCTTGGCCTTGGCGTTCCAATTCATTGAGCAATCGTTGCGCCGTGTTGGCATGAAACGGATGCTCAAGTTCTTGTAGCATTGCATAGTCTGCATAGGTGCCGTGTTTCATTTGTGTAAAGCTGACCGTTGCCATAATGTTTGCCGCCTGATTATTGTGATGTATTGCCTTGGATGGCCTTAAGCTTGGCATCCAAATCTTGTTGGTAATGCCACGCGTCTAGATCAAAGGTTGCTTGTGCAGGCCGGTCTTGATGGAAGTGGTTATATCGATCCACCCCACGCACCAGCAGTGCAGAATCATAGTCCTGCTTGATTTGCCGTACTTCGGGACGGATGTATTGGATGTTTAAACCGATACGCCGGTCATCACTGGTGTTGGGTTTTGACGAGTGTAAAGTCCAACCGTGGTGCAGCGAGGCTTGGCCGGCCACTAGAGAGGTCACTACAGCGTTACTAGTGTCTAAATTGGTCACCGTTTGGCCGCTTAACAATACGTTATTTTTGTCTTGGGTGGTGTGGTGGGGTTGTTGGCCGCTGGTGTGGCTACCGGGAATCATATGCATACAACCACTGGCTTCACTGGCGTCAGATAACGCTAACCAAACGCTCACTTGGGCATCGGAATCTAAGCCCCAGTAGGTGAGGTCTTGGTGCCAGCTTACGTGGCTTTCGCTGTGGGCTTCTTTGACGATATAGGCCGCACTATACAGCAGTATGTCGGGGCCAATAAGCTGTTCGATGATGTCTAATAAATTAGGCAGGGTGGCTAACTGATAGGGCGATTGCATTACCGTGTGCACTTTGTATTGGTAGTGCATAGGCCCGTGTTGAGACTCAACCTGCTCTAATATAGTGCGGTGTATTAGCGCTTGTGTCGGGCTAATAATAGGCACACCCGTCAGAAATCCTTGCTGGTCATATATCGACTTTAAACATTTTACCATAGCTATGCTCCACTGCAGTTATGGCAGCAAGAGTGCCAGCATCTTGGTGGCTTGGCAATAGTGCAGGTATAAGATAGTTACTTAAATGATGCTAACCATCGGCACTGTAGTCAGGTAGACTAAGCATCCATTTTACTAGGGTACTATTACTCATGGCCAGTTTGCACCAAGACGTTCTTCGAGAACTCGGCATTTTACAATTAGAGTTGCAAACATTAGGCCTGTGGAGTGACATAGCTCCGTCTGAGGATGCACTCTTGAGTACCGAGCCATTTTGTTGCGATTTAATGGGTTTTGGGGAATGGCTACAGTGGATTTTTATACCACGGCTGAGCTATTTGGCAGAGCGAGAGGGGGAGATGCCTACCAAGAGCGGCATCTATCCGATGGCCGAAGAGGCCTTTAGGGACCTTGAAGGCACCACTAAAGGCTTAATGGGTAGTATTAGCCGTATGGACGGCTTGTTAACCCGGTAGGCATAATTTATGCAGAGTAACGTTGGCCTATCCAACCACCGATGATTAAGGCAGGCAAAAACACCAGGGCTTCGCTTGGGTTGATCATGGCGTTGAGTATGCCAGGGCCTGGGCAGTAGCCACTTAAACCCCAACCTAAGCCAAATAGGCTAGCGCCTACAACCAATCGTGCATCGATGCTGGTTTTTACAGCCATGTAAAAACGTTCGGCAAAAATGGGCGTTTTGCGCTTGAGAATGAAGCGAGAAGTGACCAGTGTCACTGCTACAGCCCCACCCATAACAAAAGCGAGACTAGAGTCCCAGTTGCCAAACAGGTCTAAAAAATCCTGTACTTTGGTGGGGTTAACCATTTCGGAAATAACCAAACCTGCACCAAATATTAGACCGGAGATTAAAGCGATAATTATACGTTGCATGAGTCTAGTTCCTAGCCGATAAACTGGCGTAAAATGGTAACAGTAATGATGCCAGTGGCCATAAAGGTTACGGTGGCAACAACGGAGCGGCCAGCCATTAGGCCAACGCCACAAACGCCATGGCCGCTGGTGCAGCCGTTGCCGATGCGCGTGCCTATACCTACGGCTAAACCTGAGGCAATTAACAACCATTGTGAGTAGCCTTGGCGTAGCTCAAAATCAACCGGTAACATGAAGTAACCGCCAGCCACTAGGCCTACCAAAAAGGCAATGCGCCAACCCCGCTCTGCACCACTAAGTGGATTGAATAAGAGGTTGTAGAGAATGCCGCTAATGCCGGCAATGCGACCATTAAAGGCAAGCAATAAAGCGGCACTGATGCCGATTAAGATGCCGCCAAAAAGGGCTTGAGAGGGGAATGCTTCAAGCATGTTAGATCCTTATATATTAGTAATAACTAATTCAATTATGAGTCAAAAAATGACCTCTGTCAATTAATGATGTGGTCTTTTGGACTATTTACCAAAGAAATACTACTAAGCTGAGGCTTCTGTAGCAACTCAGTATCAACAAACGTGCCAGTTCGTGCTATGTTTAGCGTATGTAATATGTTGAGACCTATACACGAACCGGACGCCAAGATAAAATGGCAAAAATTCACCTGCTTATCGTTGAAAAACTTGGCAATAGCCTGCTATTACCTGCGTTTCTCGCCTCAATCAGGTCAATTTAGTCACATTTTCCTTTCATCGTCGGCTCGTGCACAGGTCTCAAATTCTCAATTAAATGGATAGTTTGTAGATGCCCAGAAATGATGACTTCGGTGATTTACCTAGTTTAATGCCCGATTCGGACGAAATTAAAGCCACGACGAAGCACCCCAAAGCTGTGCCTAGTGCCAGTCAGGGCGCAGCCGTTGCTGCCGCCAGTCCACGCCAGCCAACGCGACATGTCGCTGCATCTCGCGCGGCTCAACCTAGCAATACGCCACAAGTGGTGGGTAAAACCAGTGGTACGCTTTGGACCTTAGTGTTGCTGATGCTGGTGACCGTGGTGGGTGGTGGTTTTTGGGCCTATAACAAGTTAACTGACGTCGATTTATTGTTAACCGTATCGCGGGGCGAGTTAGATCATGCCCGTAAACGTATTGGCGAGCTAGAAGCTTTAGTCGTAGCGACCGACGTTAACTCGAATAAGTCGGGTACGGTGGTGCAAACACAGGTCAAACTTATCGATGACCGCGCCAAAGAACGTAACAAATTTCTTGATACGGAAATCGACAAATTGTGGGGTGTGGCTTATCGAACTAATCGCCCAGCTATAGAGGAAAACCAAAAAGCGACCGACAATAACACCGCCACGGTTAAGCAGCATAAAGAGCAGATACAATCACAGGGGCAGCTATTTGAGCAACAGCAAACTGCGTTGCAAGCCCAGCAAACCCAAGTAGATAAAGTCACCAATGCGAGTCAACTGGCGGTGCAGCAAGTAGAGGACCAATTACATAAGCTGGTGTTGTTGCAAGATAAGTTGGCGCAAGTGCTGACTACAGTGACCACTCACGAAAAGGCCTTGTCAGATCAAAATAAAACCAGCTTAGGTCACGCGCAATTGGCGCAACAGCAAGCTCAAGATGTGGCCGCCTTAGAAACGACGATACAGCAACAGCAGCAAACCTTGGCCGACTTAGAGTCGACAGTGCAGCAACAGGAGCAAGCGCTGGTAGAAATGACAGTATTATTGGAGTCTGCAGGCAGTGCAGATCAAGCAGATGCCTTGTCATCACGGGTAAACAGGCTGGAAAGCAACGCTAGGTTAGTTACAGCTTTAGAACAAAATGCCAGTCAAATGGATGAGCGAGTATTTATGGTGGAACAATCCTTGGATTCGGTGGATAGTTTTCGTCGCGATACCAATCGCAGCTTAGATCAAGTGCGCGCGCAAATACGCAATTTAGCCTACGGCGAGTAACGATTATATGCATCAGATACCCTTATCTAAGCTTGAATTGGGTCACTGGCCTACACCATTAGAGCCTATGCTGCGCCTCAATCAAATGCATCAAGGGCCTGAATTGTGGGTCAAACGGGATGATTGTTCGGGCTTGGCTATGGGTGGAAATAAAACCCGTAAGCTAGAGTATTTATTGGCCGATGCGCAACAACAAGGTGCCACGACCTTGCTTACCGCCGGCGGCGTACAATCTAATCATGCGCGTCAAACGGCGGCTGCAGCCGCAAAGGTAGGTTTGGGTTGTGAATTGTTCTTGGAACAAGTTGACGGTTTGGGTGAGCCGGACTACCAGCACTCGGGGAATTTATTGCTCAACCAACTGTTAGGTGCTCAGGTTCATCAATTACCCGCTGGCCAAGATTTAGACGAGGCCATGGCATTGCGTGCTCAAACCTTGACCGCATCTGGCCAAGTGCCTTACATCATGCCAGTAGGGGGCAGTAATGTTGTGGGTGCTATGGGGTATGTAGCTTGTGGTTTAGAGTTAGCGCAGCAAATGCAACACCAGACGCTGAATTTTAGTGCTATTGTGTTGGCCACAGGTAGCGCCGGCACTCAAGCGGGCCTGCTCGCGGGGTTGGCCTTGGCGGGCTTGGATATTCCGGTATTAGGCATTACCGTGAGCCGTTCGAGCGAAGAGCAGTGCGGTAAAGTATTGGCGTTACTGCACGAGGTGCAAGACCGCCTATCACAATCTCACTTACATGAAGATCATGTGATTTGTTTTGACCAATATTATGGTGCTGGTTATGGTCAACCGACGCAACAAATGGTTGAAGCCTTACGTTTAGCCGCGAGCTTAGAGGGGTTGTTACTTGATCCCGTTTATTCCGGCAAAGCCTTTGCTGGGCTGTTAGATTTGGTGCGTCATGGTTATTTTGATGCCTCGGATCGCGTCTTGTTTTTACATACCGGCGGCACCCCAGGGGTATTTGCCTATAGTCACTGCCTGGGTGAGTCGTAAGCGGTTGCCAGTTGAGTAGTTAGCTGATGATTTGCTTAGGCACACAAAGATACTTACCTCGACGAGCAAACGTGCCTGTAATCATGTTCTCCAAAGCTGCGGTAGCGGGCATCTGTTGATGGTGGCGCGACTGCAATAGTGCGATGTGCCGCTTAATTTGTGGCTCCTCAATCAGTCTAAAAGCCAATTCCGAACTGTCCTTAGGAAAAGCCATCCAAGGTAGCGTGGTAATGCCTGCCCCTGCTTCTAGCATGGCCACTAACGATGTCATATTGGTGACCTGCATGGGCGCCAGCAAAAACCCGTGGGCTGGCGTGTTCTCTACTAAAGGCGTGGTGCCGTTAGCTATTAGTTTTTGCTCGTGTAGAACGGACCAGTCAATATCGTTACCCAGTTGCATCCAAGGGTGGGCTTTGCGAGCCACAAGCCCCACCCGGTCTGCACACAGGGGAGTATGTATTAAGTCGGGTTCGGTTTGCCAAATACTACTGATGGCCAAATCAATGCGGCCATCCAGCACCTTATCCCTTAAATTATCGCCGTTATCATCTTGTACCTGAAGGTGAACGTGTGGGTGTTTGGCAAGAAAGTAGCGAATGATCTGAGTCAAAACCGTTTTTGCAACGGAGGGCAATACACCGAGTTTAATGGTACCGGTTTGTCCTTTGGCCATGTTGAGGCCACTATGAAGTGTGGCTTGATAATGTTTGTATAGGGCTTTGGCTTCGGGCAGAAAGGCCGTGCCGAATGCGCTGAGTTCGCCATGCCGTTGGGGGTCGAACAAGGGGCTGCCTAAGAGCTGTTCGAGTTGTTTGATCGCCAAACTTACGGCGGGTTGTGAGCGATGTAACAGGCGCGCCGCTTGGCGGAAATTCTTGCATTGAGCTACCGTGAGAAAGGTGTTGATTTGAGCAATTTTTATATCGGGTAGCATGGCGTTCGACTCCTAATTAAACTTATCAAATAATACATTTAATTAATTATTATTATCAAGTAAAAAGGCGTAAGCTGACGTTAACTAATACAAATGAATGCCTGCACAGGGCAAAAAAGAAACATGGGAGCTAACATGAGCCAAATCCAAAAGAACTACATCGCCGGCCAATGGGTTGAAGGTGAGTCTACCGTTAATAACATTAATCCGTCTAACCACAGTCAATCTGTGGGTACCTTTGCCCAAGCTTCTGCTGCGCAGGTAGATGACGCTATTGCAGCTGCACGCACAGCTCAAGTTGAGTGGCAGGCTACGGGTCTAGAAGCCAAACAGCGTGTTTTGCAGGCCATTGGTGATGAAATGATTGCCCGTTGTGATGAGCTAGGTGAAGTGCTTTCCAGTGAAGAAGGCAAGCCCCGTGCTGAAGGCCGCGGCGAAGTATACCGTGCAGGCCAGTTCTTCCAGTACTACGCCGCCGAAGTGCTACGTCAAATGGGCGACACGGCTGATTCAACCCGTCCAGGTATTGAAATTGATGTACGTCGCGAGCCAATGGGCGTAGTGACTGTCATCAGCCCATGGAACTTCCCAACGGCCACAGCGTCTTGGAAAATTGCCCCAGCCCTTGCTTTTGGTAACGCGGTTATCTGGAAACCAGCCAACCTGACGCCAGCCAGCGCTGTGTTATTGGCAGAAATTATCGCTAAGCAAGACATCCCAGCCGGTTTGTTTAACTTAGTCATGGGTTCTGGCGCCAGCGTCGGTGAAAAGCTCATTACTTCTGCCGACATTGATGCCATTACCTTTACTGGATCTTTAGCTGTTGGTAAACGAGTTGCGGTTGCAGCGGCGACTAACTTAGTTAAGTTTCAATTAGAAATGGGCAGCAAGAATGCCTTGATCGTATTGGACGACGCCGACCTAGACAACGCCGCGGACTGTGCAGTGGGCGGCGCCTTTGGTGGCACTGGCCAAAAATGTACCGCTTCTTCACGTTTAATCGTTACCGCAGGTGTGCATGACGAATTTGTGGCTAAAGTACAAGAACGTATGGCTAAGCTAAAAGTTGGCGGCGCGTTAGAAGATGGCGTGACTATAGGACCGGCTGCAGACGCTAAGCAATTTGCACAAAACAAAGAGTACTTCCAGTTGGCTAAAGACGAAGGTGCAACCTTGGTTTGTGGTGGCGAATTTGACGACAGTACCGGCTACTTTATGACCCCAGCATTGTTTACTAACACCACCAACGACATGCGTATCAACCGCGACGAAGCCTTTGCGCCATTGGCGTGTGTGATTAAAGTTGCCGATTACGATGAGGCCTTGGCTACCTTGAATGATACCCAATACGGCCTAACTGGCGGTATTTGTACCACTTCCCTAAAGTACGCCACTCACTTTAAGCGTAATGCTAAAACCGGATGCGCCATGATCAACCTGCCAACTGCGGGCACTGATTACCATGTGCCTTTTGGTGGCCGTAAAAACTCTAGCTTTGGCTCACGTGAGCAAGGCAAGTACGCAGAAGAGTTTTACACCGAAGTTAAAACCACTTACATGAAGGCTTAATTGCCGCGTTGCTAGCGCCTTGACATGATGAAGAGGTAGATTGCTTCGCTTCGCTCGCAATGACGAAACATAGCCATTGCCAGCGCAGTGAAGCAATCCATGTAATGAATGACTAGAGAGAGCAGAATATGTCTAAAATGATGATGATCGATGGTCTGCAGTACAGCCATTGGAGCCGCAAAGTATTTGAACAGATGCGTGATGGTGGTTTAAGTGCAGTGCATGTCACTATTGCTTACCACGAAGTTTGTCGGGAAACTTTGTACAACATCGGCCACTGGAATCGCATGTTCGAAATGCACAGTGATCTGATTATGCCTGTGCATACGGCTGCAGACATTGAAACAGCCCATGCGCAAAACAAAGTGGGTATCATTTTTGGTTTCCAGAACTGTTCGCCAATAGAAGATGACATTGACCTAGTGGCCATATTCAATCAGCTAGGCGTAAAGATCATGCAGCTGACCTATAACAACCAAAGCCTGTTAGGTGCCGGTTGTTATGAGGCCACAGACTCTGGCATCTCACGCTTCGGTAAAGTGGTTATCAAGGAGATGAACCGCGTGGGTATGGTGGTTGATATGTCCCATAGTGCCGAACAAAGCACTCTGCAGGCCATAGAAATATCTCAACGTCCTATTGTTATTAGTCACGCTAATCCAACCTTCTTTGAACCTGCAAAGCGTAACAAGTCTAATAAAGTCTTGTCAGCCTTGGCTGAAAGTGAAGGTTTGCTCGGTTTTAGTATGTATCCGTTTCATCTTAAAAATGGTCCTAAATGTCGTTTGGACGAGTTTTGCACCATGGTGGCAGAAACCGTAGACCTAATGGGCATTGATCGTGTGGGTATGGGCAGTGACTTGTGCCTCGATCAGCCGCTTGAGGTGTTAGAGTGGATGCGCAATGGGC
This sequence comes from Oceanospirillaceae bacterium, assembly GCA_003523085.1. Lineage (GTDB taxonomy): Bacteria > Pseudomonadota > Gammaproteobacteria > Pseudomonadales > Balneatricaceae > Njordibacter. Next base: position 50,718 of record DPHD01000040.1, on the reverse strand, counting down.
GTTGGACTAAACAAATGGACTATGGCGAGGGTTCTGCGAGCAACGCAGCTTGGCCTGAGCCTTTGTCCTGGTTTGAAACCAGTGCAGACTTCCCTAATATCGTTGTGGGTTTGCGCGATAAAGGTTTTAACCAAGTGGAAGTTGAAAAAATCATGGGCCGTAACTGGTTAGATTTTTGTGCTGCGGGTTTTGGCCCAGCGTAGTATTGGTTTTATTTAACAATGGTTAGTGCCCGCCAACAGGCTTGTTTTGAGGTATAAGTATGAGTCAAATTATCTTGCGTCCGCCTGCTCAGGCCATGGATTTAGAGCGTTTAGGCGCTGGTTTTGCGAGCCGTTTGAGTTTTATGCGAACCTTGGTTCGACACATGGTGAAGGACCAGTGGGACATTAGCTACAGTCAGTTTGAGCTAGATCAAGAGGGTTATGGCCATGGGGTGTTTGACATTAAAATGCCCCATAGTCAGCTTAGTTTTGTGGTGTTCTCACAATACTTGGCCCCAGAAGAGCGTAACGACCGTGTTATCGCGGAAAAATGGGACCTGACCATGACGCTGGTTGAAGGCGACGTGGACGACCTGTGGTTGGAACGTTTGGCCGCCAACGTACCGTTACAAGAAGCGGGGCGTATTGATGCGCGAAGTTTGTCTCTCGCCCGTGGTAATCGTAGTGCCCGTGTATTCGATTCCTTATTGGCCCAGTTGCGTAGTGGGCAACAGCCCGATGCTAACAAACTGGCCGAAGTAGGCTACTTATACCGTACTACCGCAGTCTATGGGTCGGGCAAGTTTGGTGCCTGTGATTGGGATAAAATTGCCCGCCATCATCCAGATTTGGCACGACCTTTTGCAGCAGAAATGTTGGTCTGTTACTTATTGCGCCAATTTAGTTTGGATCAGTTACATCACCTAGTGCATCAGCCCGCTTACCCCGATGCCGTCGATCTAGACATTAACTTGCAGCGTTATTTGGGCATTGGCAATTCCACCGGTCTGGGCATGGCGCCGTACCTAATCAACCATCCATTGCTCATGAGCCAGTGGATAGGTCAGCGTGAACAAGCCTATGCCGAAGTGTTAGCGGCACCGGTGGATGCGGCCAAGGTATTACAGCTTCAAAACATTCTCAAACAGGCTATGCAGCACGTGCGTGAAGTGAGTACTTTTGATGAATGGCAGACACATAATAACGCTCAGTTATTGCTCGACACACAAGACTTAGCAGATTGGCTTGCAGGTCATGCCGCGCAAGTATCCGATTGGCGTCAGCTCCACGAATGGGCGCAGCAACACTACAGCTTGGAAACCCAGGAGTTATTGGTGAGCTTGTTGATGGAGTTATTCCCGGGTATCGTTAATGCCAAAGAAGACTCCCTGGCGATCAACGAAAGCCTAACCTATGACCCTACACAGCTGGCGCAGGGCTTAGCCGATAACATCCAAGACAGTTATGACTGGGTGTTTGACTACGACTTTAGCCAAGCCGATGAGCATCAAACATTTTGGTATTACTCGCAACAAAAAATAGAACCACGTCTAGGTAAAACTGGGGTGGATGAGGGCGCCGAACTACAAATGTTTTTAGGCATCGCCAAAGCCGTACAAGGGTGTCACGATGACCTATTGGCCTTGCTTGACCAATCGCCTGATGCCAGTGTGGCGGAGTTTTTATTACTCTCGCCAGGGCATTTAGGTATTGTGTCGCGCATTGCGACCATGGCACAAACGCAGTATGGTGAAATCAGAGCTAACTTGTTGCACAAAGACGTTTTGCCGATGCACCTGTTGCGCTGCAAACTGGCCTTTTTTGGGGTCAGCAAGTTTGACCCTAAGTCGGCCCTATGGGTGCGTAATACCATGTTCCAAGGTGCGCCCGTGTTGGCCGACCTTAAGGCAGAGTTTAACGACGATTGGTACTTTCCCGTAGCGCCAGTGTTGCCTTCAACCCCGCAAGCTGAAGAGCAGGAGTCGACACATGTCTGAATTAATACAATTATCGGCTAACGAACTTAAGTTTTTGGTTAAACGTAGTGTGGAAGGTTTGGGTTTTGCGCCCGGTGATCAGCTGGCTGCAGGCATCAAGGCCGCCAGCGCATTTCAGCTTGGCTTGGCCAACAGTAGTTTGTTAAACCAGGCACTGGATGCCTTGAATAGCAGCATTAAAGCGCCTGAACTGATTGCTTCTAGTGACCAAGAGATGGTTTTTGATGCCCATGGCCAGTCGGCATTAGTGCAGGTTGAATTGGCCTTAGGGTTGGGTTTGGCCCGCTGTTCACCACAGGTGCGGATCAAAAATTTGGTTGCTGCAGCCTTTGCGGCGCCATGCCTGATGAATTGGTTATCGCAGCCCCTCAGTCAGCCTCAAGCGCAGCAGTGTTATGCCATGTATTTTACCCATCGTAGTGGCGCGCAACGATGTGTGTTAATTGCGGCAGACGGCCAGCCCCTCGGGTTATACCAACCGCGTGAGCAGCGGGTAGGGGTCAATGAGCTTTTGTTATGCATGGGTGAAGCTGATATAGATGGGGTGATGATCACCGACGGTGCCGATTTGTTAGGTTGGCGCGAACGGTGTTTAGATCAGGGTGTGCATGTGGATGCCAGCTTGCTAGCCTGCCTAAAACAAATGATGCACGCCTCTCTAGTGCCCGAAACCGAAGCCTCTCGCATGGGTGCTGGCCCAGGCTAGCTTTGGCTCTGACCCATGAGCGCACCGATGGCTTGTATCAGTTGTGGGCTGCGTTCGGGCGCACGGAAGGCTGCTAGTACCACACCGCGAAGCTTAGGTCGGTACATTAATTCCTGCACTAGGCCGTTGAAGATACCTTGGTCGTGGGCGCACTGGTGTAAAAATAGCGCCATCAATTGCGGGTCTAATAAATCATGACTGCACTTGCTGGTAATGGTGGCCAGCACTTCCACCCCGGTAATAACCTCTGACGCCATGAGCTGGGCTAGCCATTGTTGGCGAGAACTTGCATCTGGCGTTTGGCTAACTGCACGTAAGCAGGTCACTTTTTCCGCTTCTATACTGCTTAATTGACCACGCTCGATAAAGGCTTTGGCCAACTTGTGGTTGAGCGGTTGATTTTCTAATTGTACAGCCAAGGTCTCCAATACTGGGGCAGGTAGCTGAGCCACTTGTTGGTGCCAGTCAGTATGTGTTTGTAAGCGGGCGGCAAAGTCTGCGAATCCCTGTAAACCTAGGCTTTGCCAGTTTTGATCTAGCTGCTTCGACCCCATGTATTGGCTTACGGCGCTATAGTACGAGGATGCAGGCTGCTCCAATACCAAGCTAGCATGGGCATGAAAGGCTGCCATACGTGCCTGTTCCGGGGTAAAAGCAAGGTTGCTATGTTTGAGCTGCTCGGCCCATTCGCTTGATGCTTGCTGGTCCACCATATTGGTGCCGATAGTTTCTAGTAATTGGTTTAAAAACTCATCTCGCGCGGCTTGAATCAGTTGGCCACGTTCGTCTAGGGGGAATTTTAAGAACCAAATAGTGGGTGTGGCTTGAGCCTGTTGCTTGGCTTGCGGCCATAGCAGGATACCCACCCAAGCATGACGTAACCAAGGCAGTGGGTAGGCCTTTTGACCGGCTTCAAAGGCTTGGAAGTCGGCGCTAGAGAGTTTGCTCAAACGACAACCCATGTCATAGATGCGATACTGGCCTTGTAGCTGTTTAAAGAGGTCCGATAAAGATTCGATGGCTTGCATTTGGTGTGATCAACGCTGTGGGTTAAGATGGCCCGCATTATAGCAGACCTAAGGGGTATGGTTTAGTGGCGCAAGCGGATTCAAAGCCCTGGTGGGTGTATATGGTGCAAACCCAAGGCGGGCGTTTGTATACGGGCATTACCACCGACCCAGAGCGGCGTTTTAAAGAACACTGTAAGGGTGGTAAGTTAGCAGCGCGATTTTTCCGTAGTGACCCTGCGCAGTCTATGGTCTATCGTGAACCGCAGCAAAACCGATCTACTGCCAGTAAGCGTGAGGCTGCCATTAAAAAATTAACCCGTACTCAAAAGTTAGCCTTGGTCGAGTTTGGCAGCTAGCTTTTATTTCTTTTTTGCCTTACCGGTGGTGGGTGCGTCTGGGTTTTCCACAGGCTCTGGCTTGGCCGGTGGTTTGGGCATTTCTTGGGCATTAATTCGTTGCCCTGTAGTGCCTTTGCTGTCGGGCCCCATTAAGAACTGGTACACCGGCATGATGTCTTCTGGGGTCAGGTTAAGGGCAGGGTCTTCGCCTGGGTAGGCCTGAGCGCGCATGTTGGTACGGGTAGCGCCGGGGTTGATAATGTTGACGCGGATGTTACTGGTGTTTTCAGTTTCTTCTGCCAAAATTTGCGCCATGCCCTCGGTGGCAAATTTAGATACCCCGTAAGCGCCCCAGTACGCCTTGCCTTGGATGCCTACACCAGAGCTGGTGAAAACTACCGACGCGTCCGCAGATGCTTCTAGTAGTGGCATTAGCGCTTGCGTCATCATGAAGGGCGCGGTCACGTTGACGTGCATTACCAAGCGCCAGGTACGTGATTCATAGTTTGATAGGGGTGTGCGTTGGCCCAGTACCGAGGCGTTGTGGAGTAGGCCGTCTAAGTGGCCAAACTCGCCTTCAAGTATTTCCGCGAGTTCAAGGTAGTCTTCGTCTTTTGCTGCGCGTAAATCGAGTGGGTATATGGCTGGCTGGCCGTGACCAGCCGCTTCTATTTCATCATAAACCGCCTCTAGTTTTTCGACGGTGCGGCCCAATAAAATAACCGTAGCGCCTAGGCGTGCGTATTCCATCGCTGCAGCGCGGCCGATGCCATCGCCTGCACCGGTGACTAAGATAACGCGATTTGTTAATAGCTTGTCTGGCGCCGTGTAATCAAACATGAAGATTCCTGTTGTACAAAAAAATAGTCATTAGGACTAATGGTTAACTATCGACCGGTTGGGGTGCATCTTGAGTTTTAGTCGCGTAGACGAGGTAATTTACATCCACGTCTCGAGCCTTTAAGGCATAAGTTTGCGTTAGCGGGTTATAGGTCATGCCGGTCATGTCCTCACCACTCAGGTCTGCTTGGCGCATGTAATCGTGCAACTCGGAAGGCTTGATAAACTTTTTGTGGTCATGGGTGCCTTTAGGCAGCATTTTAAGTAGGTATTCTGCCCCTACAATGGCGAACAAGTAGGCCTTGGGGTTACGATTGATGGTGGAGAAAAAAGCTTGACCACCGGGTTTGAGTAATTTGGCGCAGGCGGCAATCACTGCGCTGGGGTCGGGTACGTGTTCCAGCATTTCTAGGCAGGTGACGACATCATAGGTGCCGGCTTCTTGATCGGCGAGTTGCTCGGCGGTCATTTGTCGATAGTCCACCGCGACACCGCTTTCTAAGCTGTGTAACTGGGCTACTTTGAGTGGTGCTTCGCCCATGTCGATGCCCGTAACTGTGGCGCCTCTTAATGCCATGGCTTCGGCCACAATGCCGCCGCCGCAACCGATGTCAGCTACTTTTTTACCATGTAAATGGGCCCGTTCGTCAATCCAACCGATGCGCAATGGGTTGATGGCGTGTAAGGGTTTGAATTCGCTGTCTAAATCCCACCAGCGGGCGGCGAGGGCTTCAAATTTGGCGATTTCTGCTGGATCTACGTTTAGGGTCACGGTTGCGTTTCGGTTGGATGAAAAATTGCTGCCAGTATAACGTGTAAATGCTTGGTCTGCATCCGTAAACTTGTGGGCTTGGGTTGTGCTATTGGGTGCGTGATAGGCGCTTTGCTGGTGGCTAATGGGCCTCTTTTCGTGCTAAAATTATGGTTTTTGTGACGTCCATTTAGGGCGTTGTCCACAGGGGCTCCGCAAGGCGAGCTCGTAGCGTTAGTCGCACAAGGAAATTGGCTTAATTATGTCTGAAATGGCTAAAGAAATATCGCCCATTAATATTGAAGACGAACTCAAGCAGTCGTATTTGGATTACGCCATGAGCGTTATTGTTGGGCGCGCATTGCCCGATGTACGTGATGGTTTAAAACCCGTGCATAGGCGCGTGTTGTTCGCCATGAATGAGTTGAGCAACGATTGGAACAAGCCTTATAAAAAATCTGCCCGTGTGGTGGGTGACGTTATTGGTAAGTATCACCCCCACGGTGATACGGCAGTGTACGACACCATTGTACGTATGGCGCAGCCGTTCTCTATGCGTTATGTGTTGGTGGACGGCCAGGGTAACTTTGGTTCGGTAGATGGCGACTCTGCTGCCGCTATGCGTTATACCGAAATTCGTATGAAAAAAATCGCTCACGACTTGCTGGCCGATTTAGAAAAAGACACGGTTGATTTTGTGCCTAACTATGACGGCACAGAAATGATTCCTGATGTGCTGCCAACACGCTTGCCTAACCTGTTGGTGAACGGTTCATCCGGCATTGCCGTTGGTATGGCCACTAATATCCCGCCCCACAATATCAACGAAGTGATCAGTGGTTGCTTGGCGTTAATCGAAAACCCTGATATTGAAGTGGATGAGTTAATGCAACACATCCCGGGCCCTGACTTTCCTACAGCGGGCATCATCAATGGTCGTGCGGGCATTGTGCAAGCATACCGCACTGGTCGTGGCCGTATTTACGTGCGGGCTCGCTACCACGTAGAGATGAACGAAAAAAACCAAAAGCCGTCAATTGTCGTCACCGAATTACCCTATCAGGTGAACAAGGCGCGTTTAATTGAAAAAATAGCTGAATTGGTTAAAGACAAAAAGCTAGAAGGTATTACTGAGCTACGTGACGAATCTGATAAAGATGGCATGCGTATGGTGATTGAGTTGCGTCGCGGCGAAGTGCCCGAGGTCATCATTAATAACCTTTATACCCAAACACAAATGGAAAACGTGTTTGGTATTAACGTGGTGGCCTTGGTCGATGGTCAGCCGCGTACCTTAAATCTTAAACAAATGTTAGAAGCCTTTGTGCGCCACCGTCGCGAAGTCGTAACGCGCCGTACCTTGTTTGAGTTACGTAAAGCCCGTGAGCGCGGCCATGTGTTAGAAGGTTTAACCGTGGCTTTAGCCAATATTGACCCGGTGATAGAGCTCATTAAGACCTCTCCTAACGCGGCTGAAGCCCGCGAAAAGTTAGTCGCACAAAGTTGGCCTGCAGGGCAAGTAGTGGCTATGTTAGAGCGTGCCGGAGAAGACGCTTGTAAGCCAGACACCTTGGGCCCCGAATTTGGCCTACATGGTGACGTCTATCAGTTGTCCGAGGTGCAAGCACAGGCGATTTTGGATTTGCGTTTACACCGTTTAACCGGTTTAGAGCAAGACAAACTAGTGGCCGAATACCAAGTGTTGTTGGAGCGTATTGCCGAGTTGCTGGAAATTCTTGCATCCGCCGAACGGTTGATGGAAGTGATTCGTGAAGAATTAGCCGAAGTGCTTGAAGCCTACGGCGACACGCGTCGTTCAGAGATTATTGCCTCGCGCCAAGACCTTACGGTAGCCGATTTAATCCCAGAAGAAGACATGGTGGTGACCATCTCACATGGTGGTTATGCCAAGACTCAGCCAGTGAGTGACTACCAGGCCCAGCGCCGTGGTGGTCGTGGTAAAGCTGCAACAGCAGTGAAAGAAGAAGATTTTGTAGAACATTTATTAGTCACCTCGTCACACGACACAATTTTATGTTTTAGTAACCACGGTAAAGTGTATTGGCTACGAGTATTCGAAATTCCGCAAGCCAGCAGAACCGCCCGTGGACGTCCTATTGTAAATATTTTGCCATTGGACGAGGGCGAACGTGTGACCACGATTTTGCCATTGCCAGAAGGCGGCTACCAAGAAGGTCACTTCATCTTTATGGCTACCGCCAGTGGTACCGTTAAGAAGACACCTTTGACGGCCTTTGCGCGGCCTCGAACCAGTGGTTTGATTGCCCTTGGATTGGATGAAGGTGATACCCTGATTGGCGCCACAGTGACCGATGGTGAGCAGCAGATTATGCTGTTTGCTAATAATGGTCTGGCCGTACGTTTTGATGAAGGCGACGTGCGCGCTATGGGCCGAACAGCCCGTGGTGTACGTGGTATCCGTTTGGCAGAAGACGCCCATGTGATCAGCTTGATCATGCCGCAAGAGGGTGGTCGTATCTTAACTGCCAGCGAAAATGGCTATGGCAAACAAAGCCGTAACGAAGATTACCCAGTGCGTGGCCGTGGTGGTAAGGGTGTTATTGCGATTCAAATGTCAGACAGAAACGGCGCGCTTATTGGTGCCGTGCAGGTGTTTGACGGTGATGAAGTGATTTTGATCAGTGATCAAGGTACTCTGGTGCGTACCCGTACTAGCGAAGTATCTGTGCTGGGCCGTAATACCCAGGGAGTGACCTTGATTAAGGTGCAGGAAGGCGAAAAACTGGTGCAGGTGGCCCGTGTTGCGGAAACCATAGAAGACGAAGAAAGCCCTGGCGACGATGCTGTGGCTAACCTTGACAATACCGAGCAAGAGTAACGAGTATGAGCAAGCGCCAGTTTAATTTTTGCGCAGGTCCTGCGGCGTTGCCTACGGCAGTGCTCGAACGGGCTCAGGCTGAGCTGCTAGATTGGCAAGGCCGTGGTGTGTCGGTGATGGAGATGAGTCATCGACACCCTGCCTACATGGCAATGGTAGCCGATGCTGAAGCCAAATTACGTCAGCTTATGGATATTCCGGCAAACTACAAAGTGTTGTTTTTACAAGGCGGAGCAACGGCGCAATTTGCTTTGCTGCCGTTGAATTTGTTAGGCCAAAAAACATCGGCAGATTATATTGATACGGGCATTTGGTCGACTAAGGCAATCGATGCCATGGCACCTTTCGCGAAAGCGAAGGTGGTGGCGTCAAGCCAGTCTAACAACCACCTTCAGGTGCCTACGCAAGCTCAGCTTGAGCTCAATGCCGATGCGGCCTTCGTGCATTATTGCCCCAACGAGACCATTGGTGGCTTAGCCTTTGACTATGTGCCAAACACTGGCGATGTGCCGCTGGTGGCGGATATGTCATCTACCATCTTGTCAGAACCGATTGATGTCAGTCAATTTGGGGTGATCTATGCGGGAGCGCAAAAGAACATCGGCCCCGCCGGTTTAACCTTGGTCATTGTGCGTGAGGATTTGTTAGGCCAAGCGCGTGACGATACGCCAAGGCCATTTAACTATGCGTTGCAGGCCGCGAATGATTCCATGCTTAATACACCGCCCACCTATAGCTGGTATTTAGCGGGTTTGGTGTTTGACTGGTTGTTAGCGCAGGGTGGTGTGAGTGCCATGGCACAACTAAACCAGACTAAGGCTCAAACCTTGTATCAGGCCATAGACAGTAGCCGCTTTTATAGCAACAACATTGCGGTGCCTAACCGTTCCAAAATGAACGTCACCTTTAGTTTGGCTGATGCTGCCCTTAATGCCCAGTTTTTGTCTGAATCGGAAGCGAGCGGCTTGTTGAACTTAAAGGGCCACCGTAGCGTGGGCGGCATGCGTGCCAGTATATACAATGCAGTTCCTCTGGAGGCGATTACTGCGTTAGTTGCCTTTATGCAGGATTTCGAACAACGCCATTGGGCTTAGAGATATTATGAGCAAGCCAGAACTGACGCAAGAACAACAACTCGGTCAATTGCGCCAAGACATCGATCACATAGATCAACAAATTCAACAGCTCATTAATCAGCGAGCAAGCTGTGCTCAGCGCGTTGCCGAGGTGAAGGAATCTCATCAGGGTGTTAAAGACGCCGTTTTTTATCGCCCTGAGCGTGAAGCCCAAGTATTGCGCAACGTCATGGAGCGCAACCAAGGGCCGTTAGGCGATGAAGAGATGGCGCGCCTGTTTCGTGAGTTGATGTCGGCTTGTCTGGCTCACGAACAACCCATGCGCATCGCCTTTTTGGGCCCCGAAGGTACCTTTACCCAAGCCGCTGCATTAAAACATTTTGGTCAGTCAGTGATCAGTGCGCCACTCGGCTCTATTGATGAAGTATTTCGCGAAGTGGAAGCCAAGAGTGCCCATTATGGTGTGGTACCCATCGAAAACTCGTCAGAGGGTATGATTAATAATACCTTGGATAGTTTTCGCCATTCGTCATTGGTGATTTCTGGTGAAGTGGAAATGCGTATTCACCAAAATTTATTGGTGGCAGAAGGCACCGATTTATCACAGGTTGAACGTATTTACTCCCACTCTCAGTCGTTAGCACAGTGCCGGTCTTGGTTAGATAACCACATGCCCCACGCAGAGCGTTTTGCGGTCAGCAGTAATGCCGAAGCCGCGCGTCGAGTGGCGAAGCAATCCGGTGACGACGAAGGTAAGGTGGCGGCGATTGCTGGCACTATGGCAGCTGAACTATACGGTTTGCAGTTACCCCACGAAAACATTGAAGATCAGCCAGACAATACCACGCGTTTTTTAATTATCGGTCATGCCTCTGTACCTGCGTCTGGCCAAGATAAAACCTCGTTATTAGTACTTGCACGTAATAAGCCCGGCGCTTTGTACCATATTTTAGAACCCTTTCATCGTCACAATGTGAGTATGACCAGTATCGAATCACGGCCTTCGGGTCAGGGTGCGTGGGGCTACGTATTTTACATCGATTTTGAAGGTCACCATGAAGATGAAAAAGTACAGCAAGTGCTGCAGGACTTAAATCAAGACTCCGTAGAAGTGCGCTTATTGGGTTCTTACCCTCAGGCGGTACTCTAGTGGGCCAGACGACCTTTTGCCATAACAAGGTGCTGGTATTAGGCCTCGGGTTAATTGGTGGCTCTTTGGCAGCGGCCTTAAAACGCACGCAAAAACACCAGCTTTGGGGTTATGATGTTGATGTTTCGAGTATGCAGCAAGCTCAAGACCAAGCCGTTATTGACCACCAAGCGGTCGACTTAGAGGCCACACTGGGTCAAATGGATGTGGTGGTATTGGCGGTTCCTGTCAAGGCCATGGAAACGGTGATGGCCATGGTGGCACCACACCTTCGCGCCAACACTTTGCTCACAGACGTGGGCAGTGTAAAAGGCAGTATCATCGCTGCAGCTTATGATATTTTCACCACACCGCCAGCAGGCTTTGTGCCGGGTCACCCCATTGCTGGGTCTGAGCGCAGTGGTATTAATGCGGTCAATATTGACTTGTTTGTTGAGCATAAGTTTATCATCACCCCCTTGCCGACGAGTCACCCACAGGCGATTGCCGTATTGGCTGATTTGTGGTCTGGTATTGGCTGTGAAATTCTTACCATGGAGGTCGATCGACACGACGAAGTGTTGGCCGCAACCAGCCATTTACCACACTTATTGGCCTTTTCTTTAGTGGATACCTTGGCGTCAAATAGCGACAATAAAGATATATTTCGCTACGCAGCGGGTGGTTTTCGAGACTTTACCCGTATTGCCGGCAGCGACCCAACCATGTGGCACGACGTGTTTGTGGCTAACCGCGATGCCTGTTTAAAAACACTGGATTCCTTCACCCACGGGTTGGCTCAATTGCGTACGGCAGTGGCCGATGGTGACAGCCAAACCATGATGGGCATCTTTACTCGCGCCCGCAGTGCGCGACATCATTTTGAAAAAATATTGGCAGGCACTGCCTATACTGGAACTATGAAAAATACAAAACATTTTAATGTCCACCCAGGTGGTCAAGTCCAGGGCCGCATCCGTGTGCCTGGTGACAAGTCGGTGTCGCACCGTTCGATTATGTTAGGTGCCTTGGCACAGGGCACTACACATATTAGTGGTTTTTTGGAAGGCGAGGACGCCATGGCCACGTTACAAGCATTCCGTGATATGGGTGTGGTTATTGAAGGGCCCGATGACGGCAAAGTGGTTGTGCACGGTGTGGGTTTGCACGGTCTGCAGCCACCCCCAGGCCCACTTTATGTAGGTAATTCCGGTACCACTATTCGCCTTATGGCGGGTTTAATGGCCGGTCAAAAATTTGATGTCGAGCTCAGTGGCGACGTTTCCCTTAATAAGCGGCCCATGGAACGGGTGGCTAAACCGTTGCGGCTCATGGGTGCTGTGGTTGATACGGCAGAGGGCGGCTGCCCGCCTATGCGTATTAAGGGTGGCCAAGCTTTGCAGGGTATTCATTACGATTTGCCCATGGCCAGTGCGCAAGTCAAATCTTGTGTGGTATTGGCCGGTTTGTATGCACAAGGGCGTACTAGCGTGACCGAACCAGCCCCAACCCGCGACCATACCGAACGTATGCTCAAGGGTTTTGGTTACCCTGTTGAACGGACCTCTGATACCTGTGCCATTACCGGCCAGGGTGAGTTAATCGCTACCGACATTGATGTGCCGTCCGATATTTCTTCGGCCACCTTCTTTTTAGTGGCGGCGGCCATTTGTCCTGCCTCAGATTTAGTAGTTGAGCACGTGGGTATGAACCCAACTCGGATTGGTGTAATTAATATTTTGCGTTTAATGGGTGCCGATTTGACGGTGCTCAATGAGCGCGAAGTCGGTGGTGAGCCGGTGGCAGATTTGCATGTTAAATACGCCCCCCTTACGGGTATCCATGTGCCGGAAGATCAAGTGCCCTTGGCGATTGATGAGTTTCCTGCACTCATGGTCGCAGCGGCCTGTGCCAGTGGCACAACCACCATCACCGGTGCTGAAGAATTGCGGGTGAAAGAAAGTGACCGTATTCAAGCCATGGTTGATGGCTTAAAGGCCATGGGTGTAACCATTGAAGGTACGGTAGACGGTGCCATCATCCAAGGTATGGGGCCAGGTCGGTATTTTTCCAGTGCGCAAGTAGTGACCCATCACGATCATCGTATCGCCATGGCCTTTACCATTGCTGGGCTACGCGCCGCTGCCAATATCAAAATTCTAGATTGCGCCCACGTGGCCACATCCTTCCCTAATTTTGTCGAATTGGCGCGTACCGTAGGTATGACGCTCGACGAGGAATATCAATCGTGAAAACTGTTCCAATTATTACCATTGATGGCCCTAGCGGCTCAGGCAAAGGCACCTTATGTAAGTTACTGGCAGAGCGATTGGGTTATCACTTGTTAGACAGTGGCGCTCTATATAGGCTCGTGGCTTTGGCCGCCGAACACCATGGGGTGAGCCCAGAAAATGAATTGGCCGTCGCTGATATTGCCGGCTGCTTAGACGTGCAATTCAAAACCAAGGGTGATGATATTCAAGTGGTGCTAGAAGGCGAAGATGTTAGCTTAGCCATTCGCACTGAAATTTGTGGTATGAATGCCTCTAAAGTGGCGAGCCTAACCTTGGTGCGCAAGGCGCTTCAAGAGCGCCAGCGGGCATTTGCTGAGTTACCGGGCCTAGTGGCCGATGGTCGTGACATGGGCACGGTAATCTTTAGGGAAGCGCAAGTTAAAGTATTCTTAACGGCTAGCGCACAAGAACGGGCAGATCGGCGCTATAAACAGTTGAAAAATAAAGGTTTGGATGCTAGCCTGTCGGACATACTGATGGATATTCAACAGCGAGACGAGCGCGACGAAAACCGTAGCATCGCTCCATTGAAACCTGCTGACGATGCATTGGTGATCGATTGTACACAAATGACGATTACAGATGTGGAACAAAAGATCCTTACATTTATTCATAACAAGGGCATTCTATAAGGCTTTTGTTAATTATTAACTAACTAAGAGGTGTCTCGAGACGCCCGCACTGCCAGCCAGTTCCGAGCGTATCGTCATCCCCAGCGAGTATAGCTATGGGCGAAAGTTTCGCAGACCTGTTTGAAGAAAGTCTTCAACAGGTAGAGATGAAGAAGGGTTCTTTGATTACCGGTGTAGTCATTGCCATTGATAGTGAAGTTGTCACCATCAACGTGGGACTGAAATCAGAGGGCGTAGTGTCACGCTCTGAATTTCTGAATGCGGCGGGCGAACTCGAAGTAGCGGTTGGCGATGATGTATTAGTTGCCTTACAAGAAATTGAAGATGGCCTAGGGGCCACTCAAGTTTCCCGTGAACGTGCTCGCGAAATGGAGCGTTGGCAACAACTCGAGAAGATCCAAACCGCTGATGAAACCGTTACTGGCGTCATCAGTGCCCGTGTTAAGGGGGGCTTTAATGTCGAGTTAGGCGGCATCCGTGCATTCTTACCTGGCTCCCTCATCGATACCCGCCCATTACAGGATATCTCTCACCTTGAGGGTATAGACCTCGACTTTAAGATTATCAAACTCGATGTTCTGCGTAACAACGTGGTTGTTTCCCGTCGCGCATTAATGGACGAAGCCAATAAAGCCCAGCGTGAACAAGTGCTATCGACCCTAGAAGAAGGTGCAGTGGTTAAAGGCTTTGTGAAGAACCTTACGGATTATGGCGCCTTTATCGACCTAGGCGGCCTAGACGGCTTATTGCATATTACCGACATCGCCTGGCGTCGTATCAAGCACCCCAGCGAAATGCTAACGGCCGGTGCCGATATTGAAGTGAAAGTACTTAAATTCGATGCTGAAAAACAACGCGTATCCTTAGGTTTAAAACAGTTACAACAAGACCCTTGGACCAGCTTTACCGACACTTATCCTGTGGGCAGCCGTTTACCTGCCACCGTCACTACCGTCACCGATTATGGTTGTTTCGCTCGGGTTTCCGATGGTATAGAAGGTTTGGTACATGCCTCTGAAATGAGCTGGATGAAGCGCAACTTGCACCCATCCAAGATGGTCGCTGTAGGTGACGAAATCGAAATTATGATCTTGGATATCAATTCCGAGAAGCGCCGTTTGTCGCTGGGTATGAAGCAATGTAGTGAAAGCCCATGGGTGGCCTTTGCTAAGCAGTATTCAGAAGGCGATAAAGTCACCGGTAAACTTAACTCAAAAACTGATTTTGGTTTGTTTATTGGACTTGAAGATGGCATCGACGGTTTAGTGCACGTGTCTGATGTTGACTGGAACAAGAGCGACGAGAGTTTGCTAGAAGAATACCAAAAAGGTCAGCAGGTTGAAGCGGTGATCTTGTCTATCGATAGCGAGCGCCAGCGTGTGGCGTTAGGTATAAAACAAATGGCAGGCGACCCCTTCTCTGACTTTGCCAGCGCTAATGGCAAAGGTTCGGAAGTGACGGGCAGCATTGCCGAAGTGACGCCGGGTGGTTTGCTGGTTAACTTGGCTGAAGGTGTGCAAGGTTTCCTTAAACGTGGTGAATTGGCCCAAGGCCAAGACTTGTCTGACTTTAGCGAAGGCCAAAGCCTGACCAGTTTTGTGGCTAGTGTAGACCGTAAAGCGCGCTCTATTGCCTTAGCTGTTCGTGCTCAAGAAGCTGCTCAGCAACGTGCTCAGATGAAAGAATTGAACACCCAATCCATTGAATCAGAAGGCCCTACCACCATTGGCGACCTGATCAAGGAACAGCTCAAAAAATAATAAGAGGGGCACGCTATGCGTAAGTCTGAGCTCATTGAAAATTTAATTGATCGTTTTCAGGGTATACCTGTAAAAAATGTTGAGCAATCGGTGAAAGCCATTATTGAACATATGGCAGATGCTTTGGCGGCGGGAGATCGAATTGAAATTAGAGGTTTTGGCAGTTTTTGTTTACATTATCGAGCACCACGGACTGGGCGTAATCCCAAAACCGGTGACTCAGTAGAGTTGGCCGAAAAATACGTGCCTCATTTTAAACCCGGTAAAGAGCTACGCGATCAGGTAAACGATAGTCTATAATAGACTATCGTTTATTGACATCGAGTGCTTTGGCTCGACGCCGCTGATTAGGTAGTAACCCTTGAAACTCATAAAGACTGTACTCTTCGCTATTACCGTTATCGTGGCCTTAGTTATAGGCGTGCTGTTTAGTACACGCAACAGTCAGGCCTTCTCCTTAGATCTTATCTTTTTTCAGTCCCACTCTATGAGTATTGCTCTTTGGTTGCTCTTGAGCTTGGCCTTGGGCATGTGTTTGTCGGCTTTTATTTATAGTGTTGTTGTACTTAAATTGAAGCGTCAAAATGCCCGTCTTGAACGCCGCTTGGGTTTGATTTCTAGCACCAGTAAAGACCCCAAGGTCGTAGTCTGACAATGGACTTAACCTTATTGTTGGCGTTGCTTGCAGCCGTGGGTATTGGCTGGTGGCTAGGGCAGCGTGAGCGGAGCCAAAAACGCCATCAGGAGATGGGACTACAGGCTGATTATTACCGCGGCCTCAATTACCTGTTAAACCAACAAACCGACGAAGCGCTTGAGTTGTTTATTCATGCCTTAGAGGTAAACCCCCAAACCGTGGATACACATTTG
Organism: Oceanospirillaceae bacterium; assembly: GCA_003523085.1. Lineage (GTDB taxonomy): Bacteria > Pseudomonadota > Gammaproteobacteria > Pseudomonadales > Balneatricaceae > Njordibacter. The sequence goes on along the minus strand of DPHD01000040.1, from coordinate 34,471 downwards.
GCATTGGGTAGTCTGTTTCGCCGTCGTGGTGAGGTAGATAAAGCCATTCAAATCCACCAAAACTTACTCGCGGCCAAAGGCCTAGGCCAAGAGCAACTGATGTTGGCAGAGCTGGAGTTGGCGCACGACTTTATTAAGGCGGGTTTGTTAGATCGAGCGGAAGAATTACTGCTCGATGTGGCGCAACAACCGAATCAGCAAAAAGCTAAAGCCACCGAACTATTGGTGGATGTTTACCAGCGTGAGCAAGATTGGCACAAAGCCTTAGAAGTAGGCGCCGCAGCGAATGTTTCGGCGAGTGTGGAATTGGCACAAAGGTTGTCGCATTTTTGTTGTGAACTGGCGCAAGAGTCACTTCAAGAGGGCCAAGAAAAAGCCTGTTTGTCCTACTTAAAACAAGCTAAACGGCACAATGCAGATAACCCAAGGGTGAGTTTTTTACGTGCTAAGTTAAGCATGCAGCAAAACCACTATGCTGATGCCAAGCGTCATTTGTTAGTCATGGCTCAGCAAGACGTGCAGTTAATGCCAGAGATCATACACCCCTTACAGCAGTGTTTCGCTCAATTAGACGACATCTCTGGTTGGCGTGCATGGTTGAGTCAAGCCATGAGTCAACACCCAAGTACTAGTTTGGTGTTAGCTCAAGCTAAAGAACTAAGCCAAGACAATGATTCCGATGCAGCCGCCTATGTAACCGAGCAACTAAGGCAGCGGCCGTCTGTGAAAGGGTTTAATTACCTGATTGACTTGCACATGCAATGGGCCTCTGCCAATGCCAAAGACAGTTTGCAAGTGCTTAAAGGGTTAACCATAGCCTTGCAGCGTAGCAAACCACATTACCGCTGCAGGCAGTGCGGTTTTGCCGGTAACTCAATGCACTGGCAGTGCCCGAGTTGTCACCAGTGGGGCAGCACCAAACCGATTTATGGATTAGAAGGAGAGTAAGTTGCATCACAAGTTGAAACAAGGGTCACCCATAGTGGTGGCCTTGGATTATGAATCATCGTCCCAAGCGCTTGCTATGGCTTCACAATTGGACCCTTCGCGGTGTCGTTTAAAGGTGGGCAAAGAGCTTTTTACTGCTGCAGGCCCCCAGCTAGTTGACCAGTTACAGCAACAAGGCTTTGAAATATTTTTAGACCTTAAGTTTCACGATATTCCCAATACTGTTGCCAAAGCCGTATTAGCTGCGGCGCGTATGGGCGTGTGGATGGTCAACGTTCACGCCAGCGGTGGTGCAGAAATGATGCAAACTACACAAACGGCATTGAAAGCAAAGGGTGGCCACCAACCACTACTCATTGCAGTGACGGTGCTGACCAGCATGGACGCTGCCGGACTCAAAGCCACGGGCATCGACCAAACACCGGCGCAACGGGTGTTGTCGCTGGCGCACCTGAGTCAACAGTCTGGCTTTGATGGTGTGGTCTGTTCGGCGCAAGAGTCAGCCCTATTAAAAGCCGAATTAGGCGCTGAGTTTAAACTGGTGACCCCCGGTATACGGCCTTCATTTGCTGTGGCTGGCGACCAAAAACGTATTATGACGCCTGCTCAAGCCATACAAGCGGGTAGTGATTACCTGGTTATAGGTCGACCAATCACTCAAGCCAAAGAGCCTATGCAGGCTTTGGAAATGATCGAGCAAGAGCTAGGTTAAAGCAAAATAGTCACTTTGTGCTAGGCTTAATGTGTCTTCGAGATTTGAAGACACATTAACTTAATCAAGGAGTAGATTATGAAAACTTATCGTCGATTATTAGTGCTGTTGTTCGCTACAGTATTGGCTTTTTCACCGATAACCCGCGCTGCAGATGCCTTACCCATTAATATTAATACCGCAACGGCGTCACAATTAGCCGAAGCGCTTGATGGTGTGGGCGCAGTTCGAGCGGCTGCTATGGTGTTATTGCGTGACCAAATGGGTGGTTTTACTAGTGTAGACCAATTACTCAATGTGAGTGGCATCGGCTCAGCTACGCTAGAACGCATTCGCGCTTCAATCGTGCTAGAGTAAGGTGGATTAAATACACCACCTACGGGTATGCAGCGCATACCCGTTAGCAGCACAAGGATTTTAATGATGGCCATGACATGGCAAGGTTTGCTGGCTGATCAGCGTTTTGGCAAACCCTACACCGAACAGCACCAGCAAGGCCGCACTCCGTTTCACAAAGACTATGATCGCGTTATTTTTTCCAGTGCGTTTCGGCGCATGGGTCACAAGACACAGGTACATTCTTTATCCCATAATGACCACGTACACAATCGGCTAACGCATAGCTTAGAGGTGGCCAGTGTGGGCCGCAGCTTGGGGATTCAAGTCGGTCATCAATTACAGCACCAAGTGGATTGGCCTGAGTGGATTGAACCCCACGACCTAGGGGCTATCGTGCAGTCGGCCTGTTTAGCCCATGATATTGGTAATCCGCCTTTTGGTCATTTTGGCGAGAGTTCGATTCGGCATTGGTTCGAAAGTTTCGCTAGCCGTGGTGGTTTGCAACAGTTAAGCCGCGCTGAGCAAGCTGATTTGCTCAACTTCGAGGGTAATGCTCAGGGGTTGCGTACGCTCACACAGCTTGAGTACCACCAGTTTAAAGGCGGTATGCGTCTGACTTACGCCACCTTGGGCAGTTTTGTTAAATACCCGTGGTTAGCTGATTCGGCTATGTGTGAACGCAAAGCCAAATTTGGCGCGCTACAGTCCGAAAAGCATATTTTAGCTGATATTGCTGGGCGTTTGGGCTTGATCAAACAAGGGGAGTTTCAGTGGTGCCGTCATCCATTGGTGTATTTAATGGAAGCTGCCGATGACATTTGTTATGCCATTATCGATTTAGAAGACGGGGTTGAACTGGGCATTATCGAGGAACAGGATGTGCTTGAATTATTGGCCCCTATCACCGGACCACTGGCCGTGCCAGAACGCACTCCCATGGTTGATGCTTATTATTCCACCCGTCGCTTGGCTTTGTTACGCGGTAAAGTGATTGATTACTTAGTTCAGTCTGCGGCCCATACCTTTATACAGCAAGTGCCTAGTTTATTGGCAGGCGAACTCGAAGGTGACTTGATTGCCCATTGTGACCCAGTCACACAGCAAATCATTGGTGACGCCAAGGCCTTGGCCAAAAATCGTATTTTTCTGGCTCCTGAGCGCCATCGCACCGAATTGGCAGCCTACTCAGTGTTGGAAAAACTGCTTGATGGATTTGTACCCGCTGCATTGGCCGTAGTCCAGACCACGCACGGATCAAACTCATTATCGTTTAAAGCCCAAAAGCACCTGGCTTTAATGGGCACTCACCGGCCGACACAAGACAACAGTGCCTACCAAGCCCTGTGTTCCACCATGGACTTTATTGGCGGCATGACCGACAACTATGCGGTTGATCTGGCGCGCCAACTAAGTGGTGAAATGAATTAATTTCTGCGGTGTTAAAAATATCGACTAACCTTAAGGTATCAAATCTTAGTGCATGGATGCCTAGATGCCTGATATACCTCTATACAACGCTGCGTCTTTAAATGATGCTATCGCTTTAGCAGACTTAGTCTTAGAAACTGCAGCAACCGCAGGCGCCTCTGATCTGCACTTAGAACCCCAGCCCAAAAGTATGCGCATACGGATGCGGGTGGATGGCTTAATGCGTTTGCTGCAAGCCCCCTTTGATTACTTGCCTGCGAGCGCTGCTGATGCTTTGGTAGTGCGTTTTAAGCTGTTGTCTAATATGGACATTGGTGAACGCCGAAGACCTCAAGATGGCAGTTTTCAATGGCAATTACAGTCTCGAAAAGTGGATGTTCGTATCAGCAGCCTGGCTGGTCATTGGGGCGAAAAACTGGTGTTGCGGCTGCAATGGCAGCAACAAAATACCCAGCTCGATCAACAGGGGCTAGCGCCTGCTCAATTAACCCAAGTGACCTCGCAACTAACCAAACCTCAAGGCCTGATCTTAGTTACAGGGCCCACGGGTAGTGGCAAATCCATGTTGCTCTATAGTTGTTTAAAACAACTTCAAGCGCCACACCTAAACCTAGTTAGCGCCGAAGATCCTGTGGAAATTGCCTTGCCTGAGGTGCACCAAGTGGCGGTGAATAGCGATATTGGATTGAATTATAACCATATTTTAAGGGCTTTATTACGCCAAGATCCCGATGTAATCATGCTGGGTGAATTACGTGATGCTGATAGCGCTGATGTGGCTCTAAAAGCGGCTCAAACGGGGCACTTATTGCTCACTTCTATGCACACCAGTAGCATTGGTGAAGCCATGCATCGGTGTCATGGATTAGGTGTTGATATGCTGGCTTTGAGCTATTGTTTGAGCTTAATCGTTAACCAGAGGCTCGTGCGTCGTTTGTGTGATCTGTGTAAGCAACCCATGGGCGTGGCCGCCTTAGAACAACTCTCGAGTGATGTGTGGCATGCGGCGCAGACCGATTACGACGGTTGTTATGGTGAATTTAACCCCTGTATTGCCGTGGGATGCCAACATTGTAACGACGGATATCGAGGGCGTTTTGGTATCTTTGACATTCTGGTTATGGATCAGCATACGCGTGCGTTAGTGGTAGAGCGGCGAATTGACCAACTGGACTCTGTGGCAGGTGTTCGCAAGCAAGGTTTGTGGCGTGTCATGTCGGCAGATACCACTATGGAAGAAATCAACCGGGTGACTTGGTGATGGCGGCCCTTTGGTTGTGGCGAGGTGTCGACAGCGAGGCGCAAGAGTGCCAGGGTTTGAAGCCGTGCGTTAGCCGTGTATTGCTGAAATTACAATTGTCCCAACAAGGCATAGACTTGATAACAAGCCAACGTGTTTGGTTTTGGCACAGACGTTGGCCCAAGCGTATTACCGCGCAACAATTGCAGCAACTACTCCAGCAATGGTCGCAGTTGCTGGCTGCGGGCCTACCACTGTTATTATGTTTGCAGCTCACACGGGTCGATAGGGCACCCATGCGTCTGAGGATAGCATTGGTCAACATACAACAAAGTCTGTTGAGGGGTGCAAGTTTTGCTGACGCCATCGCCCACAGCGGGTTATTTCGTACCGCCTTGGTACACCTCATCGCCGCCGGAGAAGCGAGCGGCGAGTTGCCGCAACTATTGGCTCAAACGCATACCCAGCTGACGGCCAATAACGACCTAAAGCGACGCTTTTTACGCACCATGATTATGCCAAGTATTACCTTGTTTAGTGGTGTTGTGGTGAGTTTGCTTATTATTTATTGGGTTGTGCCCCAGGTGGCTAATTTGTATGCTTCGGCGCATTACAGTTTGCCGGCAATGACCCAGTGGCTACTATTATCCGCCGAGTTTCTAAAGCACAAGGGGTGGGGTTTGTTGGGTTTGTTAGGGGTGTTTAGTGCCGTTGTAGTAGGTCTCTGGTCACTGCCTAGGGCACGGTTGGTTGTGGAAGGGGGGTTGTGGCGATTGCCAGGTATTGGTCGATTAATGTACCTTCATGGGCAGGCGGAGCTGTATTTACTGTTAAGCTTAACGTTTAATGCGGGGTTGCCGTTATTAGAATCGATTGCTTTGGCTGGTAATGCGAGTTCTTGGCGCTGCATCAGTCGCGACTTAACTGTGGCTACGGCTAAACTTACCCAAGGACAGCGATTAAGCCAAGTATTTGCAGGTATAGGTGTGCCACAACACGCTGTGCAAATGGTTCGTATGGGCGAGGCCAGTGGTCATTTAGGTACCAGTTTTAACCAATTACAAGGTTATTATCAACAGCAAGCCCAAAGCCATAGCTTGTGGTTAGAACAGCTTATCGAACCTGTACTACTGTTGCTGGTGTCGGTGTTTGTCGGTGGCATTTTAGTTGCGCTTTATTTGCCTTTGTTTCAGATGGGGCAGGTGATGTGAGCTGGCGCTGTGGCTGGTATAATGGTTACGCTAGTCTGATTGAATGGGAAATAGGTATGATCGTCGGCCTCACAGGCGGAATTGGTAGTGGAAAAAGTGCCGTTAGCTGTTACCTAAAAAAATTGGGCGTTGTGCTTGTGGATGCCGATCAAGTGGCCCGAGAGGTGGTGATCGCGGGTAGCCCTGCTCTGGCAAAAATTGCTGCCCATTTTGGCCAGCAAGTGCTCATGTCAGACGGCAACTTAGACCGCAGTGTACTACGCCAAAACATATTTTCAAATAAAGCCCAAAAAAACTGGTTAGAAGCGCTCTTGCACCCGCTTATAGCTGCATCTATTGATACCCAATTGGCCGCTGCCACTGGGCCATATGCTGTGCTGGAGTCACCATTGTTACTGGAAACTCAGCAGCATACCAAAGTTGATTTTATTGTGGTGGTGGATGCTAGCGAAGCCCAGCAGCTGCAGCGCGCAAGTGTTCGAGATAATAATTCTGGTCAGCAAATACGCGCCATCATGGCCAGCCAAATGCAGCGTCAACAGCGTCTAGACCGTGCCCACTGGGTGTTAGACAATCACCAGGACCTGACCCACTTGCAGCAGCAAGTGGCGCAATTACATCAACATCTTTGCCAGCTTACGGAAACCCCTACATGAGCCAATACCCTTGCCCCCAGTGCCAAAAAACCTTGACCTGGAATTCTGAAAATCCCGATCGGCCGTTTTGCAGTGAACGCTGTAAACAAATTGATTTGGGCGCGTGGGCCAGCGGTGATTACGCCATTGCCGGAGATGAGCTAGAAAACGACTTTTCTAGCGGCCTGCTAGAGTCCGCTGAGCAGCAGGATTAACACGCGACACCAGCATTTTTGTGTAATTGGCCTACACTTTAGGGTACATACATTTTTCACAGGAGCGTGATATGTTGGATTCTAAGGACAGTAAACTCGGTCGTCACGGGCACATTCAAGGTTTCTCCTTACTTGAACTATTGTTAGTGGTGGCCTTAATCGGGATTTTAGCCGCCTTTGCGGTGCCCACCTACCAAAGTTATTTGCAGAAAACTCGCTTTATGGAAGTGGTACAACAAAGCCATGGGGTGCGTATCGCCCAGTCAGCGTGTTTGTTGCAAGCGGGCGAAAACCTCACCGCTTGCGACACCTTTGCAGAATTAGCCTACCCAGCCCCGGCGGCCAGCGATAATACCAAAAGCCTTACCTTGGCCGCGTCAACGGGTGTCATTACCGGTACGGCTACCGCAGCGGGAGGGGGCTACACTTTTGTGCTCACACCTAGTATCAACAGTGCAGGGCAGCTCAGCTACGCCTATAGCGGCACTTGCGTAGCCGTGGGTTATTGTCCCTGACAACTGGTCAAACTCTAGCCAATAACGAGCTACTAAAGATTAAATAGCCTGCTGATAACTAGACGCAAGGTCGAAGAATTTTTCTCCTTGGATCAACACGTGGTCTTTCATCTGTATTTCAGCTTGTTTTTCGTCGCCAGCCAAAATGCTTTGAGCAATGGATATGTGCTGTTTTAAAGATTGGTGCATTCTATGGGGCACGCGTATTTGCAAACGGCGATATGGCGCTAGGCGATTATGCATTAATTGAGCTTGTTCAATGAGCACACCATTTTTGCTAGCTTGGTAAATGTGGTTATGAAACTCAGCGTTAGCATGGTAATAAGCGTCGTTGTCACCACTTTCCGCTGCGCTGCTACAATCTGCCAGTGCTTGTTCGATCTGGGCAGCGTCAGCTGGCACAATGCGGCGGGCTGCAAGGCGACCACACATGCCCTCCAGTTCAGCCATTACTTCAAACATTTCAATCATTTCAGTAAAGCTAATTTTGCGTACAAAAGTGCCGCGCCTGTGACGTTGCTCCACCAGGCCAGATATAGCCAGCCGCTGCAACGCCTCCCTTACCGGTGTGCGTGACACTAAAAAACGCTCTGCCAGGGCCTCTTCATTTAGGCGGTCGCCGGGTTTGAGCCTGCCCGAGACTATTTCCTGTTCTAGTTGTTCGCGCAACTGGTCGGCTGGAGTCATTTCATCACACCTACTGCTTACATTATAGGTTCAGATTATGGCATTTTTTGGTCCAAAGTTACTACTGTTATGAACAAAAATACTTGATTTGTATATTTGAATGTGTGATCTTGTATACAAGAATTTTACTGTTTAGTGCAGGGTTGAGTGGGGTCTTTATTGTGCAAGGCACACACGCTGCACCCGTTTTCGACATAGACACAAATAAGGATAAAGAAACAGGTGACAACTAACTACTTATACGATGCTTTGCTCGCCGACTGCCTCGAGGACCAGCGTCCATTCCTCCGTTTGGCAAACAATGAAGTATGGCGTTATGTCGATATACTCTCTCTGTCTGGGCAAATGGCCAATGTGCTTTGTGACAATGGCTTTGTTGCCGGTGATCGAATGGCCGTGCAAGTTGAAAAGTCGCCCCATGTGCTAGCCCTGTATTTTGCCTGTATCAGGGCAGGTGGTGTGTTTTTACCCTTAAATACCGCCTATACAGTGGCCGAACTCGATTATTTTATTGCCGATGCTACACCTACCATGGTGGTTTGTGATGCTGGTAATCAGCAAGCTTTGGCCACGCTTGTAGCCAACCACAAGGCGACTTTATTGACCTTAAATGGTGATGGAACCGGCGAGCTAACAAGTGCCGCTAAAGCCGCACCCAGGCAATTTACGTCGGTGGCCCGTGGGGCCGATGATTTAGCCGCTATTCTCTACACGTCAGGTACTACAGGCCGCTCGAAGGGCGCCATGTTGAGCCATGCCAATCTACTAAGTAACGCTCAGGCATTGGCCCACAGTTGGCAGTTTGATGAACATGATGTGCTCTTACATACGTTACCAATTTTTCATATCCACGGCTTATTTGTCGCTATCAATGTCACTCTGGTGGCGCGATGTTCGATGATTTTTTTGCCCCGATTTGATGCCAATGAGATTATTCGTCACCTGCCCAAAGCGACCACATTAATGGGGGTGCCTACGTTTTACGTGCGTCTTTTAGCACAGAAAAACTTTACTCGTGCGCTCGTGGCTCATATACGTTTGTTTGTTTCGGGTAGCGCACCCTTATTAGCCGAAACCCATGAGACTTTTGCAGCACGTACTGGTCAGCGGATTCTTGAACGTTACGGTATGACCGAAACTAATATGAATACCTCCAACCCGTATGAGGGCGAGCGCAGGGCTGGCACTGTAGGTTTTGCACTACCGGGTGTAGAGGTGAAGATTTGTCAGCCCGGCAGCGAAGCAACAGTGCCGCAAGGCGAGATTGGCATGATAGAGGTGCGCGGCCCGAATGTTTTTAAAGGCTATTGGCAGAACCCCAGCAAAACAGCAGAGGAACTTCGTGCTTCTGGCTTTTTTATTACCGGTGATCTGGGCATGGTAGATGACGATGGTTATATCCATATCGTCGGGCGTACCAAAGATTTGGTGATTTCAGGGGGCTTCAATGTTTACCCTAAAGAAGTGGAAACGCAAATAGACCTGCTAGATGGGGTGGTGGAGTCGGCCGTGATTGGCATACCCCATGCTGACTTTGGTGAAGCGGTTGTTGCAGTGGCGGTGCAGGCTGTTAACACGGCCCTCACCGAAATGGATGTATTGACGTCGATTGGCGGTGAACTGGCACGCTTTAAACAGCCCAAGCGAGTGATTTTTGTCGACCATTTACCTCGCAATACCATGGGTAAAGTACAAAAAAATGTATTGCGTGATACCTACCAAGAACTTTTTAATGAGACAACAAGCTGATGGATTTAATTTGTTTGAGTGCCTGTGAAATATTGGGCTTGCTGCGGGCTGGTGAAGTAACGCCTCTCGAATTACTTGATGCGTTGGAACAACGTATCGGTAAGGTGGATGGTCAGGTTAATGCCTTGCCTACCTTGTGTTTTGAACGCGCCCGGACGCACGCGCAAAAGTTAATGCAATTGCCCATTGAAGAACGTGGCCTATTGTGTGGGATGCCGGTGCCGATTAAAGATCTCACTACCGTAGCGGGGGTACGTACTACTTTTGGTTCCATGTTACACGAGCATTTTGTGCCCGAGCAATCCGATTTTTTGGTGCAAAATATAGAAGCCAATGGCGGTATTGTTTACGCTAAGTCGAATACTCCAGAATTTGGTGCAGGTGGCAACACCTTTAACGATGTATTTGGTGCCACTCGTAACCCCTACGACTTGAATCGCTCGGCGGGCGGATCGTCAGGTGGAGCCGCCGCGGCTTTAGCCAGTGGTACAGCTTGGCTAGCCCATGGCTCAGATTTAGCGGGTTCGTTGCGTACTCCTGCCAGTTTTTGCGGTGTGGTTAGTCTACGGCCGTCGCCTGGGTTAATCTCTAGTGACCCTGGCCCAGATCCATTTTATGTGCAGCCACAAGAGGGTCCTATGGCCCGAAATATAGCCGATTTGGCGTTATTTACCGACGCCTTAGTCGGCCAAAATTCTATGGCAGCGATCAGTAAGCCGGCACCCGGTGTTGCCTTTCTAACCTGGGCGCAACAGCCCAACGCTCCTAAGCAAGTGGCCTTTAGCGCCGACCTGGGTGTGACCCAAACCTCGACAGAAGTGCTGGCTGTAGTAGCAAAAGCAATGCAAAAGCTTACCGACGCAGGCATTAGTATTACTTCGGATCAGCCTGATTTGAGTGACGCTCAAGAGGCCTTTGACGTGCCTCGTGCCTTAGCCTACGGCAATAGTCTAGGTGACGGCCTAGACGCCAATAGGCATTTAATTAAACCAGAAGTGGTATGGAATGCGGAACAAGGCTTAGCTCTAAGTGGTGATCAAATTCGCAGTGCAAAAAAAGCCCACGCGCAAGTGTTTGCGTCGGCTGCAGCGTTTATGAGCAATTACGATGTGTTAATTTGCCCCGCCGCCATTGTACCAGCCATCCCTATAGAAGAACGCTACTTAGGTTTTAGCGAGGGCGTAGAGGTGCCAGATTATTATCGGTGGTTGGCTATTGCATCGGCTATCACCGCTACGAGCTTGCCGGTAATTACACTGCCTTGCGGCACCACAAATACTGGCTTACCCGTGGGCTTACAGCTGATAGGCAAGCCCCACGGCGATCAACAACTGTTCGCTATTGCCAGCCATATTGAAGCTATATTGGGCTGTAATCAGATGCCTGTCGAGCGTTTAAACCCAATTTAAATGGGCGCTCTAGGCCGCAGTGTTATTGCATGCGCCTATGGGTTAATGACTCTCGTCAATATCCCGCTGTACTCGACGTGTGTGGCCACGAAGGTCTGAAATTATGGCCGATAGCTCGTTCACTAGAAGGTCGGCTTTATCTAGTTTTTGTTCGAGCATTAAAGTTTCACTTAGCTCAGGTGCAGTCACTTCTGCAGGTGATTCAGCGCCAGCGATTAACCACAAAACAGGTACGTTTAAGATACCGGAAAGCTCAATGAGCTTATTTGCGCGGGGGCTAGTGCGGCTGGATTCCCAATTGGCAACGGTGCTTTTTTTAATACCCATGCGAAGCGCTAATTGGGCTTGGGTAAAGCCGCTGGCCTCACGGGCATTGATTATACGAGTACTTAGGAAAAGGGCAGAAGTGTCTGGTTCAGTATTAGGCATGAAATCTCGGTGGGTTGTGAATGAACCTCTACCATACGTGGTCAACCTACTAAAATCAAAGGCGTAGCCCTGCAAGTCAGAAACAGCTAGAATTGCGACCCCTTATTTACACTGATAGCAAAATTGTGAAACACGCTTCCAACCAATACGATGTGATTATTCTCGGCGCCGGTGCCTCTGGGTTGCTTTGCGCCTTTACGGCTGCACGCCGCGGCCGCAAGGTGCTGGTGTTAGAGAAGTCGAATAAAGTGGGCAAGAAGATTTTGATGTCGGGCGGTGGTCGCTGCAATTTCATCAACTATAACGTTGAAGCTGATCACTTTATTTCTGCTAACCCACACTTTAGTAAGGCTGCCTTAACCCGTTATAGCCAATGGGATTTTATCTCCATGGTCGAGCAGCACGGTATTGAATTTGAAGAACGTAAACACGGCCAGTTATTTTGCCAGCACTCTGCTAAAGATATCTTAAACATGCTACTGCACGAGTGTGAACAAGCCGGTGTGGAGATAAAAACACGTTGTGAACTTGGTGAGGTAGAGGCATTGCAAACCGCAGCAAGCCGTTACCAACTGAGTGTGAGCCAAGGTAATCAACCCCTTAGTCTAGTGTGTGAAACCTTAGTGGTGGCCACAGGGGCCTTGTCCATTCCAACACTAGGAGGTAGTGGAGTTGGTTATGATATTGCCCAACAGTTTGATTTGGAGCTGGTTGAGCGACAGGCCGGCTTGGTTCCATTTATGTTTAGCGATTACCTTAAGCCAATCTGCGAGCGTTTGTCTGGCTTAGCCCTAGAAGTAGAGGTGACCTGTAAGCAACAGAGCTTTAAAGAGAATATGCTGTTTACCCATCGTGGCATGAGCGGGCCTGTTATTTTGCAAATTTCGAACTATTGGTCTGCGGGCGACGAAGTCACCATTAACCTGTTACCCGACGATGATGTGGCCCATTGGTTGCTCAAGGCCAAACAGCAACAAGGGAAAAGTCTGTTAAAAACCCTACTCAACCAGAAGATGGCAAAGTCTTTGGTCAGTGAACTACAAAACCTGTGGTGGCCCGAACTAGCCTTAGCGCCACTGTCAGACTTTAGTGATAAAAAACTTGTTTTCATCGCCGAGCAAATCAGCAGTTGGTGTATCAAACCTTCGGGGACCGAAGGTTACCGCACTGCAGAAGTGACCCTAGGTGGTGTAAATACCGATGGCATTAGCTCCAAAACCATGGAGGCCAAACACCAACCCGGTTTGTTTTTTATAGGTGAAGTATTGGACGTCACCGGCCACCTTGGCGGCTACAACTTCCAATGGGCTTGGTCTTCGGGTTACAGCGCCGGTTTGGTGGTTTGATGTAGGGCAGCGGCTAATAGTAGGTTTAGGTCCCTTCATTAACTCCTGAGTATTTGCAAATTAACCTGCGTCCATTGCTTGAGCAAGCCTATCGACTGCTTCATTTATCAGGGAGGGCTCAGCATTAGTAAAATTCAAGCGAACAAACTCATCTGCAGCAGTGTCATGTACTGGCATGAATGCCCGGCCTGGAACTATAGCTAGGTTGTATGTTTCTAACGCTGCTTTAGTCACGGTATCTGCGTCTCTGCCAATAAGCCTGGCCCACAAAAACATACCGCCTTGAACAGGTTCCACTTTTACGTTTTCCAATCCAGACAAGGCATCAATTAGAGCTGCCATCCTAATAGAGTATGTTTGCCTAATGTTTTTTAAATGTGGCTTGTAGGATTTTGATGATACAAACCCATAAGTTAAGGCCTGGTTGATATTGCTTGAATGTAAGTCCATTGCTTGTTTTGCTTTTAATAGCTGTTTGGATGCCCCAGGCGAGGCGAGGCAGTAGCCTGTTCTCAATCCAGGGGCAATGCTTTTGGAGAATGAACCTAGTTTAATCACGTTATTTGGAGCCATCTGATACAAACTAGGTAATTGATGGTCGGAGAAACTAAGTGCTTCGTATGGAGCGTCTTCAATGATGGTGACTTGGTGCTGTTCAGCTAGGGCAACCACGGCTTTACGCAACGCCAAGGACCATAGGGATCCCGTGGGATTGTGAAAGTTTGGCACGCAGTAAAAGACCTTTGCACGTTTAAAAGCCGCCTCCAGATGCTCTAGTTGGTTGCAGTCACCCAGTTGTGGCAACCAGTCTATGGTTAGGTTTTGCAGGTTGAATACCTGAGTGGCACCCAAATATGCAGGGGCTTCAACAACGATTCTTTCTCTATGTCGTAACAGACATCGTGTAACTAGATCTAACCCTTGTTGGGCACCATTGGTGATAATCAATTGATCAATATGGCATTGCTGTTCATCAGCAATCCATTCTCTTAGGGGCAGGTAGCCAGCGCTTTCACCATATTGAAATAAGTTGGAATCACTCATTTGTTGGTAAGCAATATGTTCTAATACTGCCTTTGGCAACAACTCAATATCTGGTAAACCACCCGCCAAAGAAATTACCTCGGCCTTGGTTGCTGCCTTAAGTATGTTCCTTATATATGATCCAGTCATATTCTGAATGTGTGGTTGCATTTGCACGACCGAAACCCTTTGCTAGTGATGTTTTTAGCAATGATATAGGTGATATGGTATAACGGGTGTCTTCAATGGTGCTCAGTGACATGTTCATTTGTGCGGTTTGTTGTTTATGAGTTTTCGTTGGTTAATTGTTGCCGTAAACTTAAGCCATGAACACTTCAAACAACAGAATTAACCAAAGTTTGTATGCGCTGCACAAAGATATAGCGCACAGCTGGACGGCGGCCGAATTAGCGGGCGTTGCCGCCTATTCTGTATTTCATTTTCAGCGTCTATTTAAGCAAACCACTGGCGAGAACCTAAACGACTATTTGCGTAGAGTGCGGCTAGAGGCTGCTGCCAATGCCTTGCTCTTCTCTCCGCACATGCAGGTCCAGGATGTGGCGCTACGTTGCGGCTTCCAATCTGTGTCTAGTTTTTCACAGCGGTTTAAATCCCAGTTTGGGGTTGCACCTGGGCATTGGCGTGAACAGCAAGGTGGCGGTTACTTAGAGGAAGTAAATGATCAGCATAACAACATAGAATTGATAGCTAAATTGCGTAACTACCAGGGCGAGGAGCTTGATGTCAGCTTATGCCAGTTACAACCTAAAAGGGTGGCTTATGTACGCCATACTGGGTATGACCGCAGTATCAAGTTAGCCTGGCATCAATTACAGCAATGGTGCGAAAACTCCGGCATAAGCTGGCAGGGTCAAAATAGCTATGGGTTGTTTCATTCAAATCCAGATATTGTGCCTATTGGTCAATGTAAATATGTGGCTTGTATTGGTATCCCTGACGATTTCTATGCCACCAAAGGCATCAATGTATTAGCCATTCCAGGTGGACTATATGCCAAAGTTTATGCCCAAGGTGTTCTCGGAGATTTCTTACCTATACACCATCAAATGCTACACGACTGGTTACCCAGAAGCGGTTACGAAAGTAGGTTAACTCCTTGTTTTGCTCATTATCAAAAAAACCAATTTATAGATCCCGATGAACAATTTGAGTTGGACTTTTACGTACCGGTGCTGGCGCGTTTGGCTTAGTGATTAGGCGGCAAGAGATTCCGGATCAAGTCCGGAATGACGTGGCGCGTATTAACGAGGGTTTAAACCTGAGACCAATAGATTAACAGTGTCTCGAGTGCCGCAAATTTACACGCGCATTCTTGGCACGTCATTGGGGTCTAGCTTGAGTTCAATAAGCAACGGTTTGGAGCGTTTTTCTATGGCAGCAATGGCTATTTCAAGATCCTCTACAGAGGCGACCTCGATACCTTCACCACCAAGGGATGTAGCCACTTCGGCAAACGAGGGCCAGGAGAACATACAAAGGCTTGGGTCCATTTGACGATCCAAGAATTGAATATGTTCGGCACCATAGGCAGAGTCATTGGCGACAATAACAATAAGGTCACTATGCATACGCACGGCGGTATTAAATTCGTTGATGCCGCCCATCATAAAGCCGCCATCACCGGTGAACATCACCACGGGTAATTCAGTGTTGGCAAAGCTGGCGCCGATGGCTTCTTGTAAGCCTAAGCCAATAGACCCAAAGTGAGCGGTATTTAGAAAATAGCGTGGGCATGGTACAGAAACCCTACACCATACTTCAGTCATAAAACGGCCGCCGTCGCTGGTGAGAATGCGTTGTTTGGGTAAGCTTTCCTCTAGCCGTTCTAAGGCGTAGATGTAATCTACATGGCCAGCGGATGCCATTTGTCTTTTAGCGGGCGCGTGGCGATGCAAGCTAAAGGGTTCAAGGTCCAAGGTGAAACCACTGGCAGGTACTTCGGCTTCGTTTAACCAATAGATGATGTTTTCTGCCGTCAGGCGAGCATCGGCTGTGAGGCCCACGGTAGGGTGATAGTTTTTGCCTACCTCGGTGGCTTCGTTGTTAATCTGGATCACCCGTTTGCCGTCAACCAGTTTGCCTTTGTCGGTGGTAAAGTGGTGGAGGCTGGTACCAAAGCAAATAATACAATCTGACTTGGCGATTAGGTCGTAGGCAGCATTAGTACTTAAGGTGCCAAAAATATCCATATTATAGGGCTGGTCGCTAAATAAACCTTTGGCTTTCAGGGTTGTAGCCAACGGCGCTTCTAGGCGATTGGCCAGCTCTACTAGGCTGTCTTTGGCGTTTATGGCACCACTGCCGGCGAGAATTACTGGTCGCTTAGCCGAGGCGATCATACCAATGGCGTTGTCGAAATCGTCGCCTTCGGGCACCAAAGTTGGGGTATTAAATACCGGCAACTTAACGGTTTTGTGAGCTAATTCTTGCCACATAAAATCGGCCGGCATGTTGACCACGATGGGGCGCTTTTCTGTTTGTGTGCGGTATATAGCCTGGGCGATATCTTGGCTGACTGTTTCCGGCGAACGTAGCTGGATAAAACCAGCACCGGTGGCTTTGATGAGTTCTCTTTGGTCGATGTTCTGCAGGTTTTGTGGGTTAGCAACGGGCGTGTCGCCAGCCAGCAATACCATAGGCATACGCGCCCTAACGCCTTCTACCAGTGCTGTGGTGCAATTGGTCAGGGCTGGGCCATGGGTTACGCTGGCCATACCTACCTTACCCGACACCTTGGCGTAGGCTAAAGCCATTAACACAGAACTGCCTTCAATAGCCGCAGGAATAAAGGTACCACCGCATTCGCGTACGAAATGATCCACCATAAATAGGTTGGCATCCCCCATAAGTCCAAACATGGTGTCTATGTCGTGGTCTACCACAGATTGAGCGATGGATTGATAGATGTAGCTTTTTGAGTTTGCTTCAGACATAGAAGAATTCCAAACAATGGTAGGGGTTAAATGTTGTGGGTAATGATATTCATATTCTCTGGAAAATGTTGTTTGTTTGTGCATAGATATTGGTATAAAATGGCCTATATTTTCAAATTAATGTAATTTTTTGGGTAATTGTTCCAAATGAATATTAGCAATCAAGATCGGCAACTCATTGGGCTCTTGTATCAAGACTGTAGGCGCAGCAACGTGGAAATAGCCGAGCAGGTGGGCATGTCGCCTTCGGCCTGCTGGCGTCGGATCAAGGCCTTGGAAGAGGCTGGCATCATTCGTCGTTACGGTGTGATTATTGACGAAGCCAAGCTGGGGATGAATTTTCGCGCTATGGTTGATGTCAGTTTATCCCGCCATGATCCAGAAAATGGCGCCAAGTTTGAACAGGCTATGGCTAATTGTGATTTGGTGGTGGAGTGTTATGCCACCACCGGGCGTGAAGATTACAGCATGCTAGTGGTGTGCGAGGATATTCAGGCCTACAACGACTTTTTGGATCACTTTTTGTTTAAGGCTGCGCGCGTGGAAACCGTGCTGACTAATGTGATTTTAAAAGAGGTTAAACGCCACGGGCTGCCGATTTAGTAGCGGCCCTAGGTGGTGTTTTCTCTAGGCACAAAAAAGCCGCATCTAGGCGGCTTAATTAGGAGTGGCTCCTCGACCAGGACTTGAACCTGGGACCAATAGATTAACAGTCTACTGCTCTACCAACTGAGCTATCGAGGATTCACAAGTGTTTCGCATTGAGGAGTGGCTCCTCGACCAGGACTTGAACCTGGGACCAATAGATTAACAGTCTACTGCTCTACCAACTGAGCTATCGAGGAATTGCTCAATGCGAGGCGCGAATATTAATGAGGTTCGGGCTCTGAGTCAAGGGTAAAAAACCATTTTATTTGAATAGCTTAAACCTTTGTCGGTGGTAGCCAATATGCGCAACATAATTAACCTATTTTAGCCGCCATTTACAGTTGAGTTACATAACTATGGGTTACTCGCTGGTACATTTGATTAACTTACAAAAAGAGACGTAAAGCCTACTTCTTGTCAACAACTCTTAAACAACAAATACGCAGCCTGGTGCTAGATTGGCGTTAAGCAAAATCTACTTGGAAGCGCGACATGAAATATTTAATGTTGTTGATGTGTTTAACCATTTCGTCCTACAGCAATGCGATGAGTGCCCCCTTAGGCGAAGTGTCTCAAACCCACCAGTCACCGGCTGTAATGTTCGCAAAATGGCGCACTATGCTGGACCGTCATGGGTCGACTAAAACGGCATCATGTGCCGGGAATGCCAGTGGTTGTTTACCTGATGAGGTGTTAAATCGTTTGGATAAGCTTCAAGGTGGCAATCAGATGGAACAATTAAAAAGTGTGAATAAATTGGTCAATCGAGTGCGTTACCTTAGTGACAAACGCCAGTATGGCACTAATGACTACTGGGCTTCGCCGGCTGAATTTTTTGCTAATGGCAAAGGCGACTGCGAGGATTACAGTATTGCTAAATACTTCGTTTTACGCGAGCTTGGTTTCGCCACCCATGATATGCGTTTAATCATTGCTAAAGATAACAAAATCAACGAGTACCACGCTGTGTTGTCGGTTAATGTAGGTGGCCAATTCTATATCCTTGATAACCGCACCAATGGTATTAAAATCGATGTTAATGTACCTAGCCTCAAGCCTATTTATGCTCTTAACGAAAACCAATGGTGGCTTTACCAAAATGCACTCAAGTCCCTCAACGGTTAATTACAGCTCACTTTGCAGTACCCAACACTGTTGCCCCGCGTTTTTAAGTTCTGTACATAGCTCCCTCGCTCGATCATGCCCTAGGCCTTTGGCCTTTATTCTACTCGTCTTCAGCGCGCTGGATGTTTGCTCAGCGGTGTGTTCGATATACAGTTGATGGTTTAGCGCCGGCGCGTAATCGTGAGCTTGAGCTCTTGTTTTAGCCGTGTTGGCGCCGATGTCGACTTGCCATAAATAGGGCTCTACGGCTGCACTAAGGATGGCGTTGTCGCCGCTTCTATTATAATGGGCCTCTAGGGCAAGGTTATTTATGTCATTGGCAGAGTGCCCTTGGGGGTCGTTGTAGGCTGTAATGCTCACCAGGTGATCACTGTTTAATGAGCTGGACAGTGCGCCACTGGCGGGTGCCAAGTCGACAATGTCAGCTATGTTGCTGTGGTTAGGGCGGGCCAAGGACAAATGCTCAAACGGCTGTTGCCATGAGCTTGGCGCAAGGTGCGAGCTGGCCAAAAGTTTGGCATAGGCTTGTACTGTGTCGAGCGTGGCTTGGAGGTAGATCAGGTGTATGGCCATGGCTTCGATACTCAAAGAATACACTGACTGTAGGCTAACGGTACCATTGATTTGGTTGCGTTGGTCGAGTCTAAAATGACTTTCTGCGGCTTGGTATTGCGCCTGTAAACTATGCATTTTCTGATACTGGTAATGGTAGTTAACCAATGCCAAGTTGAGTTGGGTTAACTGAATTTGTTTGGACAGGGTAGGCGAGGTCGTTGCCGGTGTAAGTTGTTGAGCGTTAGTCAATAACGAGCTTAAAATTTCTGACCACACGTATTGGCCTAATATGGGGTCTTCATAGAGTTGACTGTATTGTAGTGTTTTTAAGTTGGGGTAGTTACTGCTTAAACTGGCGTAAGTTGTGCTGTAGCTTTGTTTCAGCAAACGTTTTGCAAATTGGTCAAGATCTAGGCGGCTCGGGTCGGGCAGCTGAGCACGCAGCTGAGATAGGGGCAAATGATGTAAAGAATAATCTGTCTGTGTTATGCCTGTAAGTTGTGATAGCCGATGACTGAGTTGGATTTTATGGAGTGACAGTTGGCGTTCGGTCGCTGCCAATGCGCTTAGGTTGCCCAGTTGGCTGCGTGGGGTTGGTGTGGCTAGATTATTGCTTGTGTCTTGTGATGACACCGGTGGCATCAGCAGTTTTTGAACCAACCAGATACGCTGCAAAGCATAGTGAATTATGGCCAGTTCCCAATAGGTTTCTACTAACCCTAGGGCGTCATTTTGAGCCCTGTAAAAACGTGTTTTTTGGGGCTGCAGTTGCGTTTGAGTTTGATGGAAATTATACAGAGATGCCTTAATGGTTGATGGCGCAGTTTGGGCTAAGGTATAGGCTTTGCTCAGGGTTAAGCCGGTGCTTGCAGGCGCTGTTGGAGCCGCAGTTGGAGCCGGGGTGATGGGTGTTTGGTTACAAGCGCTAAGCAATAACACGTATAAAAGGCCCATGCTGAACTTAGTATGGTGCCCGCGGTGCATACATAATGTCATGTCTATTTCCTAAACCTATAATGGGGTGTATCAATTATTATTTAGTAAATATAGTAAAAAATAAATAAACATCAAATTTGAGTGGGCTTTATTTGGTGTTATTTTTTTGTAGCGCGTAAGCAGGGCCGCTGGGGGCTTTCGTGCTACCATGGGGTATTACATAAAACTGAGGAATTGCCGTGGATACCACTGCACAAAAACTGCTGGAATCGGTGTTGTTGCCACTCAAAGTAACCCACCACCAACTTGACAACGACAGCCATAAACACAGTGGCTCGGCCACCGATAGCCATTACAATTTGGTATTGGTTTCCGATGAATTTGACGGTTTAGGGTTAGTAAAGCGGCACCAGCAGGTGTACGCCTTGGTGGGTGCACTGATGAGTAACCCGATCCATGCCTTAGCCTTGCACTGTTACACGCCAGGCCAGTGGCAGGCGCGCCAAGCTAAGATGCCTGCTACAGCGCCGTGTATGGGTGGCAGTTAACCGGATCGCGCTAGCTGTAATATCCATTGACGAAATTGCTCGCTAGCTGAATTGTCGAGGGCGCCATCGGCGTAAATAAGATAGTAACCAAAGTCGTCAAGCTGTACGCGGGACACTGGCACTAAGGTGCCAGCGGTTTGTTCGGCGATGGCTAGGTCGTCATACAACGCCATACCCTGGCCGTCAATCACGGCTTGTAATCGTACACTAGGATCAGGGATCACTAAGTGCCCGTTGTGAGGTGTGTAGTTAATACCTGCATTTTGGTGCCATAACTGCCAAGCTTTACTGCCTTCACGGTCCTGTAACAGTGGAGTTGTGCGCAATGCTTGTTGTAAACCTACTGCTTCAACCTGCTCGGCCACTCGTCTGCCAGCGTAAGCACGCACCGGGCTACTAAACAAGTTTTCTACCGTTACCCCGGGCCAGTGTCCATTGCCCCAGCGGATCACCATGTCGATACCTTCATTAAGAAAGTCTTGCAGGTCAATCATGGGTTGCAACTTTAAGGTGATTTGTGGGTACTGCTGCATGAAACTCATGAGTCGAGGCGACAGCCAACGGGCGGCGAAATAACTAGACATGCCTAC
>DPHD01000040.1:0-13008 GCA_003523085.1 Oceanospirillaceae bacterium | reverse complement strand
CGAAAGGTGCTGCTACTGTGATTTAGCAGGGTTTCGCCAGCTTTAGTTAAGGCGATGCCCCGTGGTTGGCGGTGGAATACAGTAAAACCCAATTGTTGTTCGAGCATGGCTATTTGGTAGCTAATAGCACCTTTGGTCATATGTAGGTGTTGGGCGGCCACACTGAAGCTGGAATAGCGGGCTATTTCGGTAAACAGACGTAATGCATTAAAGGCTTTGAAGGTCATATGCGTTTAAAATTTTTGATCGATAAGTTTAAAATAACTCGCTTGTGGATTGTGCCTTTCTGGCGCCTAATGCCTAAATTAAATGGCTATTAACAGCTTGTAGCATACTCCTTTTTGTTGCGTGGTGTTAAAAATATTTGGTGTTAGTTATGAACGCAGAAGCCACAGTAACTGCCGTTAAGGGACGCCGTGGCGGGCGTGCTCAACGCCTTGCCTTACGCGCAAAAAAGCCTGCTACTGGGTCCATTGCCCACAAGCGAGCTATTCCCGTATACGATTTATTGGCGCCTCATGAGGTACAACAATTACAAGATCAGTGTGATTGGTTGTTGCAAACCGTGGGTGTGGAGTTTATTGATGATGCCGAGTCCATCGAACTGTTTCGCCAAACAGGTGCACAGGTTAAGGGCACTCGGGTTAGATTTAAACCTGGCCTATTAATGGCGATTTGTGCCAGCGCGCCCAAGACCTTTCAACTGCATGGCCGTGACCCGCGGCATACGGTCACCGTGGGTGGCAATGAGTTGGTGTTTACCCCGGCCTATGGGTCCCCCTTTGTCACGGACCTGGATCAAGGTCGACGTTATGCACGTTTAGAAGACTTTGAAAATTTTGTTAAATTGGCTTACCAAAGCCCGTATTTACACCATTCTGGCGGCACTGTCTGCGAACCCATGGATGTGGCCGTCAATAAACGTCATCTGGATATGGTGTATACGCACCTACGTTATTCGACTAAACCTTTTATGGGTGCAGTGACGGCGCCAGACCGAGCAGAAGACTCTGTGGCCATGGCACGTATCGTTTTTGGTGAAGAATTTATGCAACAGCATTGTGTCATGCAGGGCAATATCAATGTTAATTCACCCCTGTGCTTTGATCAAACAATGACCTCTGCACTTAAGGTGTATGCTCGGGCTGGTCAAGGTATTGTGCTGTCGCCGTTTATATTAGGTGGTGCCATGGGGCCCGTGACCATGCCAGCCTTGGTTGCGCAGGCCCATGCTGAAGCTCTGGTAGGTATTGCTTTGAGCCAATTGGTTCGGCCCGGTACTCCCGTGGTGTACGGCAATTTTTTATCCACCATGAACCTTAAAACCGGGGCGCCCACCTTTGGTACACCCGAAGCCAATTTGGCGGCTTTAGCCATAGGCCAGCTGTGCCGTGCCATGGGTTTGCCCTTGCGTTGTGGTGGCCACCTTACGGCGGCAAAATGCGCCGACGGTCAGGCCATGCAAGAATCTGCAGATAGTATGACCGCCGGCTTAATGGCAGGTGGCAATTACATTTTACATGCTGCCGGTTGGTTGGAAGGGGGCCTGACTATGGGCTATGAGAAATTTGTTATGGACCTAGACCGTTGCGGCATGATGTTGCGGTTTAATCAAGGCTTGAATTTGGATGCTAATAACATGGCCAAAGAGGCGTATCTAGAAGCTGGGCCTGGGCAAAACTTTTTTGCCGCGCAGCACACCATGGAAAATTTTGAGCAGGCCAATTACATGTCGACCTTGGCCGACACCCAGGCGTTTGAAAGCTGGAGTGAAGCAGGAGCTCAAACCCTCGAACAACGTGCCAACCGGCAATGGAAAAGCATGCTGGTAGACTATCAAATGCCACCGATGGAGCCTGCAATAGAACAGGCATTATTGGATTTTATGGCGCAACGTAAAACGGCGCAAGCCGATCAATGGTACTAATAAATACAACATAAGGATAATTTTATGACAGCACTTGAACGCACCTCTGCCTTAGCTGCGCGACATACGGCCCTAGGTTCTGAGTTAGAAGATTGGAATGGTATGGGTACTGCTTGGTCCTACCATAGCGATGCCAACGATGAGCACGATGCCGTAAGGCAGCACGCCGGGATGTTTGACATGTCACCGTTAAAAAAGGTGTGGGTGAAGGGGGCTGATGCGCAAGTTGCGCTCAATCATTTAATTACCCGGGACTTGTCAAAAGTGGCTACCGGTATGTCGGTATATACGGCGGTGCTCACCGATGAAGGTGGCGTAGCAGATGATGCTATTGTGGCTAATTGTGGTGATCAAGCCTATTTGTTGTGCCATGGCTCAGGCTCTAGTATGGAGCTGTTGCAACAATCGGCAGCCGGTTTGGATGTAACCATTGAGTTGGATGATGGGCTGCATGATATTGCTGTACAAGGCCCGAAAGCATTAGAACTCCTTAATCAACACACCGACTTAGACTTGTCAGAATTGGCGTACTTTGAGCATAAGGTCATGGATTTATTTGGCTATGAAGTAAGGATCTCGCGTACCGGTTATTCTGGCGAACGTGGGTACGAGGTATTTGCCGGAGCCCATTGTGTGGTGGATATTTGGGATCAATTGGTGGCGGCAGGCGTCATGCCTTGCTCATTTACGGCGCTAGACAAAGTGCGTATCGAAGCCGGGCTGTTGTTTTATGGTTATGACATGACCACTGAGCACTCACCATGGGAAGTGGGGCTGGGTTTTTGTGTCAACTTAGCCAAAACCAATTTTCGGGGCAAAGCCGCCGCCACAGAACGTCAGCAGGCTTTACAGTTTCAGGCGGCGGGTATTGCCATTGCCCAAGACGTTGCCTTGGAAGGTGGTGAAAGTTTGTGGTTGCAGGGTACGGAAGTGGGCGTTATCAATAGCCCAGCCTATTCCCACCGGTTGCAGCAGTCCTTAGCCTTAGTCCATGTGGCTGCCAATGCGGCCCAGCCGGGCACCATGTTAGAAGTGCGCAGTGAGCACTACAATGGCATGGCCCAGGTGCTGGCAACGCCTTTTTATGATCCTGATAAGCGTTTAACCCATGCCAGTTAAAGGCTAAACATGCGGCCATAAAAAAGCCTCCTGTTGGGTAACAACGGAGGCTTTTTTGATGCGGATAAATGCAGTTTAGTGTTAGAAGTCGCCAGTGCCAGCAAGCGCTTCTTTACGTTTGGCCATAAAGTCGTTGAGGCCGTCATCAATACCTTGATCCAAAGCCGGGGCTTCGTAGTCATTGAGCATCTTCTTCCATAGCTTGTTGGCGCGCACTTGAATGTCTTGGCTGCCGTCTTCTTCCCATTGCTCAAAGCTGTTGTTGTCAGCAAGGTTAGACATATAAAAGGCGTCTTTGAAGTTGGCCTGTGTGTGGGCGCAACCTAAGAAATGGTTGCCTGGACCAACTTCACGGATGGCGTCCATGGCTTGGCCATTTTCTGACAGGTCTATACCCTTACAGAAAGTATGGGCCATGCCTAGCTGGTCACAGTCCATAACAAACTTTTCATAACCCATAGACAAGCCGCCCTCTAACCAGCCGGCAGAGTGAAGGGCAAAGTTAACGCCGGCCATAATGGTAGGCATTAATGTGTTTGCACTTTCGTATGCGGCTTGCGCGTCGGCAATCTTAGAGCCCGGTAAAGAACCACCACTACGGAAGGGTACGCCTAAACGACGAGCCAATTGCGCAGCACCATATAGCACCAAAGCAGGCTCTGGGGTGCCAAAGGTAGGTGCGCCAGACTGCATCGAAATTGAGCTCGCAAAGGTGCCGAAGATACACGGCGTGCCCGGACGGTAGAGCTGAATAAAGGTAATGCCGGCTAATACTTCTGCCAACACCTGTGCCAAGGTTCCGGCAACGGTTACTGGCGACATAGCACCAGCAAGGATAAACGGCGTAACGACACAGGCTTGGTGGTTCTCGGCATAAATTTTGGCAGCACCGAGCATGGTGTCGTCAAAGGTCATGGGCGAGTTAGCGTTGATCAAGCTGGTGGTGACGGTGTTGTTTTTAACGAATTCTTCGCCAAATACGATCTTCGCCATGTCCACTGTGTCTTGGGCACGAGAAGGTGCAGTCACAGAACCCATAAAGGCTTTGTCGCTGTATTTAATGTGGCTGTACAGCATGTCTAGGTGACGGGTGGCTACGGGTACGTCTACGGGCTCACATACCGTACCACCAGAGTGGTGCATGTAAGGCGACATATACGCGAGCTTAACGAAATTTTCGAAATCGTTGATAGTGGCGTAACGACGGCCGTTGTCTAAGTCGCGTACAAATGGACAACCGTAACCCGGAGCAAAGATGGTGTTTTTGCCACCAATATCTAAGTTGCGGTCACTGTTGCGCGCATGTTGAGTGTAAGTAGACGGCGCAGAGGCTTGGATAATCTGGCGACACATACCGTGGGGGAAGCGTACACGTTCACCGTCGACGCTGGCACCCGCAGCCTTAAGAACGGCTAGAGCTTCTGGGTCATCACGAAATTCAATGCCAGTTTCAGCTAAGATAATGTCGGCATTACGCTCAATTAGCTCTAGACCAGCTTCATCCAGTACTTCAAATGGATTGAGTTGGCGAGTAATAAAGGCCGGTGCTGTGACCGTGTCTGCGGCACGAGATGCTTGACGTGCACTACGACCTCCACCGCTTTTGCGGCGACCTCGGGCTTCACTCATGGAAATACTCCTCAATAAATAGGGCGGGTTTAATCTGGGCCAAATTTTGCAGTTGTTGAGGTTTGTATGCTGACTAAGTGGCGACTGCTTGTTGTGTTTAAGCGCCACTTTTCTAATTATCGACGACCTGGCTCTGATGAAAGCTATTGAGGTGAATGAAATTCATGTTTGTGTGAGAAAAACTCAACCTTAGCCTATGGGAACACGCAGGGTAACCTAGCTAACAATCCCAGACAAAGGTAGCATAGCCACATTATTGGTATCTTTTGAGAAGCACACATGAGCAACAACGTTTTACAGGATTTATTAGACAAGCGCGGCGTATTATTAGCAGACGGCGCCACCGGCACTAACTTATTTGCCATGGGCCTAGAGACAGGAGATGCGCCGGAATTGTGGAACGTAGATCACCCAGACCGTATCGCCGCTAACTATCAGAGTTTTGTTGACGCGGGTTCGGACATCATTTTGACCAATACCTTTGGTGGCACGCATTATCGTATGAAGTTGCACAACGCCCAAGACCGTGTACACGAACTCAACGTGGCCGGCGTTCAAATTGGTAAAGAGGTGGCCGCCAATGCTGGACGGCCGGTTATTGTGGCAGGTTCCATTGGCCCTACGGGCGAGATTCCAGAACCCATGGGCAGCTTAAGTCATGCCGATGCAGTGGCCGCCTTTACCGAGCAAGCTACAGCGTTAAAAGCGGGTGGTGCCGATGTCTTGTGGATAGAGACTATGTCATCTACACAAGAGTCTGAAGCAGCGATTGAAGGTGCCAACACCACCGGTTTACCGGTAATTTGTACCTACAGCTTTGATACTAATGGTCGCTCAATGATGGGTGTGACGCCGTCGGAGATGGTGCAATCCTGTGCCCATGAAGATCATACGGCCTATGCCTGTGGTTCTAACTGTGGCGTAGGCGCATCGGAATTGGTGATGGCGATCCGCAATATGCGTAATGCACCAGGTGGCGACAAAGCCATATTGGTGGCGAAGGCCAACTGCGGTATCCCAGAGTACCTAAACGGAGCCATTCATTATAACGGCACGCCAGAAATTATGGCCCAATATGCCACTATGGCTATGGATGCGGGTGCTAATATCATTGGCGGTTGTTGTGGTACTTCGCCAGAACACGTGGCGGCCATGCGTACAGCACTAGATAACCATACCAAAGGCGACGCACCCTCAGTGGAGCAGATCGAATCTATTCTGGGTGAAGTGTCTAAAGGTGCTAAAGCCCAGTTTGGTGGTGACCTGAGTGTGGCGGGTGGCGCCGCAGATGGCGCGGCGACCAACCGTCGTTCTCGCCGCCGTTAAGGCCTAAGACCGTTTCAGCCTAATGCCTTTGCCAGCACTGTCTGGCCAAGGCAGGTCGGCTTGTTGTTGCTCTAGCTTGGCTAAATTTGCCAGCATCATGTCACCAAAATTACTCACCTTTTTAGCCTTTAAGTTATAACTCAAAAACAGCATCTCTACGGTGGCCAATAACTCGTCTTGAGCATTAAACATGCGGTGAAAAATACGCATACGTTTATTGTCTGTTTCTAACAGTTGCGTGGTTACCGTAACCACTTCCCCCAAACCAATTTCTTGTAGGTAGGCTAAGTGGGTTTCTACTGTGAATAGCGTTTCGCCCGTGGCTTGGATATGATCCAAGGTTAATCCAAGGTGGTTCTGCAGGGTGTCTGTCGCCTGGGTGAAGATGACCAAGTAGTAGGCGTCGTTGAGGTGACCATTGTAGTCAATCCAATCTTTTATAATCGGTGTGCTAAGGGTATTTAAAGCGTGATTCATAGGGTTTTCGTGTCCATGGTTGCGGCGGCATAAGGTCTATAGATTAGTCGTTGCAAGTGATGCAAAGAATGATTAATATCGCATTATTGTTGCATATAAACGACAACAGGTTAAGTGAACATGTTTGCGCCTCAAAACCCTAATAAAACCATTAACATTGCCTTTTATCTAGTGCCCGAATTTTCCATGATCGGATTTTCGGCCCTGGTTGACCCCTTGCGTCAAGCCAATAGTCAATCTGGTAAGCGTTTATACCAATGGCAAGTGGTGAGTGCTACGGGTGGGCCTGTGGCGGCGAGTAATGGCATGAGTTTGATTGCCGATTGCGCCTTAGGTCAAGAGTTCACACCCGATATGTTAGTGCTGTGCGCCGGTTTTAGGCCAGAAAAAGACTTCACCAAAAATTTACAGCATTGGCTACAACAACACAGCCGTAGAGGCGTGTGGTTGGGCAGCCAAGATACGGGCAGTTATTTATTGGCCAAAAGTGGCTTGTTAAATGGCACTCGGGCGACCATCCATTGGGAAAACCTAATGGCCTTTAAAGAGGTCTTTAGGCGCGTAGAAGTCGTGGACGAACTATACGAAATTGATGGCCGTCGTTTTACTTGTTCTGGCGGCTTAGCTGGCTTAGATATGATGCTTTACCTGATCCAGTGCCAGCATGGGCATGCTTTGTCATTAACCGTGTCGGATGAATTAATCTATAGCCACATGCGCGAAGGTAAGGCACCGCAACGTATGACCAGTGCATTGCGCTTAGGTACCAATAATCGCAAGTTGCTTACGGTTATTGCCGCCATGGAAGATCACTTAGAGGAGCCGTTAAGCATTCCCCAGCTGGCCAGTCTTGTGAGTGTGTCGGAGCGCGAGTTAGAGCGCCTGTTTAGTCGTCATTTACAACAACCGCCGGGCCGTTATTATCGGGCTAAACGGTTGCAGCGGGCACGGGCGTTATTGCAACAAACAGACCGGCAAGTGGTCGACATTGCCATGGCCAGTGGGTTTGGATCCGCGGCTCACTTTTCCCGTGCCTACCGGCAGTTTTTTAACATCGCCCCCAGTCAAGATCGGGCTCAGCAACTACGCCGTGCTTAGCCCCGTTGGCCGAGCTGAACAAGAGCATCAACCGCTACGGCACCATGCTCTAGGGCTAATAAGGGGTTAATGTCGAGTTCGTAAACTGCCGCATGGTGACTGTAGTCGAGCACCGCCATAACGGCATCTACAATCGCGTCTATATTTGCCGCACTGTTGCCCCGATAACCCATGAGCAACGGCGCGCACTTGAGGCTGGTCACGGCCTGTTTGATTTGTATTCTATCAAGCGGCAACAGTAGGCTCTGTGCATCTTGTAGTAATTCTACCAAAACGCCGCCGGCGCCTAAGACTAAATATTGGCCGAACAATGGGTCTGAATTCACACCAATGATCAATTCTGCAACCACGCCTTGCACCATTTGCTCTACTAATATGGTCTCGCTAATAGCAAATAAGTCGTTCGCTGCTTGTTCAACCTCTATTGGATTTTTTAAGTTCAGCTTAACTGCGCCTACTTCTGTTTTATGGGCTAACTCTGCGGCCACTGCCTTGAGGGTGACTGGGTAGCCCAATGTTTCTGCAGTTTGCTGGACGTGGGAAAGGGTGGTGCAGGTGTAGCCTTGGGGAACGGGTAATCCATGTTGGGCTAAGCGCTGTTTGCTGTCTGCTTCCGATAGTGGTGCACGGTCATCTGGGTGTACTCGGCTCACGTGTAAGGGAAGAGGTGGAGTGGCCCTAAAGGCCTGGCCAATAGCATATGCATGGTTAAGCGCGGTTAAACATTCATCCATACCAATCATGGGGGCCATGCCGTGCTTAATGCAGGCGCTAATGGCATGTGCGGGCATACACTCGGGCATAGTTGCTAAAACGACAGCTTTGTGGCCGGAGGCTTGAGCGGCGTCGGCTAAGGCCAACATGGCTGCATCCCATTCGGCAGGGTTAGCGGTTGCTGTGTTGGGCCAATCTAGGATTAACACGGTGGCGCTAAAGTTGGCAGCCATATGGGCGCCAAAGGTGGCTGCTAGCTGCTCGCGGCGGCCCCAAATGTAAGTTTGATAGTCCAGTGGGTTGTCGACTTGCTCGCCGTTTTTGAAGGTGGCTAGGGTGGTGTCTTTTTGGCTTTGTGTGAGGGGCCCAAAAGCAATGTCACGGCCGTCTATTAAATCGGCCATCATGCCAGCTTCGCCGCCGGAGCAGCTCATGGAGGCGATGTGCTTATGGCTTAACGGGCCAATGATAGACAGCAGTTTAAGGCTTTCCAAAAATTCGGGTACGGTGTTGACTCGAGCGATACCTAAACGTTTGAATAAGGCATCAAATAAGTTGTCTGCCCCCGTCAGGGAGCTAGTGTGGGAGAGGGCAATTTTAGCTGCAGCGGCTGTACGCCCTGTTTTAATCGCCACCACGGGGATGTTGAGTTCGAGGGCGCGCCGCGCCGCTTGATCAAACGCAGCCAAGTTGTTGATGCCTTCGATGTGCAGGCCAATGGCCGTTACGCGGGGGTCATCTAGCATGGCGTCCATCACCGTAGCGATGTCCACTTGGGCTTGGTTGCCCATGGTAAACATATAGGCAATGGGCAAGCCCACCTGTTGCATAGTCATGTTGAGACCAATGTTGCCACTTTGGGTGATGATGCCGACACCTTTGTCTACCGGTTGGCAACCATGTTGATCGGGCCACAACACGGCTTTGTCCAAGGCATTGATCACGCCGTAGCAGTTGGGTCCAATGATGGGCATATCACCTGCCGCAGCCAATAAGCGTGTTTGTCTATCGATGCCTATGGGGCCTAATTCACTGAAACCAGAGGCGTAAAGCAGGGCCCCACCGGCTCCCATTGTGTTGAGGGCAGCCACGGTTTCAATAGCGCTTTCGGCATTCACGGCAACGTAAGCCGCATCGGGTGCTTGGGGTAGGTCTTGGATTTCTTTTAGGCAGGCAATACCTGCCAGCTCGCTACGTTTGGGGTGTACTGACCAAATGGGGCCGGTAAACCCCATGGCCTGACTTTCGCGAATGGCAAAGTCGGCGCCACGGCTGCCAAACACGGCGATGGATTGAGGCGCTAGGAGACGTCGTAGTCGCTGTTTGTCGATCATGGCCAAGTTACTCTTCTAGCGGCCGTAACATGGAGCGAGAAATGATGTGGCGTTGAATTTCACTGGTGCCGTCCCAAATACGTTCTACGCGATGGTCGCGCCAGATGCGCTCTAATGGCAGTTCGTCCATTAAACCCATACCACCTAATATTTGAATGGCCTCATCCGACACCATGGCCAGCATTTCCGTGGCTTTTAGTTTAGCCATGGCGGCGTCGGCATCGGTCATTTCGTCACGGGAGTCTTTCCAAGCTGCATACATGGTGAGCATTTCTGCAGCTTTTAGCTCGGTGGCCATGTCGGCGAGTTTAAACGATACGCCTTGAAATTTGCCGATGCTTTGGCCAAATTGTTTGCGGGTGGCGGCCCATTCGGTAGCGATTTCTAAGGCCCGTTCGGCGCGCCCTAAACACATGGCTGCAACAGATAAGCGGGTGGCCCCGAGCCATTCGTTGGCCACATCAAAACCATGGTCTTCTACACCTAAGACTTGAGACTTGTGTACTCTGCAGTTGTCAAAGTTAAGGATGCAGTTATGGTAGCCACGGTGGGATACGCTGTTGTAGCCAGGTTCTACAGTGAAGCCAGGGGTGCCCATGTCGACTAGGAAGCTGGTGATTTTTTTCTTTGGGCCGCGAGCTGTTTGTTCCACGCCGCTGGCAGCAAATAGAATGACAAAATCCGCCACGTCTGCATGGCTGATAAAGTGTTTGGTGCCGTTGATGATAAAGTCATCACCATCGCGCTCGGCTCGGCACTGCATGGAGCGCACGTCGGAACCGGCATTGGGTTCGGTTAAGGCGAGGCAATCCACTTTGTCGCCACGAATGCTGGCATGTAAGTAGTTTTCAATTTGTTCGCCCTTACACGCCAGTAGAATGTTGCTGGGTCGGCCCACAATGTACTGTAAACCAAAGTTGGCACGGCCTAGTTCGCGTTCCATTAAACACAAAGTGAGGCTATCTAGACCAGCGCCACCATGTTCTTCTGGCATGTTGGCGGCGTAGAGGCCTAATTCAATGGCTTTTTGCTTAATGTCTGCATAGACTTCTGGGCGGATGGCGTTGGTTTTTTCCACCTCAGCTTCATGGGGATACAGTTCTTGCTCTACAAACGCCTTTAAGGTGGCGATGATCATTTGTTGTTCGTCGGTAAGGCTAAAGTCCATGATCTGTATTCTCTATAAAGGCAGTTTGGCTATAAAAGCGCTGGCCAGCTGACTCGGCAGACCAGCAGTCAAAAACGCTACTATGCCTTAGTGTGACAACACCGACTTGACGAAAAGCGATGATATTTTAGGTAATAACGAATATTTTCTGGCGGGTTATGGGGCTAATTGTGGGTACAATTAAGCCTATGAATGGGGTGTGAACAGAGTTAAAAAAAACTACAAATTGCGCTAATTTGGGTGCTAAATTTCCTTTTGGAAAGGGCTTTGACCTGAGTTTCCTATGTTGCTCGTAAGTTTCGGTCTGGTGGCTAATCATGGGTCGTTTTTGGATATGTAGTGAATTTACAAAAGAGTATTATTTTCCACCAATATTCAAGTGACTCGTTTTGCACCTTCGCAGACGAGTCAAATAACCACAAATTGATGCTCAAACTGGCTCAATTTTTATACCAAGGTAAAATCATGGCTAAGACTTATTTGTCCGACATTGATATTGCTCGCGCTGCCGAGAAACGTCCTATCGCTGAAGTTGCTACTAAGCTAAACATCAATGTTGATGATTTAGAAATGTACGGCAAAATCAAAGCTAAAATCAGCCCTGAGTTCATCAAAAGCGTTTCAGACCGCAAAGATGGCAAGTTGATCTTAGTTACTGCGATCAACCCAACTCCTGCTGGCGAAGGCAAGACGACGACTACCATCGGTTTGGGCGATGCCTTGAACCAAATTGGTAAGCAAGCCTCTGTATGTTTGCGTGAACCTTCTCTTGGCCCATGTTTTGGTGTTAAGGGTGGTGCAGCTGGCGGCGGTTACGCGCAAGTAGTACCAATGGAAGACATTAACTTGCACTTCACTGGCGACTTCCATGCCATTGGCCTTGCACACAACTTGTTATCTGCTGCCATCGACAACCACCTGCAGCAAGGTAACGACTTGAACCTTGACCCACGTCGTATCGAGTGGAAGCGCGTTATGGACATGAACGATCGTGCCCTACGTAACGTCACCATCGGTCGTGGTGGCCCAGCTCACGGTGTGCCCCGTGAAACTGGTTTCGACATCACAGTAGCTTCTGAAGTTATGGCCATCTTCTGTTTGGCTAACACTCTAGCTGAATTGAAAGAGAAATTGGGTGACGCAGTAGTGGGTTACACATACGACCAGAAGCCTGTAACTGCACGTGACCTTAAGGTGCACGGCGCCATGACGGTATTGTTGAAAGACGCATTCAGCCCTAACCTAGTACAAACCCTTGAGCACACGCCAGCCTTCGTACATGGCGGCCCATTTGCTAACATCGCTCACGGTTGTAACTCTGTAGTTGCTACTCGTTTGTCTATGAAGTTAAGTGACTACACAGTAACTGAAGCTGGTTTTGGCGCTGACTTGGGTGCTGAGAAGTTCCTAGACATCAAATGTCGTAAAGCAGGCATCACACCAAATGCTGTAGTTATTGTTGCCACTATCCGTGCCCTTAAGCTACACGGTGGCGTGCCACTTAAAGACGTTAACAACGAAAACCTTGAAGCCGTTGCTAAAGGTGTTGAAAACCTTAAGAAGCACATCGAAAACATCCACCAGTTTGGTCTTCCAGTTGTTGTTGCCGTCAACAAGTTTGTGACCGACACTGACGAAGAAGTGAAGCAAGTTCAAGCCAAGTGTGATTACCTAGGCGTTCAAGTGATTGAAGCCAACCACTGGGCAGATGGCGGCAAAGGCGCTACCGAGCTAGCTGAAGCGGTTGTTGAGTTGGTAGAAAACCACGAAAATGACTTCCACTACTTGTACGAAGATGACATGCCACTGTGGGAAAAAGTGCGCACTGTAGCGCAAAAAATCTACGGCGCTAACGATATCTTAGGTGACCAGAAGCTACGTGACCGTTTTACGGCGCTAGAAGAAGCTGGCTACGGCAACTTGCCAATCTGCATGGCTAAGACGCAGTACTCTTTCTCTACTGATCCTGCTTTGAAAGGCCGCCCAACGGGTTTTGATATTCCACTTCGCGAAGTGCGTTTGTCTGCC
This sequence comes from Oceanospirillaceae bacterium, assembly GCA_003523085.1. GTDB lineage: Bacteria > Pseudomonadota > Gammaproteobacteria > Pseudomonadales > Balneatricaceae > Njordibacter. The sequence goes on along the minus strand of DPHD01000040.1, from coordinate 188 downwards.
GGTGCGGGTTTCATCGTAGTTCTTGCTGGTGACGTGATGACCATGCCTGGCCTGCCTAAGAAACCGGCTGCCGAAGTGATTGACATCAACGAAAACGGCGACATCATTGGCTTGTTCTAGGCTAACGATTTAGACCTTTCGGTTTAAAACAGCCCTGCTAGGTTCTGCCTGGTGGGGCTTTTTTGTGC
>DPHD01000012.1:33488-55590 GCA_003523085.1 Oceanospirillaceae bacterium | reverse complement strand
TCTTAATGCCGCCATGTTGGCTAAGCCTGTAGCGGTGATGTGTGAGGTGGCGGGCATAACTCGAAAAGCCGCCTGTGAGGCTGACTTTTTAATGGTTGAAGAAACTGGCGCCGGTGCAGACTTCCCTTTTTCTGGCGAAAAAATGGCCCTAGTGCTAACGCTTTATCGAGCTGCAGATTTTGACCATGCCAAACAAGTGGCGCGGACCATTTTGGACTACCAAGGTAAGGGTCACTCATTAAGCCTACACAGTCAGTCAGACGACCGTGCCGAACTATTAGGCCTAGAAATGCCTGTTTGTCGGGTGATCGTTAACCAAGCCCATTGTTTTGCCACGGGTGGCAGTTTTGACAATGGTTTGCCGTTTTCCTTATCCATGGGTTGCGGTACTTGGGGCGGCAACGTGACGGATCAAAACGTGCACTATCGACACTTTATGAATGTCACCAAGGTCGTGCGGACCATTGCCTCACGAGAAGTGACCGTAGAAGACATGTTTGCAGACTATCAGCGCAGGCATTTGTCATGAACTCGCCGCTGATGAACTTGCCCAAATATGTGCCTCCGGCGCCGACCGTACGCGCGCTCATCGCTCAACACGCACGGCAGCAGCCCGATGCCGTATTTGCCTTGTTCCCCGAAACTCAGGGTGAGCTGACCTACAAGGTTTTGGAGCAAGAAGTTCAACAGTACGCTGCACAGTTTTATGCCCTGGGTTTGGCACAGGGTGATACGGTGTCTTATATGATGGGCAATGGCCGCTCGGCCTTGGTATTATTTTTAAGCGCTCTGTATGCGGGGCTTATTGTATCGCCTTTGAACCCTGCCGCAGGGCCTGAGCAGATCACCTACGTGCTACAACACTCAGATACCAAACTTGTGTTTGTGTCGCCTCAATTTAAAGCCGTGGTCGATGAGGCACAAAGCGCCGTGGCTACGCCTGTAGCCACAGTTGATTGTGACGAAGACGATGGGCCAGTTTGGCCCCAAGCCTCTGTGAGCGCAATCAAGCTAGTGCCTATTGATCCAACTAGCGATGGCTTGTTGATGTATACCTCGGGTACCACAGGCCGTCCTAAAGGGGTGGTATTAACCCACGAGAACCTGCTGGCAGGTGGTATGAATACGGCAGTGGCCCATGATTTGACGAGTGCAGACCGAGCTTTGTGTGTGCTGCCCCTGTGCCACATAAATGCCCAGTGCGTAACCGTAATGGCGCCTTTAGTGAGTGGCGGTAGTTTAGTCTTGCCCCACGGCTTTAGCGCCACCCGTTTTTGGCATTGGGTGACCGAATCTCAGTGCAGCTGGTTTAGTGTGGTGCCCACCATCATATCTTACCTCATGCATCAGCCTATGGGCGGCCAGAAAGAACTCATTCAATCGGCGCCAGTAAAAGTTAGGTTTGGCCGCTCTGCCTCGGCTGCTTTACCACCGGCATTACATGCAGGCTTTGAGGAAAAGTTTTCCGTTCCTATCGTGGAAACCATGGGTTTAACGGAAACAGCGGCGCAAATTTTGTCTAATCCTATGCCGCCTAAAGCCAATAAATACGGCTCTCCGGGTGTGGCATTTGGTACTCATGTCAAAATTGTAGATGAGGCCGGTAACGAGGTAGCACGTGGAGTAGAAGGCGAGTTGTTGGTACAGGGTAAGTGTGTGATGCGCTGTTATTATAAAAACCCACAAGCGACTGCAGATACCATTGATGATCAGGGCTGGTTGCGTACAGGAGACCTGGCTATTATGGATACGGACGGCTTTTGTTTTATCACCGGGCGCATTAAAGAACTGATTATTAAAGGTGGAGAAAACATTGCACCACGGGAAATTGACGACGTTCTTTACACTCACCCAGCCGTCATAGAAGCCGCTGCAATCGGCATTGATGATGTGCATTATGGCCAAGAAGTGGTGGCTTGCGTGGTGTTAGCCGAAGGCAAACAAGCCTCGGAAGTCGACATTATAAATTTTTGCCAATCCAAGTTAGGCAAGGTAAAAACCCCCAAGCAGATTCATTTCTTTAATGATTTGCCCAAGGGTCCATCCGGCAAAGTCCAGCGTTTAAAACTGGTGGATCAAGTGCAGGCGTAACCTTAACCAATCAATTTGATTTAAACCAATTTGTTAACGTTTGGTTATTAGACGGTTAAATGGTTATTTAACTGTGTGCTCTATAGTAGTGGCGTTACCGCTACCAAGAGCCGAGTCACATGGAAGTTCAGGGATCCGCCGCCGTTACCAATGCAGCTGTTCAGCAAAATCGGGTGATACAAGCCGAGAAGCTTGAGCACGGCCAGGATTTACAAGCAATTCATCAAATTGTAAAGGTCGAAGACTCCGTCGCTTTGGCCGACCGGCGCTCATTTACTAACACCCAAGCTTCCTTAACTGATGCCATTGACCGCCTCAACGCAGCACTACGTCAACACCAGATAAACGGCCGCAGAGAAGACCAGTTTCAAAAGCAAAATACCGTATTGCGAGACATAAAAGACTACATGCTCAAAACTGAAATGGATCGTGTAGTCGATTCTGTAGCTTAGCTGTGGTTAATAGTTGGTTAATACGGTGCCCGTGTTTTCCTGCTACTATGGCGGTACACCTCAGCTAAAATTACCTATCAGGGTAGTTAGGTAACCTACCTATGACGCCACAACCTACACTCAATATTCTGATTGTTGAAGATGAAGACGCAACCCGATTTTTGTGCGAAACCTTGTTGAAACAAGAAGGCTATTTGGTGGCTTCTGTGGCGACTCTGCAGCAAGGCCAAGAACAATTAGCACAAACGGCGTTTGACTTATTGTTGCTAGACTTAAACCTCCCCGATGCCGATGGCTTACAGCTAGCGCAGGAGCTAAAGCAGCACGCCGACGCCCCAAAAATATTGATGATGACCTCTCGCAGTGATGTTGAAGATCGCTGGTCTGGGTTTGAGGCGGGGGCCCATGATTATATGGTAAAGCCATTTCATCCTGGGGAACTGCTGCACCGTGTGCGCAACCTCATTGATCGTACCCCTTCTATTGAAGCATCAACACGCGTGCAATTGTCCCACTGTTGGTTTGATCCTGACCAACGTTGTTTAGAATCCCTGGGTGGTGAACGTATCGACTTGACGCAAGGTGAATTCAAAGTTCTCAAACGCTTGCTTGATGCTAATACCCATCCAGTATCCAGAGAAAACTTGCTGCAAGAAATTACCGATGGCGAAAGAGAAGGTAATTGGCGTACCGTCGATGTGCTGATTTCCCGTTTACGGCGCAAATTAGATCCAGCCCAAACCCAGGATAAAACCATTACCTGCGTCCAAGGTTTTGGTTACCGCTTAAATTAGGGGGTGGCTATGCGCTTATTAGGCTGGTGTGGCAGCGCTTTTGTGTTGCTGTTCACAGGGTTAGTGCAGGCTAATTTACAGTTAGATGATATCCCAACCCATGCCATCGACCTCAATGGGCACACACATTATCAACTTACGGATTCTGCTCAGTACCGGGCCCATTCACTTCCTACACTTAACCAAGACTTTAAGGCGCTGCCTCGGCTTGGACACATTGGCCTAACGCACCAATCGGTGTGGCTGACTCTAAGTATCAATAATAATACCCAGCAGCGGGTTTGGTATGTGGAAGTAGGAGACGCCGATTTACAGTTCGTCAATCTACACCAGCAAATTGATAACGGGGCTTGGCAACACTGGTCTGCCGGAGCCTCCGTGAGCCAGCAACACAGGGCCTTCAAGCAAGCCAGCAATGTATTTACTCTAACCCTGCCAGCCAATTCCCATTCTAGGCTAGTGATAGAAGTGAGGTCTGCGTCTAGTATTAATGTGCCGTTATCTTTGTGGACTAGCGAAAGCTATCTGCAGTTTGAAACCCAGCAAGCGATGCAACAAGGTTTAGTGTACGGTGTCTTACTACTCATGTGTATTTTGTGTGTGATGGTGAACCCCTATGTCGGTTGGCCCGTACAATTGAGCTACTGTTTTTCCTTACTCGGGTTTATGTTGTTTTCATTGGCCAATAATGGCGTGTTGCTAAACATATTTACTAGTATGGATGGTCACTGGTTGTTGCGGATCAAGGTGCTCGCGTTACAAATAGGCTCACTGTTCTTTCTCACCTTTAGTCGTGAGTTACTGCAACTCAAACAAGTGCATGTGTGGCTTGATCGGGCGGTATTGATATTCATCGCATTATCGGCGGCGTCATTGGTTATGGGCCAGCTGGTGGATATCTCCACATTGGTAATGTGGGCACGTATTATGGTGCCCGTAGCTGGAGTGGTGGTTGTGGCAATGGGTTTAGCCGGGTTTAGTCACCACAAGTGGATCGCATTTTTCTATTTGTTAGCTAATGTGCCGTTTTGGATATTAGCAACTAATGTTTATGCTGAGGGTTATAGCGATCAGTTTGGCAGCGATGACCTCACCATAGCAGCGGCGCTTCGGAGTGGCATTTTCCTATTGTTATTTGTTGGCATTTATCTCAATCGGCGCCACCAAGCAGAAGCCCTGAGCCTATTAGATGTACAGAAGAATAAGGTTATAGAACTGGAGCAGCAAGTGCGCCAGCGAACCCATGAATTGTTGCGAGAAAAAGAAAGTGCCGAATTAGCCAATCAAAAAAAATCGGATTTCTTGGCGCGTATGAATCATGAAATCCGTACACCATTAGCCACGGTGCTTGGTATTGGGCAGCTACTAGCCCAAGAAAAAATGAGCACTAGAGCGACAAAATGGTTAGCGACTTTAGCTACTGCCGGCAGTCAGTTACGTAATCAAATAGACGACGTGCTCGATTTAACCCGCATAGAACACGGTCAATTCGAAGTCAATAATGAACCCATGATGGTAGAAGAGGAAATACGCAGCGTCATTGGTTTTCTACAACAGGGGGCCATAGCTAAAGGCCTCATTTTGCAAGCAGATCTCAACTTGCCCAGCCAACCCATGCTCGGTGACTCAGTGCGTTTACGGCAGCTAATCACCAATTTAGTGGCCAACGCCATCAAGTACACAGATCACGGCAGGATTACAGTGAGCGCCCATGTAAGCCATAAACCCAAGCGGGGAGCAAGGTTAAATGTTGCTGTACAAGACAGTGGAAAACAGAAGAATCAAGTCGTGCTAGATGAGCTTTTTATGGCCTATCAGCGCGCTCCTAATGAGTCTATCCGTGGCTTTGGTCTTGGCTTAAGTATATGTAAACAGGTGGTGAGCGAGCTCAGAGGTGATATCGGTGCTACCAGCAATAACATAGGCAACAAGTTTTGGTTTAGCTTGCCGTATCAGGAGGCGGCGTCACAGACAATGCCTCAAGAAACTCAGTTTGGCGAGCCATGGGGCGTAGCTCCATTAACCATGCTAGTGGTGGAGGACAATAAAATAAATTTGGAGATCACCCAGTTGTTGTTGTCCAAGCAAGGCCATATGGTTACAGCGGTAGATAACGGAGCCGCAGCAGTGGCTTTGGTGAGTCGGCAAGATTTTGATCTAGTGCTGATGGATATCCGTATGAAGAATATCAACGGTTTGGTGGCCACCCGCCAAATTCGCTCTTTGTCCGATCCGGTAAAGTCTGCGGTGGAAATATTCGCCTTAACGGGTGACGTTACCGCTGCTAGTATCGCCAGTTGTATGGAGGCAGGAATGGATGCCGTATTGTCTAAACCGCTACGCTTGAGTGATCTGCACCACTGCTTAAGTGGGCAGTGGCAACCCGTTGATACCAAGGCCATAGCGCCTCCTCTACGGGTTGACCCGACCGTGCGTAACCAACTGTCTACCCACCTATCAAACGAAAAATTAACAGAACTTTTCCGCCGGCAATTGGCGTCGTTAGACATCACCATGAAAGAACTTGAAACGGCTTGGCTGACGCAAAACGTGGCTACTATTGTAGCCGTGGCCCATCAAATATCGGGAGCAGCGTCTATGGCTGGTTATGGCGCGTTAGCCGCAGCAGCCAAACGCTTGGACCAACCCGACGGCCTAGACCTTGTATTGGCAAAATCACATGTCGAGTTTTTGCGCCGAGAATGGACGGCGACACGTTATTTAGCCCAGCAAATGGTCGAAAACCCCATCGAGACTGTCGCTCCAGTTGCACATTAAGACGGTTGCTGGCTGTTGTTGCGCTCACGCATCCTGCATAATGTCGCCTAAGCAATTTGGTTACGCATGACATGAGGAATATAAAGTGATTGCAAGCGACAAAACATTAGAACACGAGTTTATGCACTGGCAGTGTTTGAGCCGATTGTTTGGCGCGCGTCAGGCTGCAGGTTATCCGTTAGACGAAGCTAAGCCGTTAGTGTGTTATGGCGCCGATGGTGACACAGGTGTGGAACTGACTATTTTGATTCTCAAACGGGAGTTGGATCACTTGGTAGCGCAGTATAAGCACAACGTTATCAAGACCCGTGACCCGATTGAGCGTTTTGAGTGGGTCGTAAAGCAGCTATCGTCTGACTACTACCAAAAGGCCGAAAGCTTTCAATCGACCATGACCGCCCTGTGCCCCGTGGAAGCGCCTTATGCTCAGAAACTATTGGCCGAAGGTGAGTGCCGTATGGTGTTTCGTGCCCGTGGCGATGGCTATTTAGTACCCGCCAAAGTGACGCAGTTAGCGGCAGACGATGTGCGGGCCCAATTTACTCAATTGCACAATTTCCACTTTAATCACAAGCAGCCACAACCCCATGTGATTTTAGGGTTTGAACCGATGTGGGAGCAGGCCCATAAAATTGCGGCCGAACCCGAACCTGAACCCGAACAAAATTAAACCTAAGCTCAATAGGGTAATGGGCCAGTTGAGGCCTATGTTATAGGGTGTTGTGCCTTGTTTAGGCCCAACTAAGCCAGTGAGCTGAGCTTGCTGGTACATGGGGGCTAAGGCAATGATCTTACCCTTTGCATCAATCAGTGCAGACACACCACTGTTGGTGGCTCTAGCCACAGGTTTGGCGTTTTCTATGGCGCGCATTTGGGCTATTTGTAAGTGCTGCCAAGGCGCCAGTGAATGTTCAAACCAGGTGTCATTACTCACGGTAACGATCATCTGCGCGGCTGACGCTTGCTTAGCCACGAGTTGTGGATAAGCAATCTCGTAACAAATGTTGCCAGCAATAGGCACGGGGCTGTGGCTTAATAGGCCTTGCTCCTGTGTAGGTATTTTAAAGGCCGACATGGGTAAATCAAAAAAATCGATAGCCCCTCTAAACCACTGTTCTAACGGTATGTATTCGCCAAATGGCACCAGTCGCTGTTTGTGATAGTAACCTTGAGCCGGTGGTTCTGTAGAGCCATCCTGAGGCCCCAATACGACTAACGAATTAAAATAATTGGCCCCTTGATTTTGGTTTTCTCGCATTACCGTACCACTGATGATTTGGCTATTGTGTGTAGTGGCAGCGAGGCTAACGGCCTGCATTGAAGGTTGGATATAGTCCCAATAGGTGGCGATGGCGGTTTCTGGCCAAACGATAAGATCGCTGTCTAAATGCTGGTAGGTTTGGCCTAAATAATAGTTAAGGGTGGGTGTTAAATGCTGGGGTAGCCATTTATCTTGTAAGCCAATGTTGCCTTGCAATAAGGTCACTTTTATTGGGGCGGGTGTGCTCGGCTGAGTCCATTGGATTAGGCTTAGGCCATATCCTGCTAACCAGATGGCTGCTAATAGTAGCAGGCGGTACGGCTTGGTTATGGCTACCCCGTGGACCAAGAGGCCACTAGCCACCAATAATAAAGTGACACCGTGTATGCCTAATAAGGGTGCATAGCCAGCAAGGCTCGTGTCTATACTAGCGTAGCCAAGGTATAACCATGGGAAGCCTGTCAGCAGCCATCCGCGCAGCAAGTCTAGACTCACCCATAAACCTAAAAACAGCAGGCTAGGGTAGTGATGAAGGTGTTTAAAGCGATGGAATAAGGCGGCAAATATGGCGTAAAACAGCGCTAAGCCGGCGCAGAATAACAAGGTCAGCAGGCCTGCTAATGCCCAATGAGTGTTGCTGTGATCCACCATGCTCACAAACACCCAGCTCACCCCAACACCAAAATAGCCTAAGCCATAAACAAAGCCGGTGAGGCTAGCCTGGCGGCTGGAGGTGCAGCTTTGTAGGCTGAGCCAAAACAGGATGATGCTTAGCGGCGCCAACGGCCAGAGGGAGACTGGGGCCAGCGCCAAGGGAGCTAATGCACCAGCGAAGGTGCTTAAGGCGAGGTTAGTCTTGCGCGTTAGTCTCATCGCTTTCCTCGACAATCGGCGTCACTTGCATGAGTCGAATACGGCGATTATCTGCGGCTAGAATACGGAAGCTTAAAGAGCCGATTTCGGTTTCTTCATCTTTGGCGGGTAGGTGGCCAAATTGTTGGGTGACAATGCCACCTATGGTGTCGAATTCGGTATCGTCGTAGTAAGTGCCAAAATGATCGTTAAAATCTTCGATGGTGGTGAGGGCTTTAACTAAAAAGCCATTGTCGGCAAACGGGCGAATGTTACTGTCATCTTCTTCGGCGTCAGTTTCATCTTCTATTTCGCCGACGATTTGTTCTAATACGTCTTCAATGGTCACTAAGCCCGCAACGCCACCGTATTCGTCTAGCACAATGGCCATGTGATAGCGGTTGGTACGAAACTCATTAAGCAAGATGGACAAACGTTTGCTTTCCGGTACAAAAATGGGTTTGCGCAACATGGCATTAAGGTCAAAATCATCCATCTGTTTAGCAAAGGCTAGGGGTAATAAGTCTTTGGCTAGCAGTATGCCCAACACTTCATCCGGCGACTCACCGATCACAGGAAAGCGGGAGTGGGACGTTTCGGTAATGGTCTGCATAAATTCGGTGGTGCTTTGGTCGGCTTTAACGACGGCCATTTGCGGCCTAGGCACCATGATGTCACGCACTTGCATGTGTGACATTTGTAACGCGCCTTCGATGGTGTCGAGGGCTTCGCGGTCAAGTATTTGGTCTTCTTCCGCTTGACGGATTTGCTCTAGCAGCTCTTCTTTAGTGCTGGGGCGGTCGCTAAGGAAAAAGGAAAGTCTATCCAGCCAGGAGCGTTTGTCCTGACTGTTGGTCGACGCGTCGTCGTTCATGAGGTGGGTTAAATCCTAAATAGTTTAGTTAGCCAATTTATACGCTTAGTCGTGCGTTTTGGCAACGTATGGATTAGCAATGTCGAGCTGGGCTAATAGTTGGGTTTCGAGGCTTTCCATCAGCTCAGCCTCGTCATCATCAATGTGGTCATAGCCTTGCAAATGCAAGGTGCCGTGAATAACTAAGTGGGCCCAATGATGTTGTGTAGATTTGCCTTGTTGTGCGGCTTCTTCCGCAACTAAACTGGCATTAATCACTAAATCACCTAAATAATCAGCATCGCCTAGCTCTTGAGCCATGGCGGCAGCGATTTCGGGGTCTTCAAATTCCGGTTGTTGAAACGGGAAAGACAAGACGTTAGTGGCTTTGTCTTGGCCGCGATACTGTAAATTTAATGCTTGGCTCTCGGCTGGTTCAACCACACGAATGGTGATTTCTGTGGCCGCAGAATGGTTTTCAACAGCCAGTTGAGCCCACTGCTCAAACTGAGCTAGGCTGGGTAAGTTTGAGTTTTCACAGGCCACTTGTAAATCAAGCTTCATGGGTTTTTCTTTTCAAACACATGGTAGGCATCAACAATACGCTGTACCAAGGGGTGGCGCACGATGTCGCTGGATAAAAAGTGGGTAAAACCAATGTCGTTGACGCCATCGAGGACTTCAATGGCATGCTTTAGGCCCGAGGGCGTGCCTTTGGGTAAGTCGATTTGGGTGACGTCGCCAGTAATCACAGCGGTAGAACCAAAACCTATACGGGTTAAAAACATCTTCATTTGTTCGCGCGTGGTATTTTGGCTCTCGTCCAAAATAACAAAACTGCCATTAAGCGTGCGGCCGCGCATATACGCCAAGGGCGCAATTTCAATAACATTCTTTTCGATCATGCGTGCCACAGTTTCAAAACCAAGCATTTCATACAAAGCGTCGTAAAGTGGGCGTAGGTAAGGGTCTATTTTTTGCGCCAGGTCGCCCGGTAAAAAGCCTAGCTTTTCACCGGCTTCTACGGCAGGGCGGACTAATAAAATGCGACGCACTTCTTCGCGCTCTAAGGCTTCAACGGCACAGGCTACGGCTAGGTAAGTTTTACCGGTACCTGCAGGCCCAATACCAAAGTTAATGTCGTGCTGGCGAATAGAGCGGATATAACTCTGCTGGGTTTCGCCACGGGGTTTAATGTTGGCGCGTTTGGTGCGAATCGTTAACCCGGTTTCTTGCGGCTGATTGGCCTTTTGAATGGGGGTGCTGGCACTGGCTTCGGTCATGGTGTGCAGGGCTTCCACTAACGCGAGGTGCACCATGTCCGGTGTCACTTCGCTGGTCTGTTGGGCTTCGCGATAAAGCTGTTGTAATACCTTCTCTCCAGCTAAGCAGGCTGCCGGTGTGCCGTCTAAGTGAAAACGGTTACCACGATTACTGATGCTCAGTTGTAGGCGTTGTTCGATAATTCGTAAGTTGCCATCTAGCTGGCCTTGCAGGCTGGCTAGGTGCTGGGTGTTGTCTGGCAACAAGCTAAAAATGGTGTCGCTTGAATCGCTGTAGGATACGTGTGTGGGTTGTGTCATGTCAGTCTATTGCAGCACGATTGGGCCAACGGGCGCAAGTCCGTCTAGCTCAGAGGCCACGAGTTCACCCCGTAAGGAGTGAGGTCCTGCGTCTAAAATGCGAATTTGAGCGAACTTGCCAATCAAGTCGGCATTAGTGCCCGGGAAGTTAACCGAACGATTGTTTTCGCTACGACCGGTGAACTTGCCGGGGTCTTTTTTGGAGTAGCCGTTCACCAGTACCCGCTGCAAACTACCGATCATGGCCTTGCTGATATCAAACGACTGGCTGTCTATACGCCGTTGCAGCATTGCCAAGCGCTGTTTTTTGGTGGCCATGTCGGTATTGTCGGGCAGGTCGGTGGCAGGTGTACCCGGGCGCTGGCTGTAAATAAAGCTAAACGACAAATCAAAACCAATGTCGGCGATGAGGTCCATAGTGGCTTCAAAATCGGCATCAGACTCCCCCGGAAAACCAATAATAAAGTCTGACGAAAAGCTAATGTCGGGTCGTTGTTTACGGATACGACGCATTTTAGATTTATATTCTAAGGCCGTGTGACCGCGCTTCATGGCCATTAAAATTTTGTCTGAGCCAGATTGAACTGGCAAATGTAAATGGCTTACTAATTCAGGAATCTGGCCGAAGGCATCAATGAGGCTGTCGGAAAATTCAACCGGGTGGCTGGTGGTGAAACGAATACGATCAATGCCGTCTATATTGGCCACTAAGGCGATCAACTCGGCTAGGTCAACTAGGTCACCATCGTCGGTGTCGCCTTGGTAGGCATTGACGTTTTGGCCCAATAAGTTGACTTCACGCACGCCTTGTTCGGCCAGTTGCTCCACTTCTTTCAATACGTCGTTTAACGGCCGGCTCACTTCTTCACCACGGGTGTAAGGCACCACGCAGAAGGTACAATACTTACTGCAGCCTTCCATGATGGAAACAAAGGCTTCGGCACCCTCTACTTTGGGAGCTGGCAGATTGTCGAACTTTTCTATTTCTGGAAAGCTAACATCCACCACGCCTTTAGCGCCCGCGTCGGTGGCGTCGATCATATCGGGTAAGCGGTGTAAGGTCTGGGGGCCAAAGATCATATCTACAAATGGCGCGCGTTTAGCAATGGCTGCGCCTTCTTGGCTGGCTACACAGCCGCCAACGCCAATTTTAAGGTCTGGCTTGGCTTGTTTTAATTTGCGCCAGCGGCCCAGTTGGTGATAAACCTTATCTTGGGCTTTTTCACGAATGGAGCAGGTGTTAAGTAACAACACGTCGGCATCGGCTTCGTTGTCGGTGATTTCCATGGCATGGCTATCGCCCAGCAGGTCGGCCATGCGCGACGAATCGTATTCGTTCATCTGGCAACCGTGGGTTTTAATAAATAGCTTTTTGGTCATGGTACGTACCTACATTATTGAAGCGCGTATTATACAGTTAAGGGGGCTGTTATACCTAGCTTGAAATTAGTTCTTTTGACCCTAATATAAGCAGCTAAGATAATGTAACGCCCTTTGTGATATCAGACTTAAGAAAAAACTATGAAAGACAAACAAACGGTTTATAAAGTGATGTTTGTAAACCAAGAAGAAACCTACGAAATATTTGCCCGCCACGTGTACCCCAGTGAAATGTATGGCTTTGTAGAAGTAGAAGAATTTGTATTTGGCGAGCGCAGCCAATTGTTAGTAGATCCAGGCGAAGAAAAGCTCAAAGCCGAATTTGCGCAAGTTAAACGTAGTTACATCCCTATGCACAGCGTTATTCGTATTGACGAAGTAGAAAAAGAAGGCGTGGCTAAGGTCATCAAAGGTGGTAGCGCGGTGAGCCAGTTGCCAATGGGTGGCAAACCCACAGGTAATCGTTAATGGCTGCTCAGTCCACAGATTTTCACCTCGACCCGCGTTTACAGGCAGATTGCGAATTTGTAGTTGATTTGCCCATTAGCCGGTTGTTGTTAATGAATAACGCCAGCCTGCCCTGGTTTATTTTGGTGCCACGTATTGATGGTGCAACCGAATTGACGGCTTTAGCCATGCCGATACAACAACAAGTGTTGGCAGAAGTGAACCAAGTGGCTGAGCTTTTAGAACAGCTCTATCAGCCCCAAAAACTCAACATTGGTGCCTTGGGCAATGTGGTGAGTCAGCTACATATTCACGTGATTGGACGCTTCCACAGTGATCCCGCATGGCCCAACCCAGTCTGGGGCAATTTGCCCAATAGGCCATATACTGCAAGTGAAGTAACCCCACTATTAGATAAAATTAGGCAGCGCTTAGGTTAACCGGTACTTGCGCCACCACAATGTTGTCTTCAATTCGCACTCCACCTAAAGGCCGTAACTGGTCTATGGCCGCCTCGTTAAGTAAGTGCCCACTACCCTTGTCGCGCCATTGCTGTAACAGGCTGTCAATGACGTAAAGGCCAGGTTCAATGGTCACCACCATGTTTTGTTCCAAGCTGCGAGTGCAGCGCAAAAATGGGTGGTGTTTAGGTGGTGGCTGCATCGTGCCGACGTCATCTTGCTGCCAGCCACCAATATCATGCACCTGTAATCCCAGTAAATGACCGAGCCCGTGGGGGAAAAAAGCGCTACTAATGTGGCTGCTTTCTAGCTCATCCCGCGAGCCATTAACTAAATTAAATTGCACTAACATGTTGAGTACTAAATCATGCATCTGCAAATGTAGGTCAGTAAAGTTAATGCCGGGTTTTACGGCGTCGCATACAGACACTTGGGCAGTGGTCATGGCGTCAATTAAGTTTTGATACAGCTCGCTACCACGGCTATGACAACGGGTAATGTCGGCTGCATAGCCATGGCATTGGGCGCCAGCATCGATTAAAAAGCTTTGTACTGTGTTCATGTTTTGCGCTTGATATTGATAATGCTGGTAGTGCAATACCGCACTGTGGCCGCCAAAACCAACGATATTGCGATAGGGCATTTCGGTTTGGTCTTGCTGTACAGCGGCCAGGTAGGCTAAATGGGTTTCAAACTCGCTTTTGCCTGTCATAAAGGCTGTTTTAGCTGCGGCGTGGCCCTTGAGCGCAATCACGTTGGCTTGGCGTAAACAGGCTATTTCGTAGTCACTCTTTACCGCACGAGCAAAGTGTAAACGGTGCATTAAACTTTGTGGGTTGGTGTTTTCTATGCCTAGGTCACGGCCAAGTTCGGTGTCTTCGCCAATCCAGGCACGACGTTGTTGGCTGCTTGGGTAGGCTTTAAGGGCTTGCTTAACCGCGGCCAAGTCGGCACACAAATGAATGTCAAAATGCTCACACCAAAACGCATCCGGCGCAACCGGTGGCACATGCCAAAAATCATCGGCCAAATGGTAAAATAATACCGGCTTTTTGCCCGTTTGAATTAACAAATAACAATGCGGGCTTTGGGTAAGAGGCAGCCACCATACAAAATGCGGACTGGCCTTGTATGGCCCGTGGTAGTCGTCCAAAAACGCCAATTTTGGCGCGCCGCTGTGAATCAGCAGGCTGTCTAGCGACTCCGTTGTCATGGCAGCTTCAGTAGTGTTGAGCAAACGAGATAAATGAGCAGGATAAAGGCCGGCAATAGCGCCCGAGTTAGAGAGTGTCATGTATAGTCATCGATAGAGGCTAAGTAAGGCTTATTATGAATACCCAGTGGCAGCCATGCAAGTAGCTCAGACTTTCAGGGATTTGACTTTAACTTATTGATAAATATAGTGATATAAATGGTGTTTGCAACATATGTAAAATCTAACATGGCCTGTTGCATAATTTCGATTGGCGCGGCGCTATGGCATTCAGTGGCTGCGGTTAGGCACATTGTTTGCCGTAGCTTACTGTGCTTATATACCAGTGGATTGACGCTCAGGTGGGGGCGAGTCTTGGTGAAAAGAGAAATTTATGAAAACAATTAAGCGCCCTGTGAATTGCCACGCGGCTTACCATGCCCATGTTTATTTTGAGCGGAAAACCTTGGTATTAGCAACAGCTTTATGCGCACAAGCCGGTGAACGCTTTAGTGTTAAAATTGGTCGCGTTCATCAGCAAACTGTGGGCCCACACCCGATGTGGAGCTGCCAAATACTGTTTGCTGCTAAGCACTTTGATGACTTAGTGCCTTGGCTCCATGAAAACAGGCAAGGCCTGACTGTGCTCGTTCATGGTGTGACGGGCAATGACTTAGATGACCATACAATATATGCCTACTGGCTAGGGGATAGTGTCGAACTAAATGTATCCATGTTTGGTGGTTAACATAGGCCAGCAAGAGGGCGCTCAAGGGCTCCCGATCTACAGTTTACATTAATTGACCTTAACTAACGTCAAAGGTGATTAAGATTGCGATGGTAGAGGGTGCAAATAGCAGTTGGTGCAGTTTGGTTATCGGCTCTAAACTGTTAGTATGTTGCTGTTTTCAGATGAGTAGATACATATGAACCGTCGTAAAAAAGGTATTCAAATTTTAAAGGCCCAAGCCAAACGAGCCAACGCCAAATTGGCGAGCAAAACCAAACCTAAATACATCAGTAAGGCCGAGCGCGCAAAGTTAGAAGCAGACTCTCCACCCACCCTAGCGCCGGGTGCAACCAATCCGTAGCCACTTTGATGCTGGGGCGCAAGTGATAGACGAGACTGCGAGTTTAAATGGGTAGCGGGTGTGTTTGGGGAGCGTTACCTATTGAATTAGCATGACTTGAGTCAAAAAAAAGACCACTTGACAATAGTATCAATAGTGGTACCATTTTTGTATGACTTCCAATCAAGACATCCTCAATGAAATGCGGAATAACCCAAAGGGTATCCGCTTCAAAGACCTATGCAGGGTCTGTGAGTCGTATTTTGGTGAAGCTAGACAGTCGGGCTCTAGCCATCGAGTTTACAAAACTCCGTGGCAAGGTGATCCAAGAGTAAATATACAAAGTTCAAAGGGCAAGGCAAAGCCGTATCAGGTAAGGCAAGTCTTGCAAGCAATTGAGCGTATCGGGGTGCAAAATGGCTAGAGAAATTGATCGTTATACCTATCGCGTAACTTGGTCGGAAGAAGATCAAGAGTATGTTGGCTTGTGTGCAGAGTTTCCTAGCTTGAGCTGGCTTATGGAATCACCAGAAGCAGCATTGGCAGGAATTCGTTGTGTGGTTCAGGAGTGCATAAAAGACCTTAATGAAAATGGAGAGGAAATCCCCCAGTCAATTTCCACTAAAAGCTTCAGTGGAAAATTTATGGTTCGTATTGCTCCGCAGAGTCATCGAATGTTAGCAATACAAGCCGCTGAATCGGGTATTAGTTTAAATCGATTGGTTTCAAGCCGGTTGTCATAAAAACATTGGCGACTAAAGAGGTCATCTGAAATAATGGTGTTTGCCAAAAGCGTATTCGTCAGGGTACTGATGATCACGGGGCTGGTGTTGCTTATGCCCTTGGTTGCCATGTATTTCACCGATGAGGTGAGCTGGCAAGCAATGGACTTTATGGCTGCTGGCGTTCTGTTAAGCAACTTTGGTAGTGTGTTTGTACTGGTTGCAAGAAGGGCTCAGCCCAAATATCGTGTGGTGATCGCGGTGGCATTAGGCATGGTGTTAATGGTCATTTGGACTGAGTTGGCCGTGGGCCTATGCATTTTCTAACATGGCCTGTTTCACAATTTCGATTGCTGCATCAAAGCCCTAGAGCTTACAGTTGAACGGTCTTTATGACTTCGTTTTATATGTAACCTCCTAGGAAATAATAATGAAAAAAACACTACTCGCACTTAGCCTTGGGCTAGGACTCGCGGTATCAGGGGCGGCGCAAGCTAAAACCTTGGTATTCTGCTCCGAGGGCAGCCCAGAGGGCTTTAACCCTTCGCTTTATTCTGCAGGTACCACCTTCGATGCCTCTTCACAAACACTGTTTAACCGTCTAGTACAGTTTGAAGCCGGTTCAACCAAGGTTGTGCCCGGTTTGGCTGAATCTTGGACAGCTTCTGCCGATGGTTTGGAATACACCTTTAAGTTACGTAAAGGCGTAAAGTACCACACCACCAAAGACTTCACGCCAACCCGTGACTTTAACGCCGATGATATTTTGTTTACCTTTAACCGTATGTGGAAGGAAGATCATCCTTACCATGACGTGTCGGGTGGCGACTACAAGTACTTTGGTTGGATGAGTATGGGCGATTTGCTCAAGTCCATCGAAAAAGTAGACGACTACACGGTTAAGTTCACCTTGAACTACGCTGAAGCACCGTTTGTATCTAACATGGCGATGGACTTTGCTTCTGTATTGTCTGCTGAATACGGCGACGTATTGGCGGCTTCTGGTAACAAAGAAGACATTGACCACAAACCAGTAGGCACCGGACCATTCGTATTTAAGTCTTACCAAAAAGACGCCATGATCCGTTACACGGCCCATGACGACTATTGGGGTGGACGTTCTAATATCGATAAGTTGGTATTTGCCATCACTACCGATGCCAACGTACGTTACCAGAAGATGAAAGCGGGCGAGTGTCATGTGATGCCTTATCCAAACCCTGCAGACGTGGCAGCCATGGACAAAGACCCAGACATCAACCTAATGCGCCAAGAAGGTTTGAACGTAGGTTACTTGGCGTTTAACACCGAGAAGCCTCCATTTGACCAAAAGATCGTGCGCCAAGCATTGAACATGGCCATCGACAAGCAGTCTATCTTGGACGTGGTATTTAAAGGTGCAGGTTCGGTTGCTAAAAACCCAATCCCGCCGACTATCTGGTCTTACAACGATGACGTGAAAGACTACGATTACGACCCAGCCAAAGCCAAAGCCATGTTGGCAGAAGCCGGTGTGGTTGGTTTAAAGACCAACATCTGGGCCATGCCTGTACAGCGTCCATACAACCCCAATGCTCGCCGTATGGCGGAACTGATCCAAGCGGATTGGGCTAAAGTGGGTGTGGAAGCAGAGATCGTCACTTTTGAGTGGGGCGAGTACTTGAAGCGCTCTAAGAACGGCGAGCATGACACTGTGCTACTCGGTTGGACCGGTGATAATGGTGACCCAGATAACTTTATGTATGTATTGCTAGGTTGTGATGCGGCTAAGAGTGGTGGCAACCGTGCACGCTGGTGTAACGAAGAGTTTGACAGCACCTTGCGTCAAGCCAAGAAGATTACCGACCAAGCCGAGCGTACCGCTTTGTACGAAAAGGCTCAGGTTATCTTTAAAGAAGAAGCGCCTTGGGTGACTATTGCTCACTCTGTAGTGTTTAAACCAGTACGTAAAGAAGTGACCGGCTTTAAGGTCCATCCTTTAGGCAGCCACATCTTCTACGATGGTGTTGATTTAAAGTAACTCTAGCCTGTCGTCTTTGCGAGGAGGAACGAGGACGCAATCTCCATGGTCGCACCTTCACCATATAGATTGCCGCGCTTCGCTCGCAATGACGGTTGTTTAGAGTAGTTAGACCCAATGGCTAGGTTTGTTTACACAGACCTAGCCATTCAGCCTAACTGCTATCCTCAATATTTATATTATTCCATGCTTCTCTTCTGAGATTTCTTTATGTTTAAATTTTTATTCAAACGTCTGTTAGTGTTGGTGCCCGTGTTTTTTGGCGTCACCCTGGTGGCCTTTGGTTTTATTCGTGCCTTGCCCGGTGACCCAGTAGAGGTGTTGGCTGGTGAGCGGGGTGTGTCGCCAGAACGTCACGCCGAACTCATGGCCCAAATGGGTTTTGATAAACCTTTGTGGCAACAATATTTGAATTATGTGGGCGACGTATTACAAGGCGACTTGGGTACTTCTTTGATTACCAACAGGCCGGTGGTAGAGGAGTTTTTTGAGTTATTTCCGGCCACCGCAGAGCTCGCCATATGTGCCATTTTATTTGCCGTGATTTTGGGTATTCCAGCAGGCATTATTGCCGCGGTTAAGCGGGGCACTTGGATCGATCAGGGCATTATGAGTTTGTCTCTAGCGGGATACTCAATGCCTATTTTTTGGTGGGGCTTATTACTGATTATTCTGTTCTCCAATATCCTTAACCTAACGCCGGTTTCGGGGCGTTTGTCGTTTTTGTTTGAAGTGGACCATGTCACCGGCTTTATGCTCATAGACAGCTTGCTCAGTGACGAAAAGGGCGCCTTTAAATCGGCCTTACACCATTTGGTATTGCCGGCCATTGTGCTGGGCACCATTCCCCTGGCTGTCATCGCCCGGCAAACCCGTTCGGCGATGTTAGAAGTGCTAAGCGAAGATTACGTGCGTACAGCCAAGGCCAAAGGCCTATCACCCATGCGAGTGGTTGCCGTGCACGCCCTACGTAATGCCATGATTACTGTCACCACGGTGATTGGTTTACAAGTGGCGGTGTTACTTGCCGGCGCCATACTTACGGAAACCATCTTTGGTTGGCCGGGTATTGGAAAGTGGATTATTTTTTCTGTATTTAGCCGCGATTATTTTGCCGTGCAAGGCGGCCTGCTGCTCATTGCTGCCTGTGTAATGATCGTTAACCTTACTGTTGATCTGCTCTACGGGCTTATCAATCCTCGTATTTTGCACTGAGAATTTGAATCATGACTTCCACAACAGCGACCACGTCTTATTCAGTGCGCAGCCAGCAATGGCGTGAATTTTGGTTTTATTTTAGTGCCAGCAAAACTGCGGTAGTGGGACTAATGTTCCTTATTGGCGTGGTCTTGATGGCCATATTTGCCGACTTAATCAGCCCCCACCCACCCGCCGAGCAATACCGTGAATTTGCCGAAATTCCTCCAGCATGGATGGAGGGTGGCCAAATGCGCTTCTTTTTAGGCACCGATTACGCAGGCCGAGACATGCTCTCACGCATTATTCACGGCGCGCGCTTATCCCTCATTGCTGGCTGCATTGTGGTGCTGATGGCCGCTTCCATTGGCATTTTATTAGGTCTAGTTGCAGGCTTTAGAGGGGGTTGGGTGGAAACGGTGATCATGCGGGTTATGGACACCATTATGGCCGTGCCGGGTTTATTAATGGCGCTAGTGCTAGTGGCTGTTTTAGGCCCAGGGTTATTGAATGCGATGGTGGCCATTGCCATCACCTACACCCCCAACTTTGTGCGCCTAACGCGCGCCTCCACCATGTCAGAACTCAATAAAGACTATGTGACAGCCAGCAGAGTGGCAGGCGCAGGGCCCATACGGCTGATGTTTATCAGCATTTTGCCCAACTGCATGGCGCCGTTAATCGTGCAGGGCACATTGAGTTTTTCTACCGCCATTTTGGACACTGCTGCCTTAGGATTTTTGGGTATGGGCGCACAGGCGCCTATGCCAGAATGGGGCACCTTAATTGCAGAGAATCGTGACCTCATGTTGAGTGCGCCTTGGACAGTGACCTTCCCCGGCATTGCTATTTTGTTGGCGGTGTTGGCTATAAATTTAATGGGTGACGGTTTGCGAGACGCGCTAGATCCTAAGTTGAAGAGATCCTAATCATGGCTTTGTTAGAAATTAGCAATTTGACGGTAGAGTTTGCCACGGCCCACGGCTCACTTAAAGCCGTGGATCAGGTGAGCTTAAGTTTGGATGCCGGCGACATAGTGGCCATTGTGGGCGAGTCGGGCTCTGGTAAATCTGTGGCGATGTTGGCTTTAATGGGGTTGTTACCATGGACGGCCACCGTAACCGCCGACACAATGAGCTTTGATGGTAAGGACTTACTTACCATGAGCGCCAAGCAACGTAGGGCCATCATCGGCAAAGACATTAGTATGATCTTTCAAGAACCCATGACTAGCCTTAACCCGTGTTTTAACGTGGGTTATCAAATTAGTGAGGTGCTCGCTCAGCACTTTGGCGGCAGCCGCCGCAGCCACAAGGCCAAGGTCATCGAACTACTCAAAAAAGTGGGTATTCCCGCCGCAGAAACCCGCCTCACCGCATTCCCTCACCAACTTTCTGGGGGCATGAGCCAACGGGTAATGATCGCCATGATGATTGCTTGTGAACCTAAGTTACTCATTGCAGACGAACCGACCACTGCCCTTGACGTGACTATCCAAGCACAAATTTTAGAACTATTGGTAGAACTACAAGAAGCCAACGGCATGGCACTGGTGCTGATCACCCATGACATGGCCGTGGTAGCAGAAACCGCAGACCGTGTGGTGGTGCAGTATGCAGGCCAGCAAGTGGAGCAACGGGCGGTGACTGAGTTGTTTAATAACCCTCGCCATCCCTACACTCAAGCACTACTGAGTGCCTTGCCCGAATACGCTGAGGAAAAAACCCTCAACGCCATACCCGGCGTAGTGCCTGGGCAGCTAGACCGCCCGGTAGGTTGCTTATTCAACCCGCGGTGTGATCACGCGCAAGACCTATGTCGTCAGCAACCACCGCAACGAAGCGAAGGGATTCTGTGTCACTACCCATTGCCCCTAAATACGGCCGCACTTATTCCAGCGGAGGCAACGTCATGAGCCAGCAAGCCTTAATTCAAGCACGGGACTTACATAAATATTACACAGTAAAAACAGGTCTACTGCAAGCCAACAAAACCCTACAGGCCTTGTCTGGCGCTAGCTTTGATCTACATGCAGGCCAAACCCTGGCCGTGGTTGGCGAATCGGGTTGTGGTAAATCGACCTTAGCCCGTTTGCTCACGCTGATAGAGCAGCCCACGGCGGGGCAGCTCACCTTAGATGGTATAGATTTAGCCAATGCCAACCAAAAACAGGTGGCCAAACAATTACGCCAAACCGTACAAATGGTGTTCCAAGACCCGTTCGGTTCACTTAATCCACGCCAGAAGGTCGGCGATATTCTGCAAGAACCCCTGATCATTAATACCGACTTGAATGCCGCCCAAAGGCGCGAACAAGTTTTGGCCATGATGCAGCGAGTGGGCCTTAGGGACGAACACTTTCATCGTTACCCGCACATGTTTTCTGGTGGCCAGCGCCAGCGTATTGCCATTGCGCGGGCGTTGATTTTAAAGCCCAAAATCGTAGTGCTAGACGAACCCGTGTCGGCCTTAGACGTATCTATTCAAGCCCAAGTACTTAATCTGCTCATCGAGCTACAGCAAGAATTAGGCTTAGCCTATGTGTTCATTTCCCATGACCTTAGTGTAGTGCAACACATTGCCGACCAAGTGTTAGTGATGTACCTAGGTAAACCCGTAGAACAAGGCACAAGTGAAGCCGTATTCAGCAACCCACAGCACCCTTACACGCAAGCATTGCTGTCGGCCACGCCACAAGCCAATACCCAGCGCAAACGCAAGCGCATCAAGCTCATAGGTGAACTCCCATCGCCTTTAGATCCACCTACCGGTTGTGGCTTTCACCCGCGTTGCCAAAACGCTACCGAACAGTGCAAAACCACCGCTCCAGTGATGGAGCAACATGGTGACGTAAACGTGGCGTGTTTGTTGGTTAAGTGAGGTAAACCATCGCTTAGCAAATGTTGAGATCTTGGCTTATACTCTAGAGGAAATTACCTATTGAGGTTT
>DPHD01000012.1:11632-33291 GCA_003523085.1 Oceanospirillaceae bacterium | reverse complement strand
GTTTCAATTTGACAAGATTTTGCAAGATGCTCAAACAGCAGCAGTGCAAATCGAAGACGGTGGAGAGCCTGTGGCAATTGTTTGCGAGCGTTAGAGAGTGTGTATAAGCTCCGCTTGCGTTTCACGCCGGATATGCATATATTATATGCATGAAGGTTGAGTGGGATACAGACAAAGAAGCTTCGAACCTAAATAAGCATGGCGTTGATTTTGAAGAGGCCTCCACAGCCCTCTTAGATCCAATGGCTTTAGCGCGCGAGGACGAAGATTTTGAAGGCGAGCCTCGATGGATAATTATCGGCATGAGCCAGAAAACCCGCCTACTTACCGTAATCCATACGGTCCGTTTAGAAAACTCTATTCGAATTATTTCCGCCCGAAAAGCAACTCGTAAAGAGGCAACATACTATGCGTGAAGAATATGATTTTTCCAAAGCCAAGCGCGCCAATGAAGTCCCTCATCTAGCTAAGCTGCAAGAGGAGGCCAAAGGCAAGAGCCGGATCACCATCATGCTGGATAATGATGTTTTATCTTTATTCCGTGAGGTGGCGGCTAAAGAAGGTATCGGCTACCAAACACTAATTAATCAAGCGTTGCGTTACTCTATAGGGAGCAAGCCTCTGAGTGAAGATATGCTCAGGAAGGTGCTACGTGAAGAGCTAGCTTCTCGCTAATAGCAATGCCGTGCTCTAACAAGTTACAGCAATCGCCACTTCGTGGCTGGGACGCCGAAAAGCGGCGCCTTTGTCTAAGACGTTAGCTGCTTTTTATAATCTTTAAAGGAAATCGACGAAATGGTATATCCAATCAAAGGCTCCTGTCAGTGCGGGAAAGTAACCTATACATTGAATGCTGCCCCCAAAATGGTATTAGCTTGCCATTGTACGGAATGTCAAAAACTTTCAACAAGCGCTTTTAGCGTCACCGCAATAGTCGCTTCTACAGATATAGAGTTTAGCGGTGATCTTAAGGAGTGGGGGCGTCCAGCTGACAGCGGAAATAGGAGTCATGCAAAATTCTGTGTCAATTGTGGTAATCGGGTTTATCACTTTAATCCAGATGACTTGTCATCGGTAAAGCTAAAATTAAAGCCAGTTAACTTAAAGGATGACGGTATATTTGAACCAACAGCACATATTTGGTTATGTGAAAAGCAAAGTTGGTATGTGGTTCCTGAAGGTGTAGCTGTTTTTGAAAAGCAGCCTTAGCTCAATCAGCTAACAAGTCTAAGCACACGGATGTGAAACCTGTGTGCCTGTACAAGGATTAGCCTAGCCTATCGGTCCATTTGCCATGGTGTTCGTTGTCGCAATTTTGTTGTGTGTCATAAGTAATGTGTTGGGCCACATCTTTTACTTTAACCGTGGCCTCAAACAGCTTGAACTGAATTAGAGCATTCAGTTTGTGGTTAGATTTTTGGGCCATAAAACAAGCAAGGTTGTGGTTGGTATCGAAAACACACACCACCTTTAGGCTGTTAGGGAAGTTTGAGTAATTAACGATGTGAGTTAACCAGCAAAAACCATCAATTTCCTTGAGCGCAACTTCGCACACATCGGTTAAAACTAACCTAAGTTGATTGTCGATTTTTTTGTCAGTTTTACGCATAATTGAGCTTACCACAGACCAAGTCCGGCGTAGCCACGGTACTGTAATACTTGATCATTTTTGTTTGATAAATCCAATGTCCACATTAAAATACATTTCGACCTACCCTCAGCAAGTTAAAGACCAAGTTTTACAGCTGGTCGAAGACAACAAGCTGTCAGCCTATCTGCTCAAAAAATACCCTACAACTCACCCGTATGTTAATGACAAATCTCTGAAAGAATACACGGTTTCGATCAAAAACCAATACATCAAAAGGTCTGCCCCGTTAAGCCAGGTCATGTACGACCCCAAAATCCATGTGATTAAAAATGCACTCGGGCTACATACTGTAATTTCTCGGATTCAGGGAAATAAACTGAAGCGTAAAAATGAAATTAGAGTCAGTGATGTGTTTAGGAAATCCCCAGAAGCTTTTCTGAGAATGATTGTTGTGCATGAGCTCGCTCATTTAAAAGAGATGGAACACAACAAGGCCTTTTATAAACTGTGTTGCCATATGGACAGTGATTACCATCAGCTTGAACTAGATATGCGCTTATACTTAACTCAATTGGCCTTGGTTGGCGATATATACTGAGATTTTTACGGCAACCTAAGGAAATTACAGGGGCTTCAATAATGAACATCGCTATACTTACATTTGACGGCTATAACGAACTCGATTCCTTTATTGCCTTGGGTATTCTCAATCGCATGAAAAGTGCGGGTTGGAATGTGCAGATTGCCTGCCCAACACCAACGGTGACGTCGATGAATGGGGTGACGGTAGAGGCGCAACAAACGTTAGAATTTGCCAATAGTGCCGATGTGGTGCTGTTTGGTAGTGGTGTTTATACCCGTGACATTGCGCTAGATAGGTCACTTTTAGACCGTTTGACACTAGACCCTGCCAAACAACTCATTGGCGCGCAGTGTTCAGGTACTTTGTTATTGGCTAAGTTAGGGCTACTAAATACGGTGCCAGCCTGTACCGATCTAACGACTAAACCTTGGGTCATTGATGCTGGGGTAGAGGTATTGAATCAACCGTTTTTTGCCAAGGGCAATGTGGCCACAGCCGGTGGTTGTATGGCCTCACAATACCTAGCGACATGGGTGATTGCTAAGCTGTCCGGAGTCATAGAAGCAGGGTCTGCCATTCACTATGTGGCTCCGGTAGGCGAAAAGGAAACCACGGTTGAGCGTAGTTTATCCATAGTCAGGCCTTACCTATAGTAACTGCAGGCTAACTAAAATATTAAGGAGTAGTTGTGGCTAGTAAAGACATTATTGCTGAGTTTTTGGCTCAAGAGTTTCCGCAGTCTAAATGTATTGTAGAGGCCGTAGGTGATGGCGCCGCGACCATTAGGCATACCGTTGGATTTGAGGAATTACGCCCTGGTGGCACCGTTTCTGGGCCAGTCATGATGACCGTGGCCGATGTGGCGTTATACGTTGCGGTGTTAGGGGAGGTGGGTTTGGTGGCCTTGGCAGTCACTTCAAACTTATCCATTAACTTTCTGAGAAAACCCGCCGCCGACAAAGACATTATTGGTCAATGCAAATTGATTAAGGTGGGCCGCTCGTTAGTGGTGGGCGAGGTGCTACTGTATTCCGCTGGCGACGATCGGCCGGTGGCCCATGTGATGGGCACCTACGCCTTACCTACGCCACCGTCTTAATGAGCATCTGCCATAAGTTTTGTAGCTTTATATTGGCGTCGTTACGGCGTCGGTAAAGGCGGATCTGTAGGCCAATATGCCATTGGGTGCCGCCGGCAATATGTAACTTACCTTGCTGCAACTCTTCTTGCGCTAAGCTGCGGGGTAACCAACCTAATCCAAAGCCTTGCTGGATCAGGGCTTTGCTACTGATCGCTTGGCTGTTTTCGTTGACCGTAAGCAACTGAGTTGTGAACAAAGGTTGTACTTGGGCCGCAATGACTTGAGCCAAAAGGGTTTGTGGGTGATAGGCAAGGTATGGAATTTGAGGCGCTGGGTCGATGGCGTCTAGGTCAAACTTAACCTGTCCATACTCATTACTGGCGCTCATGGGGATGAGTTGATCTTGGCCCAAGGTGATGAAGTCTACGGCCTCTGGTTTGAGTTCTGCGTCCAGTTGCATGGCCGGATGCCAATAGGTGAGGAGCAGGTCGCACTGACCTTGCAATAAGGCTTGGCTATATTCGCTGCCTATCCAATTGTTGGCGCTAAGATTAACTTCCAGACCATCGTTACCTTGGAGCTGAGTGGCCAGTTGTTGACGCCACCCTGGTAAAAAGTTGAGTAGCAGGGCTTGTCCTGTGGCCAATGTTAGTTGTTCTTGTTGCTGTTGATCGATGGCACGGCATTGGCTTTTGGTTTGTCGTAGGCGGGTTGAAATGTCCTCGCAGGAAAGCAAAAACACCTCGCCTGCAGGGGTTAAGGTTAACGGCAAACTATTGCGATCAATAAGGGTAACGCCTATTTCTTCTTCCAATAGTTTGATACGTCGGCTAAACGTCGGCTGGCTCACATGGCGCTCGTCGGCCGCACGGGAAAAATGCCGTGTCCGTGCTAGCGCGCAAAAGTCATCCAACCAACGTAATTCCATGGTCTTATCTTAGCTCATCGATCACAGCTAGCATGGCGGGCAATAACGCTGCCCCCATATCACTACTGCGCTGAGCCGACCAACCGTAAGTGGCATCGGGTAAGTTAAAGTTATCAATGAACGGCATTTCTAAGGTCAGCGATAGACAATCATAAGTTTGGCCAACGGAGGCACTGGCTAGGGTTAGGTTGGCTTGGCCAGGTAGGTCTGTTGCGTAGCCGTGTTGAGTTTGGTAATCGGGGTTGCTGATGAGTAGTTGTTGCTTAAAGTCGGCTTCAAGTTTGGCCAGTCGCGGTCCATAGGCTGCAATACCTTGGTTGTCGACTAAGAATACGTAAGGGATTTCCTCATCGCCGTGACAATCAATAAACAAATCAACGCCGGTGGTGCGCATTTTTTGTTGGGTTAAATAGACTTCCGGGCTGCGTTCCATGGTGGCATTGGCCCATTCGCGGTTAAGGTTTACGCCCGCCGCGTTGGTACGTAAATGGCCACGTACACTGCCGTCAGGGTTCATATTAGGGATAATGTAAAACACCGCATTTTGCAGCAATTTACGGCCACAGGCATCGGCAGGGTCCAACAGTTTTTGTAATAGGCCTTCGATGGCAAACTCGGCCATGGTTTCGCCAGGATGCTGGCGCGCGGTGAGCCAAATATTACGTTTTTTGGGTCCTGCTTGGCCGATGGTTAATAGGCTCAATGGCCTGTTATCTAAGGTATGACCTAAGGTGTCTAGGCTGCATACGGGGCTTGTTTGGGCCCATGCGATCAGGTCTTGATGGCGTTCCCATGAATAGGGCGTAAAAAAGCTGTACCAAACTTGGTCGTATTCGGCTGCATGATCAAATGTAAGCTCGCCTTCTTCATAACGGGTGGTTACACGAAACCACTCTTGGCGGTCGTAAGAGGCCACCACTTGGAAGTGCTGCCAGCCTTCAGGAAAGGCGGCACCTGCGGCGTTGGTGAGGCTAAACTGGAGTGTTTCTTGAGCCTGAGCACCACTGACACAGAAGTGAAACCACTGATAGAAGTCCGATTGATGATCGTGGCGAATGGCCAATTTAACGGGGTTGCTTTGGCTGTCGATGACTTGGATATTACCACTATCAAACTGGCAATTAATGTTCAGGGTCATGGTTGCTTCCTTGGTTTACGGATGGCTGGGTGAGATGGCAGGCCACCGCATGTTGTGCTGTTAAAGGGCTTAGTTGCGGTGTTTGGTGGCGGCAGGTTTCAAACGCTTGAGGGCAGCGATCTTGTAAGCTACAACCGTGTTGTACATGGCGCAGCGGGATGCGGTTAGGCACATCCCCCACCAGCCTGTGGTGTTTGCTTGGAGGCGTGTATATTTGCGGCGATGCGGCCAATAAGGCTTGGGTATACGGGTGCTGGGGTTGGCTAAATAGCTGCTCGCGGCTGGCAATTTCGCACACTTGGCCGTCGTACATAACCGCGACCCTATCGGCCATGTGCTCGACGGCCGCCAGATTGTGGCTAAAGATGAGGTAGGTGAGTTGTTGCTGCGACTGCAGTTGTGCCAATAAATTTAATATTTGCGCTTGAATCGAAACGTCTAAGGCAGACAGTGGCTCATCGGCCACAATAAATTCTGGCGCTACCATCAGCGCCCGAGCAATATTAACCCGCTGCCGTTGGCCACCCGAAAGCTGATGGGGGAAGCGCTGCGCTAAGGCCGGTTCGATGCCCACGGCCAGCAGTTGGGCCATGGCTTGGTCGACTGCGTGTTGGCGGTGTAAATTAGGCTGGTGGTATAGGAGAGGGTCCACCAGCGCATGTAATACGGTGTGGCGGGGGTTCAGCGCGGTGTAGGGGTCTTGAAATACCATTTGCATGCGGCGTCGATAAGGCATGCGGGCTTTATCCGACAAGTCACTTATAACCTCGCCTTGATAGCTAATGCTGCCTGCATCGGGTTTTTCTAAGCCCATCACTAAGCGTGCTAAGGTGGATTTTCCACAACCACTTTCCCCCACCACGCACAGGGTCTCGCCGCGTTTGACGCTGATATCAAGGCCGTTAATGGCGCTAATATAACTGGTTTTGCGTAGATTCCACCATGCGCCATGGTGATTGGGAGCGGCGTGGCTTTTGTATAGGTTATTAATGCTCAGCAAGGTCTGGGTCATAGTTCAGGCTCCGCTGCTGAGCTTACTAAATGACAACGCACTTCGCGCTCACGGGTCACTGTGCGGGCAGGAGGCTGGCTCCAGCACGCTGCAAAGGCATGTTCACAGCGGTTGGCAAACGCACACTGGTTGCCTAGCTCTTGCGCCAATGGCATTTGGCCTGGAATTTGATACAGGCTTTGGCCGGGTTGACTCATCTGTGGCAAGGCGCGGATCAAGCCTTGAGTGTAGGGGTGTTGAGCGTCGTTGATAAGGCTTTTTGTATGCCCTTGTTCAACAATTTGGCCAGCGTACATGATTAGGCAGCGGTCGCTAGCATGGGCAACTAAGCTGAGGTCGTGGCTAATTAACAGCAAGGCCACACCGTTGTTGTGGCATAAGTGGGTAAGCAAGCTGATGATTTCGGCCTGCATGGTGACGTCTAGGGCGCTGGTGGGTTCGTCGGCAATAATGAGTGCCGGTTCCAAGGCTAAGGCCATGGCTATAGTCACCCGTTGAAGCTGGCCTGCAGACAGCTGGTGTGGGTATTGGCGCATGCGAGTTTCGGGTGCAGGAATGTGTACCTGCCTGAGCTTATGTAAGGCCACTAAGCGCGCTTCGGCACGGCTGATGTTGCGATGGCTCAAGATACACTGCAACAATTGCTGTTCTAAGGTGAGGTTGGGATTGAGGTTAGTCATGGGGTCTTGAAACACCATGCCAATACGGCGTCCTCGTACTTGCCTAAGCTGTTTAGCGTCAAGTTGAGTCAGGTCTTGGTCTTCAAAGTATACGCTGCCGTGGCGGATACGGGCGCTGGTATCAAATAGCTGAATAATGCTGGTGGCCAGTAACGATTTACCGGCACCACTTTCACCTACTAAGGCCAATCGTTCTCCGCGTTCTAGTTGGAACGACACGCCTCTGAGTACATCTATGTTGGGTTCTTGTGGCCAACGAGAGGTAAAGTTAACGTGCAGGTCAGACACGTTCAGTAGTGCTTTAGGTGGCTTCAAGGGCAGGCTCATTGTTGCTGGCCTATGTTTTTGGGGTCCAACGCATCACGTAACCAGTCGGCCACTAAGTTGATGCTCAGTAACAGTAATACCAAGGCAACCCCGGGCATCAGGGCAATCCACCACAAACCACTGAGCATGTATTCAAAACCAGAGCCCATCATGCCACCTAACGATGGGTTGCCGTAGGGCATGCCAATACCTAAAAAGGACAGGGCGGCTTCGGCTAAAATGACGTGGGCCACCTGGAGGGTGGCAATCACCAACAGAGGTGACAAGGTGTTAGGTAGAATTTGCATCACCATAATATGACGGCTGCGATACCCCAGCACCTGTGCAGCGGCGACGTAATCTTTGTGTTTTTCGGCCAGTACGCTGGCCCTTAAGGTGCGGGCGTATTGTGGCCAGTCGGCTAAACCGAGCACTAAAATCAATAACCAAGGCGACCACACATGGTAGTCGTGGGCACCCATGGCCGCACGGGTAATGGCTAACACTAAAATGGCCAGCATGAGGCTAGAAAAAGTGAGTTGAAAGTCGGCCAAGCGCATGACCATGCGATCCAGCCAGCCACCAAAATAACCGGCACATAGGCCCAATACCGTGCCTAAGGTTAACTGCAACAGGACTGCCCAAAAACCAACCCACAACGAGGTTCTTATGCCGTGCATTAAGCTGCTGAGCAGGTCGCGCCCCAGGCCGTCGGTGCCCAATATAAAGCGGTTGTCACCTTGCTCATTCCATGCCGGTGGTAGCTCCGCATCCATGATGTTTTGTTGCTGTAAGTCTGCAGGATTAAATGGGCTCAGCCAAGGGGCTAATAATGCCGTAAGCGTTAATAACACCAAAATCACACTACTGATAAACGCGACCTTATTAGCCTTTAACTGCAGCCAAAGCTGTTGTCGACGAAAGCGGCGCCAAATATGGTGGCCGTGATATTGGGCGGCATTCATCGGTTGCGCCACGCGGCTAAGTGGGGATTAAACAGGCCGTAAGCTAAGTCGGCAATGGCGCTAACGGACAAAAACATAATGGCGACTAAAATCAGGTGCGCCGCTACAAGGGGGCCGTCGCTGCGGTTAATAGCTTGCATAAATAGCGAGCCGGCACCGGGCCATTGAAATAAACTTTCGGCCACCAAGGTGTAGGCCATTAAAGTGCCAAACTGTAGTCCTGCCATGGTAATCATCGGCAATGTGGCATTCCTTAAGCCATAAAACAACCAAATGCGCCATGGAGTAATGCCCATGGCTTGAGCAAGGCGCACTGGATTGCTTTGCATCACTTGGAGTAGTTCGGCCCTTAATAGGCGTAAAAACAGGGGCAATAAAGCCAAGCTCAAAGTGGCTGCCGGGAGCATGATGTGTTGCCAACCAGAAACCGTTAATAGGCCGCTTTGCCAACTGCCAATGGGCAAGGTTGTGCCGCGGCCAAAGGTAGGTAACCAGTTTAATTCCACGGCAAAAAAGTACACCATAATGCTGCCTGTGAGGAATACAGGTAACGATATGCCCATCAAACTTACCGCCATAATGCTGCGGGCCAATTTATGTTGTGGCGCAATAGCGGTAAATAAGCCCAACGGAATGACGAGCAAAACCACCAGTAAGCTAGTGATTAATACCAGTTCAAAGGTCGCGGGAAGCGCCTGTAGCACCAGCTGTAAATTGGCCTGGTGATAAAATTGCGACTGGCCTAAATCACCTCTTGCCACCTGTAATAAATACTCTGCTAGATTCAGATTGCGAGTCTCGGCCGGGGAAATTAACCCTAAAATCCAATAGCTGACCATAGCCACTAACATGACGATGAGGGCGCTGCTGATTAAGCGGCTTAATATTGAGACGACATTATTCACGGTTGAGCGACCACTAAATCAGCCAAGTAGGGAATGTTCATTACCGTGAGCACGTCCTTGATATTGATACCCTTACGCGCACCCCAAGCTAAATGTTGCCAGTGCAAAGGCACAAAAGCAGCATCTTGATATAAAATATGCTCCACTTGTTGCAACATTTGTGTGCGTTTTTTTAAGTTGGTTTGTTTGGCGCTGGCGCTGACTAATCGATCCACTTGTGGGTTGCAGTAATGGCCGCCATTGTAACGTCCGTAACCGCTGTCTGGGTTGCGGCACATGGCTAACATTTCACTAAAGTTGGCCGAATCTTCGGTGTCTGAATGCCAGCCTAGCATCATTAGGTCGGAGCTGTCTTGATCATATTTTTTCCAATATTGGGCTTTGGGCATGGTCACCAAATCCACTTGTATATTGATTTTTGCCAACATAATGACTACCGCTTGGGCGATTTTTGCGTCATTCACATAGCGATTATTAGGCGCAATCATGCTCAGCCTAAAGCCACTGCCATAACCCGCTTGCTGCATGAGCTTTTGTGCTAAGGCAAGATCGTATCTGGGTTTAAGGCTGGTTAAATGGCCGTGATAGCCGGGTGGGCTTTGTTGCCCTGCAGGGGTGGCAAAACCGCGCATTATTTTGCTGGCAATGCCTTTGTTGTTGGTGGCATGAACGATGGCTTGGCGCACCCGGATATCCTGTAGTTCTGGGCGTCTTTGTTGGTTCATTTGCAAACTGATGAGCCGCGCACCGCTACGGGTGAATAATTGTATGTCGGGGTGTTTGTTAATGCGATAGTGATCTATGGGTGGTACCGGTGCAATCAAGTCTAAATCGCCGGCCAGTAAAGCCGCGCTGCGTGTGGCGCTGTCGTGAATAGGCGTTAAGCTAATGTGTTGTACATTGCCGGGCGACGCATGGTCCCAATAGTCTGGCTTTCTCTTGAGTTTAAGTAGGCTGCCTTGTTGGCGTTGGGTCACCTGATATGGCCCCGTGCCGGAGGCGTGTTCCGAGGCGTAAGAGTGACCGTGTTTTTCGACCGCGTCTTTGGCGCGTTGATTGTGGTCAAAACCTTGGTAGTGCAAGCTGTCCATAACAAACAGTTGGGTGGCCATGTTTTCTAATAGGGCGTAGGGCTGTTCGGTAATTAGATCTAAGGTATGGGGGTCAATCACCCGTGCTTGGCTAATGGGCTGGAAAATGCCTTTAAAATCGGGGCTGGATTTGGCTCTCAACAAACTCCACTTTACATCGAGGGCCGTCATTGGGTTGCCGCTAGAAAAACTTACGTCGTGGCGCAGATTGAAACGAATGGTGCGGCTGTCTAAGCGCTGCCATGAGGTGGCCAAACGGCCTTCAAAGTCTTGTTTAGGGGTCCAGCGAATTAACGGGTCGTACAATAGGTGGGCTAGCTGCAGGGTGCCGCCAGAGAGCTGTTCGTAGGGGTCTAGGGACACAGGGTCGGCGTCGTAGGCAACACGCAGTGTGTTGGCAGAGGCCAAGGTGCCGAGTAAGCACAGGCATATCAGCGTTGCATAACGCAGCCAAGAGAGTGTCATGGTAGCTAAACCTGAAAGCAAATTACCACTTTAGGTAATATGGGGGTGAATCGCAATCGAAAAAACGCATAACGCGAACTAACGTCAATGGGGCTGTTGATTGAATATTTACGATGGGTCTGAAGGTAGAACGAATGGCTGGGATAGCAGGATTCGAACCTGCGCATGACGAGATCAAAACCCGTTGCCTTACCGCTTGGCGATATCCCAGCAATGTCCAAAGGACGGATCAAAATGGTGGCTATGACTAGATTCGAACTAGTGACCCCATCATTATGAGTGATGTGCTCTAACCAGCTGAGCTACATAGCCATTTTGATCATTCTCAAGCACAGTGGCTGTACTTGAGGACGCGAATTATTCCTTGTTTTGGGGGTGCTGTCAACACCCTCCGTGGGGGTTTTACACATTAAATCGGAAGTGCACTACATCACCGTCTTTAACACGGTATTCTTTGCCTTCTAAACGCCATTTTCCGGCCTCTTTGGCACCTTGCTCTCCATTGCCGGCAATAAAGTCGTCATAGGCTACGACTTCGGCGCGGATAAAGCCTTTTTCAAAATCCGTGTGAATCACGCCGGCGGCTTGTGGGGCGGTGGCATTTTGTTTGACGGTCCATGCGCGCACTTCTTTTACGCCGGCGGTAAAGTAGGTTTGTAGGCCTAATAGTTCGTAACCAGCACGAATAACTCGGTCTAGGCCTGGTTCGGTCATGCCGATGTCAGACAAAAATTCACGCTTGTCTTCGTCGTCAAGTTCGCTGATCTCGGCTTCAATTTGGTTGCAGATGGCCACCACTTGAGCACCCTCGGTGGCTGCGTAAGCCGTTACAGCATCTAAATGTGGGTTGTCTTCAAAGCCGTCGTCGGCGACGTTGGCAATGTACATGGTCGGTTTGCTAGTGAGCAAGTGTAAGCCCTTAATGATGATCTTTTCGTCGTCATTGAGGTCTAGGGTGCGTACGCCTAAGCCGTCGCTTAATGGCGCAATAAGCTTTTCTAACAAGGCAAGGCTGGTTTGTGCCTCTTTGTCGCCGGTGCGGGCCAGCTTTTGCACCCGCATTTTCTGTTTCTCTACGGAGTCTAAGTCAGCTAACGCAAGCTCCATGTTGATGATGCCGATGTCGTCGATAGGATCTATGCGGTTAGAGACGTGAATGACGTTTTCATCTTCAAAACAACGCACTACATGGGCAATGGCGTCCGTTTCGCGGATGTTGGCTAAAAACTTGTTGCCAAGGCCTTCACCTTTAGATGCGCCTTCTACTAAGCCTGCAATATCTACAAACTCCATGGTGGTGGGTAATATGCGTTCGGGCTCTACGATGGCCGCTAGGGCGTCTAGGCGAGGGTCTGGCATGGCCACCACGCCTGCATTGGGCTCGATGGTACAAAAGGGGAAGTTTTCTGCCCCAATGCCGGCCTTGGTAAGGGCGTTAAAAAGGGTGGATTTACCCACGTTAGGTAGGCCTACAATGCCGCAATTGAATCCCATGGGATACCTCTAAGTAATATTAATTAGACCGCTGTTAATTTGTGTGCAGGTCGTTCATGGCTTTTTGCCATTGCCCAGATAATGCCTCGGGCATGGCTTTTGTGGCCTTGTCCATGGAATTTTGGGTGCTAATACGCTCGTCAAGAGACGCCTTTTTTAACACGTAATTGGCTACCAATTTGGCATTGCCTGGGTGGCCAATCCCTAAGCGTAGGCGGTGAAAGTTTTTATCACCGCTACGTTTGCTAATAATGTCTCGTAAACCGTTGTGCCCACCATGGCCGCCGCCTAACTTTAGGCGTGCAGTGCCTGGGGGTAGGTCGAGTTCGTCATGGGCTACGAGCATGTTATCTGTTTCAAGTTTATAGAAGCTACACAGGGCTTGTACAGCCTGTCCGCTTAAATTCATAAATGTGTTGGGGATGAGTAGGTGCACTTTGTGCCCAGCTACAAAGCCTTGGCCGTAGACACCAAAAAAACGTTTTTCTGGGGCTAGGGTGATGCCTTCTTGTTGCGCTAGTTGCTCAAGCCAGTCTTGGCCGGCATTATGCCGCGTGTGCTCATATTTGGCGCCAGGGTTGCCAAGGCCAACAATGAGTTTGATGGGTGAGTCCGACATCGCTAAAAGGCTCCAAATAAAAACGCCTTTGTTAAATCAATAACAAAGGCGCTTAATACTACAACAATTACGCTGCGCTAGTGTTACGCGCCTTTCTTGCCGGTAATAGAGGCAATCGCTTGGTCGTGGTCTGCGCCTAAACGCAAAGCGCGAACAGTAACGCCTTTTGGTAGTTGAATGTCAGACAAGTGAACAATGCCACCAACAGGTACGTCTTGCATGTCTACAATCACAGCTTCTGGCAAGTTGGCTGCCAAACAAGTGATTTCAACTTCGCTTTGCGCGTGAGATACAGAACCGCCTAGGGTTTTGATCGCAGGAGCCGTCTTTTCGTTGATAAACTTGATAGGCACCAAGATGTGAATTGGGTTGGACTTAGTTACGCGCAAGAAGTCAACGTGTTGAATTTCTTGACGAGCTGGGTGACGCTGTAAGTCTTTAATGATTACTGGCTCTTCTTTGCCGGCAATGTTTAAGGTGATTACAGAGCTGTAAAAACCAGCAGTTTCAGAAGCTTTCCAAAGGTCTTTGTGAACCAAAGTTACAGAAACAGGCTTCTTGTTTTTTGCGCCACCAAAAACGATAGCAGGAGTGCCACCAGTTAAACGACGTAGGCGGCGGCTCGCACCTTTCCCTAGGTCATCACGGACTTCAGCATTTAGAGAGATAGACATTTGTCTTTCCTTATTTATTGTCCAGGGCACTTGCGACCGGTGCACTATAGGACGGTTAAAATAGCCTACTAATGTTAATAGGCCGATAATACTAGCGTTATGTTCTAAACATTGCGCTAATGGATTCTTCGTTGCACACGCGGCGTACAGACTCGGCCAATAAATCGGCCATGGTCAGTTGGCGAATGCTGCTACAGGCTTTGCTCGCTGCCGATAGCGGAATAGTGTCTGTCACCACTAGCTCATCTAAAGAGGAGTTAGTGATGTTATCTACCGCAGGGCCCGACAATACGGGGTGGGTAGCGTAGGCCACAACGCGCTTGGCGCCGTTGGCCTTAAGTGCGTCTGCAGCTTTGCATAAGGTGCCCGCGGTGTCACACATGTCATCAACCAAGATACAGGTGCGGTCGGTAACGTCGCCGATAATGTGCATGACTTGGGATTCGTTAGCTTTTTCACGACGTTTGTCGATAATAGCTAGGTCTGTGTTTAGCTGTTTAGCTACTGCGCGAGCGCGAACCACACCCCCTACATCAGGAGAAACAACTAACGGGTTGTCGTAGTTTTGGCTGCTAATCTCATCAAGCAATACTGGTGAGCCAAATACGTTGTCTACCGGAATGTCAAAAAAGCCTTGAATCTGCTCGGCGTGTAAATCAACCGTTAATACCCGATCGATACCCGAGCGCGCCATCATATTGGCTACAACGCGAGCGCTAATAGGCACGCGGGCAGAGCGAGGACGGCGGTCTTGGCGAGCATAACCAAAGTAAGGTACCACAGCAGTCACGCGGGCAGCAGAAGCTCGACGCATGGCGTCGGCCATGAAGATGAGTTCCATGAGGTTGTTGTTGGTTGGCGCGCAGGTGGGTTGAATGATAAATACATCTTTACCACGTACGTCTTCCAGCAACTCAATGGCACTTTCGCCGTCGCTAAATTCTGACACCTTAGCTTTACCTAAGGGAACGCCTAAACGATCAACGACCATTTTAGCTAATTCAGGGTGAGCACTACCGGTAAAAACTTTAAGTTTTGACACCTTGGGGCACCTATGCTGTATGCGTTTAAGCCAAGTGCAGACACGTGTCTGCACCAATGAATGTGGCTGGGATAGCAGGATTTGAACCTGCGCATGACGAGATCAAAACCCGTTGCCTTACCGCTTGGCGATATCCCAGAAATACGAGGCGCGTATTCTCGCGGAAATGCGGGCTTTTGTCAACAAAACTTGTATCATTACTGTGGCTTGAAGCTGGGGTTTAAACGCGGAAATGGATACAGGTTAAACCAGCTTTTTAGTACCAAAACCAGGCGTACATCAGGTCCGATAATTTCTATTTTTTTGGGCATAGGCAAGCCAGTGACTTTGTTGTAAGAATGATAAGTCACCTGCCAGCCTGCTTGATGAATGCTGGCCGCCTCTCCTGTTTCGTTGTAGCTCAGTGTGGCTTTTGATGCGGGGTGGGGAATGCCGCGAGCCCAATACCTCAGTTCTTGCATGGGAAACACCCAGCCAAATTCCTGTAAAAATAGTAACTCAATGGACTCGGCCTCAACTTGACCTTTGCTGCTGGTGGCGATGGCAACGCCTGGCGTGCCTTCAATATGCAGTTGACCACTGCCTAATGGGCCGCTTATGAGTAAGTCAAAATAGCCTGCTCTTTGGCGCCAAGTGAGGAGGCCGGAGTTGTTCTTGTCATTGGCGAACACGGCCAGTTTGCCTTCTACGTCCCACTGTACGAGTTTGTCTAGTTCGGCTTGTTTGTACGCAAAGGGCGCGTAAGCATGGCTTGCTACGGGTTGCAGTGTGCTGGTGGGTGTGGTGCTACAGGCGCTCAGTATGAGGCAGGCTGTAGCCAAAAAAATAAGCTTTATCCGGGCCTGGGGGCGGCTAGTTGTGTTCGAAATCATTTTGAGCATCCATGATGGCTTGTTTGATAAGCAGGTTATCGGGCGATTTTTCAAGCGCCTCGTTCCATGTTTTAAAAGCACCTTTGGTGTCGCCTAAGGCCCACTCGACTAATCCAAGATGAGCGGCAATCTCGGCGTCCGGTAATATAGCATAGGCTTTGCTGAGTAGCGCTTTAGCTTGCCTCAAGTGGCCCTGCCGGTAGTTAAGCCAGCCGAGGCTATCAATAATGGCGGCATTGTCCGGCGCCTGCGCGAGGGCTTTATTGATGAGAGCTTCTGCACGCTCCAATTTAATGCCTTGCTCGGCATAAGTATAGCCCAGAGCATTAAGGGCGTTAATGTGGTCGGGTTCTATGGCCAATATACGTTCTAACAATTGCTCCGTTAGTTGGCTATTATTGAGGCTTTGTGCGAGTAATGCTTGGCCATACAGCAAACCAATATGGTGCGGGAAAAGGCGAGTGCCTGTGGCGTAAGCCTGTGCTGCTGCTTCTGGTTCATCCAGTTGCTGTAGGTATTGCGCCTGTAAGCTGTATATTTCGGCAGTGAAGTCTGGGCGGGATTGCCGTAGCGTCACAAAGTAGTCGTCTACATGCTCAAGTTGGGGTGCTTGTAGGTTGACAAGCTCAGCGATTGCTGCCCATTGATCTGGGCCTATTGTTACCTGCTGGAAGTGACTTATGGCGGTGTCTATGTGATCTGCTTTGGCGGCGTTAAGTCCTAGGTAGTAGTGCGCGCTGTGGTTGTCTGGCGTGAGTGCTAAGGCCTGTTGTAGGTGGTGCTCCACTTGCCCGTGGGAATCAGTTTCAAAGGCTAATAAGCCGGCCGAATAGTGGAAGCTAGCATCCTGTGGGAAGCGCCTGGTTAGCTCGTTAAAGTAATCATAAGCGTGGTTGTAATCGGCTAATAGAGTCAGTACTTGAGCGTGTAGCACGAGCAATTGGTAGGGTGTTTGCTTGGGTGTTTGGGTGAGTGGGCTAAGGTATTGGTTAGCCGTAACAAGCGCATGGGTGGAGAGTAGTAGGTTGCCGTAAAGTACTTGAGCATGCAGGTAGTTTGGGTCTTGGTTTAAGGCTTTAATAATGGATTTAATGGCTGCTTGTGGTTGTGCCTTAGCTTGTTCTAAAAGGGCTAAGGCGTAGAGCAATTGCGGCTGATTGGGGTATTGCTCTAACCAGCTCAGGTAGTGTGCGTGGGTCGATTCCAGGTCTGGTTTTGCGCCGCTGATACTAATGCTGGCGACATGGGCCAAGCCATCGCCACCGCCACGTTTTAATTCCTCTTGTAGCGAGGGTAGGGCGCTGTCGAAATTACCCGCTTGAGCTTGAGCTTGAGCTAAATACTGCCAGGGTGTTGGGTCGGTGGGTGCCAACTGTGTCCAGAGCTGGCTGGTTTGGCTTAGTAACTCCGGATCGTGACTGTGTTGTGCGGCAAAAGTGGCGCGTTTGGCGGTATTGAGGTCGCCGGTAGCGGCCGCTGCCGCTAATAAGTGAATTGCCGCCTGCTTGCTATTGGCGCGCTGTACGGCAAATTCACCTGCCAATAATTGCGTCAGTGCGGTGGCAGGCAAAGGCGCCTGCGGTGCGGTAGTGTTGATGTGACTAGTGATTGTTGGTTGGCTGCAGCCCAGCAGTAGCAGCGCCCATAGCAATATGCCCGCCGGTTTTAGGCTGGTGTGGCTGTGGTTGGCGCTAGGTCTGCGCAGGGCATTACAAAACAATAGTCTAAGCTCAAACAATGATGATTAAAGCTAAATTGTAGCAAAGTTTGGCGATCGCAGAGACGGGTAGTCGCAAAACATAGAAAAATCTTTTAGCGTGCAGGGGCAGCATGTGGTGTTCTATTGCCGAGCTCACTATGGGAGAGCTTAAGTTTCAGGTATAATAACGGGCTTTAGTGTTCCTACGTATTGATCTTCGCGCGCCGATTCCATGACTTTGTTTGTATTTGGTATTAATCACACCACCGCACCTATTGATGTGCGCGAGAAGTTGGCTTTTGCGCCAGAAATTGCCGCGCCCGCGTTGCAACAAATTTTAGCTCAAACAGCTATTTCTGAAGTGGCTATTTTATCCACCTGTAATCGCACCGAAATATATGGACGCCTGCCTGAGGATTCGGCCTTGGCCGCCGACCCTAAACAAACGGTGGCGGCTTGGTTAGCCGGTTATCATGACGTAGACCTGTATCAAGTGCAGCGCCATTGTTATTTTCAAGAGCAAGATCAAGCGGTGCGGCATATGATGCGTGTGGCCTGCGGTTTAGATTCTATGGTGTTGGGTGAGCCGCAAATTTTGGGCCAGCTAAAATCAAGTTTCTCTGTGGCGCGGCAAGAGAAAACGGCCTCCAGCCATCTGCTGCGTTTGTTTCAAAGCGCATTTAACACTGCTAAGCAGGTGCGTACACACACGGCCATTGGCGAAAACCCAGTGTCTGTGGCGTTTGCTGCGGTGGCCATGGCACGGCAGATTTTTGCCCAACTGTCAGACCAAACCGCGTTGCTAATCGGCGCTGGAGAAACCATTGAACTGGTGGCGCGCCATTTACGGGATGCGGGTGTGAAGCGTATTGTGGTAGCCAATCGCACCTTGGCGAGGGCCCAAGACTTGGCGCTTGAGTTTGATGCCAAAGCCGTATTACTCGCCGATATACCTGATTATCTGGCCCAAGCCGACATTGTTATTTCTTCTACCGCCAGCCAATTACCTATTTTAGGTAAGGGGGCTGTAGAGCGCGTCTTAAAGCAACGTAAGCACAAGCTCATGTTTATGGTTGATATTGCGGTGCCCAGAGACATAGAGGCAGAGGTAGGCGATTTAGACGACGTGTATCTGTATACCGTCGATGACTTAAAGGATGTCATTGATGAAGGTATGCGCTCGCGCCAAGAGGCAGCTGTGGCTGCGGAGGTGATGATAGACGCTGGGCTGGCCGCCTATTTAGAACATGAGCGCTCGCTTGATGCGGTAACCACTATTCGTGATTACCGCCAACGTATGGAAGCCCTACGGGATGACGAACTAAACCGCGCCTTGGTATTGTTAGCCAAGGGCGAAGCCCCCCAAGCCGTATTGCAGCGCTTAGCGCGGGGGTTAACTAATAAAATGATGCATGCACCGACGGTACAGCTCAAAAAAGCCAGTGCCATGGGTGATGACCAAAGCCTAGAATTATTGCAAACCATGTTTGAATTGAATAAAACCCTATGAAAGCCTCAATACTAAGTAAATTAGAACAGTTACAAGATCGCTACCAAGAGCTAGAAGCACTGATGGGTGTAGCCGAAGTCATTATGGATCAAGACAAGTTTCGAGCTTACTCTAAAGAGTACGCCGAGCTTGAAGATGTGGTGGCTAACTACGGCCAGTACATGCAGTTACAAGAAGACATGGCCGAAGCGACGTTGATGTTGGTAGAAGATGATGCTGATATGAAAGCCATGGCAGAAGAAGAGATCCAAGAGGGCAAGAAACGTCAGGCCGAACTTGAGCTGGACTTGCAAAAACTATTGTTGCCTAAAGACCCCAACGACGGTCACAATACTTTTGTGGAAATTCGCGCGGGCACCGGTGGTGACGAAGCCGCTATTTTTGCCGGCGACTTATATCGAATGTATACGCGCTATGCCGAAAATATGGGCTGGAAGATTGAGATTGTTAGCCAGAACGTAGGCGAACATGGCGGCTACCGCGAAATTATTACCCGTATGGTGGGCGACGATGTGTACTCTCGTTTGAAATTTGAGTCTGGCGCCCATCGAGTGCAACGCGTGCCCGAAACCGAGTCTCAAGGTCGTATTCATACCTCAGCCTGTACTGTGGCGGTAATGCCCGAGGTAGACTCAGTGGACGAAGTTGATATTAATAAAGGCGATTTGCGTATAGACACCTTTCGCGCATCGGGTGCGGGAGGTCAACACGTTAACAAAACCGACTCGGCCATTCGTATTACTCACTTGCCCTCTGGAGTAGTGGTCGAGTGCCAAGATGAGCGTTCGCAACATAAAAACAAAGCCCGCGCTTTGTCTTTATTAGCGGCGAAGTTGTTGTCTAGTGCGCAAGAAGAAGTGGCTGCAGAA
Source organism: Oceanospirillaceae bacterium (assembly GCA_003523085.1). Classification (GTDB taxonomy): domain Bacteria; phylum Pseudomonadota; class Gammaproteobacteria; order Pseudomonadales; family Balneatricaceae; genus Njordibacter. Next base: position 13,767 of record DPHD01000012.1, on the reverse strand, counting down.
CAAGCCGATGCGCGTAAAAGTTTGGTAGGTAGTGGCGACCGTTCTGAGCGAATTCGAACCTACAACTACCCACAGGGCAGGGTTACAGATCACCGCATCAACTTAACCTTATACAAGTTAGGCGACATTATGGAAGGTGACGTTAACTGCTTGATAGAACCTTTGAGTAACGAGCATCAAGCCAATATGCTGGCCTCCTTGGCCGAAGCGGATAGCTAGTTTGGAATATAGCCGCGCTGCAGCGCTGACTTGGGCGCAGGCTCAATTGCTGGCTGCTGGGCAGGACGACAGCCCCAAGCTCGATGCCGACCTATTGCTCTGTCACCAGCTCGGCTGTTCTAGCGCCAGCCTTTATACGTGGCCCGAAAAAATATTAACCACAAACCAATGGCAAGGTTTTTGTGCCTTGGTAGAGCAGCGTAATTTGGGGCGGCCCATAGCTCACTTGTTAGGTCAGCAAGGCTTTTGGAGTTTGGATTTGGCAGTGGACGCGTCCACCTTGATTCCAAGGCCGGAAACAGAGCTATTAGTTGAGGCGGTGTTGTGCTTAGACTTGCCCGCCCAAGCGAAGGTTATCGATTTAGGCACGGGTACCGGTGCAATTGCCTTGGCGCTTGCCTCCGAGCAGCCTCAATGGCAGATTACCGGCGTGGACCAATCCAGCGACGCCGTGGCATTGGCACAAAAGAATGCGCTTGTATGTGATTTACAGCAAGTGCAGTTTAAACAAGGTGATTGGGCTAACGGCTGGGTTAAGGATCCGCTGGCACCGATACATTGCATGGTCAGTAATCCTCCTTACATCGACGCTAAGGATCCCCATTTAAGTCAGGGTGATGTGCGTTATGAGCCGTTATCGGCGTTAGTGGCAGACGACCATGGCATGGCCGATATTCAAACCATTGCCCGCCAAGCGGCCCAGCTATTAGACACAGGCGGGTGGCTAGCTTTTGAGCATGGTTATGATCAGGGGGCTCTAGTGCGCCAGTTGCTAACACGCTTAGGGTTTGCGCAAGTGACTACCCAGCAAGACTATAATGGCCAAGATCGGGTGACACTGGGGCAGTGGCCCTAGTAGGCTTTAATAAGGCATAGAGAGTTGTTATGAACGACCAACAATTGAATCGCTATAGTCGCCAGATTATGTTGCCCGAGTTTGATTATCAGGGTCAGCAAGACCTGCTCAATGCCCGCGTATTGATTATTGGCTTGGGGGGCTTGGGTAGTCCTGTGGCTTTGTATTTGGCCGCTGCTGGGGTCGGTACCTTAGTGTTGGCCGACGATGACGTGGTGGACGACTCTAACTTACAGCGGCAAATAATTCACGCTGAGGCCAATGTCGGTGAAGCCAAGGTGGCCTCCGCGCAACAAAGCATTGCTGCCATTAACAGTGGCGTAGAGGTGGTGGCGTTAACTCAGCGACTCGAAGCCCAGGCCTTGTCTGAGCAAGTGGCCGCTGCTGATTTGGTGGTGGATTGTTGTGATAACTTAGTCACGCGCTTGGCGGTAAATAAAGCCTGCTTAGAGCAGGTTACCCCTTTGGTTTCTGGCGCTGCCATTCGCATGGAAGGTCAGGTGATAGTGGTTGACCCACGACAAACTGACATGCCTTGTTATCACTGTTTAATGCAGCTCACTGGCCCGCAAGACAGTCGTTGTTCAAGCAATGGGGTAATGGCGCCCGTGGTTGGTATTGTCGGCGCAGTGCAGGCCATGGAGGCCATAAAGGTGATTGCCAAGCTAGGCCAACCATTATTAGGTAAGCTGTTGTTATTGGACGCTAAAACCATGCAGTGGCAACAATTTTCTCTACCCAAAGACGCAACATGCCCCAGTTGTGGCAACGAGTAATTAGGTTTCGTTTTTTTTAGCCCTTTTTTGAAGTTTTTTGGCCTTTTTTGCTCATCAAGTCGATTAGAGCCTTGACTCTGATACTCAATGGTTTAATATACGCGCCTCTGCGGAGGGGTGGCAGAGTGGTCGAATGCAACGGTCTTGAAAACCGTCGTGGGTTAATAGCCCACCGAGAGTTCGAATCTCTCCTCCTCCGCCATTTTATATAGGGATAACCCAGTGCTTGGCACTGAGTTATAGCAGTACAGGGGCATAGTCTACCAAGCCCCGCAGAGAATTTG
>DPHD01000012.1:11135-11412 GCA_003523085.1 Oceanospirillaceae bacterium | reverse complement strand
GAGCCGCCCACGACCCACCATCATTTCGTTACCATGCAGTTGCATGGTCGCGGGTAGTAAACGCAGCATCGTAGTAAAGGGGCATAGTCTACTAAGCCCCGTAGAGAATTTGGGTCGTTAGCTCAGTTGGGTGAGACCAGCGCATTATGCGAAACATTGTTTCGCGCGCAGTCGAACGACTTACGGCTTTGCCGTAAGGCCGGAAGAGCAGTTGGCCAAGCCGTGAGGCTTGTAGAGTTATAAAGGGGCACCACTACCAAGCCCCGCAGAGAATTTG